>JAFCCG010000004.1 GCA_017610335.1 Chloroflexota bacterium | reverse complement strand
ATAGTACAAAGAGCTAAAAAGGCAGGAAAGCCATACAATGTGATGATTTCCGAAATGGCTAATATAACGCCTAGTGAAAGAAAAATAATAGAATCAAAATTAAATAGGATTAGAAAAGAATTGTCAAACAATAGGGGAAAAGAAGATATTAAACAAGTAATTGAAAAGCTAAAAAGAGGTAAAGAAAAATTTTCAATTGGCTGGGCGGAAAATTTATTGAAAATTGCAATTGAAAACAGGCTTTACTTTAAATTAGGCGAAGAACACCCCCCAAAAGAAATTCAAAGAATGGAAGATCTTTATACATTAGAATTGCACCACTATATTAGATATTTAACCAATGAAAACCAAAATGAAAAAAGACAGGCAATAAAGGCCGGGGCAGAACACTTGTATTACAGAGACCGTAAAATTGCAAGAACTATGAAGCAAATCAGAAAAGAAATTGCAGCAATGCCAGAATTTAATGGAAAAAAAATAAGGGCAATTACTTTCTTTGGTCTGGCACACCTAAATGTGGTAAGAAATTTGGACAGAATTAGCAGGGCTGAAGTAAAAATAGTCAGTAAAAAAAATATTGATGAATACAACGAACTCGTAATTGAGCTATCAAAGAAGGGCCTGAAAGCAATCAGGGCTTATTAAAGATTAACACCCCAAAAAATTTCCAGAAAGCTTTAAATAAACCAAATCTATTTCTATTAACTGATAAGAAATGGATTTCACTCTGCTAATTGACCTTGGTTTAATTGTTGTTGCTGCAACGCTATTTGGTTATATTGCAAGACTTTTGAAACAACCAAGCCTGCTTGCATATATCATTGCAGGAATAGTTATAGGTCCAATAGGTCTTGGAGCACTTGGTTATAGTTTTCAAGGGCTTCCAATCGGCATCTCAAACATGCAGGATATTAGAATTTTGTCCGAATTGGGAATTGCTTTCCTGCTATTCAGTATAGGTGTTGAACTTGACATTAGGAAATTTTTCAGTATTGGAAAGATTGTTGCAATAGGAGCAACGGTTCAGATTGCAATAACAATCGCAATAGTAATGCTTTTCAGCCTGCTTTTTCCAAGCATTATTTCATTCCAGCAATCTGTTTTTCTTGGAGTAATCCTTGCATTCAGCTCAACAATGGTTGTAATAAAGCTCTTGGGGGACAACTACCAGATAAACACACTGCATGGAAGACTATTGATAGGATTTCTTTTGGTACAGGATTTTTTAGTAATACTTGCAATACCGTTGCTTCAGGATATTGGCAACATCTTAGTACCAAGCGTTTTCGCTCTTGTTCTAATAAAAATAGTAATTTTAATTGCTGCAGCAACACTAATCAACAGGCATCTTCTGCCACGTATTTTCAAATTCAGCCTCAACTACCAGGAAGAATTTTATCTTGCGGCCTTAAGCAGCTGCTTTATTTTTATTGCAATTGCAATCATAATGGATCTGCCGGTGGCAATTGGAGCTTTTGTTGGAGGAATTGCACTTTCAACCCTGCCATACAATACAGAAATATTCAACAAAATTAGAGGCCTGAGAGACTTCTTTGTAATAATCTTTTTTGTTTCACTTGGAATGCAACTCACATTCTCTTTTGCAGCAATACCACTTGCTCTAATAATTTTTATAATTGCAATTGTTCTTATCATAAAACCGCTTTTTTACTATCTTTTTACACTATTCTCAGGATACGGAAGCAGAGTAAGCTTAATGGTGGCACTTGCACTTGCAAACGTAAGCGAATTCAGCCTTATAATTGCACAAATGGGTTTTGACCCAACAAACTCAGGAGCAAGCATTTTGTCAGAAGACCTTTTTTCAGTCATCATTTTAACAATAACAATTTCAATGATTCTTGCACCATACCTTATGAGATCACACAGAAAAATAAACAAAATATTTGAAAAAGCCTCAATCTACCTGCCAAAAAAACTCAAAAGAAAAAGATTCTGTACAAAACTTTCAAATCTTGAAAACATCCCTTCAAAATTAAAAGACCACGTCCTTATTTTGGGAGGAGGAACGATGGGATTTAATATTGCAAAAGCAATATACCAACATTACCCAACACTGGTACTTGACCAGGATTCAGAAGTTGTTTACAGTTGCATAAGACAAGGCATAAAAGCAAGCTATGGAGATGCAGAAGAAGTTGATATTCTCTTAAAAGCAAATCCAAAAGATGCAAAACTTGTAATACTGGCAATTCCAAACATCAAAGCCTCATTAAAAGCACTTGACTTCATAAAAAAAGAAAACAAAAACGTACCAGTTTTTGCAAGAGCCCACTATTACAACGATTCATTAAAACTTTATGAAAACGGCGTAGACTTTGTATGCATGCCACACATTGTAGGCGGCAATATGTTCCTGGAAAATATTGGAAAGTTTTTAGACACAGGAAAACTTTCAACAGTAATAAATCTACAAGATGAATATATGAAATATTTGCTTGAAAAAGCAAAAGAAGAAAGACAACATTTTGGATTCTAAAAAAAAGAATTCCTTTAACACAAAACACCCCTCAGCCTTTACACAGGCAGGAAATGCAAACAGAAACACTATTGCAAAAATTATTAAAAAAAAAAACTTTTCTCCAAGCACAAAAATAGCAAAAAAAAAAAACAGGATTTTGCCTGCAACTAATCTCATGTACTAATTCATCCAGGTGTGAAATAAAAAAAGTAAAAATCTAAACTTACTTTTGAACCTTGCTCTCTTTAGCTGCCTTTTCGATACCTTGTCTTGCAGCAGCCCGCTCATTTTTTGCAGCAACCCTTTCCTGCTTTACTGCCCCCCTTGCAGCAATTTGGTCCTGCTTTACTGCTTCTCTTGCAGCCTGCTCGCTTATCTCAGAACCCATTTTTTCCTTTTCAGTTTTTGTTTTTGTCCTTGAGTTTCTTTTCTTTACCTTGCGTTTTTTCTTTTGTTTCAAAAGCCCGTGTGATTTCAAAAGCTTTTCATCGGCTGCAAGTTTAAACTTTAACTTTGAAAGCTTAACCTCGTCTTTGGATTTTTCCCTTTCAGCCTTCAAAAAACCAAATATTGCAAATGCAGCAATTGCTGCAAAAATAAAAGCAAAACCAATAATAACATACGTTAGAGTAGAATCCCGAATAACTTCAACTACAGGAGGCGGTGTTGGAACAGCTCCATTGGCAGAGGGTATTGAAACAGCTCCATTGACAGGAGGCTGAGAAGTATTTCCATTTACAGGAGTAGGCAATGGCGCAGCACACAAACCTGTTTCCTCATCAACATAGCTTGTAGCACATTCTTCAGCACTACAGACAGGCAGTTCACCAAGCGCAAGAAAACTTTTCAAAACACATTGAGAATTATCAGGACATTGTAATTCAATCAAAGAATTACATTCACAATCATTGTTATAACACGACGGCAAACTATTGCATTTTCCTCTAACACAATATCCTCCACCACATTCCTGACTGCCTGAACAAATTTCCCCGTCTCTTTTTGAACAAACCCCATTTATATTAACAAAATTAGTTTCACATTCTTCAACAAGACAAACAGGTGTTGCACCAACAGGAAGACTTGCCTTTGAAACACATTTTGTATTATCAGGACACTGAAATTCTGTTACAGAATCACAACCGCAATCATTATTGTAGCAAACAGGCGCATTATTACAACTTCCATTAATACAATAACCTCCGCCACATTCAGTATTTGCTGAACATGCTTCACTATCATTAAGACAGGTAACTCCAAGGCAATTTAAACAAACTTCTTCTGTTTCTTCAATAAATTCAAATCCAATAAAAACAAAATTGTTATCTAAAAATTCAAAACTTATACTTTCTGACAAAATCCTAAAATCTGTTGGAAAACCAATCAGTGGCTGAGAAATTGTAACCGAACCCACCGCAGGAAGTTCTACAATTTCTTCAACAAAAACAGTTTCCTGTACAGTATAGGGTTCCCTGTAAACATATTCATAAGACAAATCAATATTCAAATCTATATTAAATGGATTAATAATATTGAAAGACGTTGAATTTGGCGGATTGTTAACTCCTTCAAAAACAAGGTCATCTTCAATTCCAATAAGCTGGTTTGTATCAACATCATAAACAGCCAGTACGTTTCTTTCAATTGAAATAATTTCAGAATACTGACATTCAAGTCCTTGTGAAAAAGGAATTACAAGAAAAAAGAACAAAACAGGAAAAAACAACTTGCTGCTATTCATAAATTACCGCATCCAATCCTAAAAACAAACAACTTTGGGTTATTTAAGTTTACTGGAAACCGTTTTATAGGATATTTCTACAAAGAATTTAATTGTTTTTATTAACCAAAAATTATTTTTATTAACCTGTTTAGCTGCCGGTGTAACAAAAAAAACTATTTGCTTTCAAGAACTGCATCATCTATTTCAAGCATTCCTGTGAACGTGTTTTTCATCTGCTTTTTGCTTCTGAGAATTTTTATATATGTTTTGAAGTTTGGTGCGTCAAGAACAATGGATTCGTATTCTCCGCCTTCACCTGCAACATTAAAGCCGAATTTTTTATCCAACGCAGCAAGTACTACAATGTCGGCCATACTAATTGATTTTCCAAGCCATTCTTCACTCAATCCAAGAGCAGCAATCTTTTCCAGCACAAAAACAAAGCCATTGTTGAAAAGTTCCAAGAGCTCATCAAGCTGTCCCAAATGCCACAAAGGCGAATAAAATTCAAGCGAAAGGCTTTTGCAGATTTTTTGAATCCTTTCACGCTGATAGTTACTATACAGTGCTCCTGAAACAACACCACTTAGCCAAAATTGTTTTTTGGCTTTTATCAAAGCTTTTTTTAATTCAGCAAGCTCTTTTTCTTTTTCACCCTTTGTTCTTTCAATTATTAGTGGAATACCAAGCGCTTTTGATTGAAGCCTTAAAATTTTAAGATTTGGTTTGTGGTACATAAAAGAATCAGGATTTTTTGGAATTATGGAAATCAAGCATTTTACTTCAAAACCCTGCTGCTGCATTTTCCACAAAGCAAGGCAACTGTCTTTTCCCCCTGAAAAAAGAGCAGCAATTTTTTTCTTCCCGGAAAAAGCTTCAATTTTTTTCTTGTCCAAAAAAGATTCAAGATATTTTGTTTTACTTTTCTTTGCCTTTTTTGCAAGCTTTTCAATTGCTTTGTCTGAATTGCTTCCATACTGTGCAGCCATCTTTTTTCTTTCAGCAAGCTCTTGTGAAAGAGAAAGAGAAAGAGCAAGTTCGCGCAGAATTATTTTGTTTCTGTCAGCCGAAAGCTTTTGAATTTTTGGAAGCGATAAAGCAAATTTTAAGATTGCCGCATCAAGAAAAGGAGTTTTCAGTTCAAGACCGTTGCTTGAAGCAATTGCAAGATCGCGTTTTAGGTCTTTTTCAGGAAGCATATTTACTAATTTTAATGAATCAAGTGCAAGGTCTTTGGAGTCCTTAAATTTGGCATAGCCACAAAACAATTCATCTGCACCCATTCCTGAAAAGACTGTTGAAATTCCTTTTTCTTTTGCTTTTTTGCAGGAAATTGCAATTGGAACTGCAACACCCACCTGTACTGGAGAAGCAGAACCAATTAAATGCACAAGATTTGCAATGAGCTCTTCTAATTTTTCTGAAGGAAGTGAAGCAATTTCAAGATCTGCTCCAATTTCTTTTGCTGCCTTTTTTGCTACTACAAGGTCTTTGGCTTCAGTGCTTCCTTTTACATACCCAAAAAAACAAGTAAAATTTAGGTTTAGTTTTTTGCAAAGAAGTGCAAGAAGTACTGAATCAATTCCACCGGAGAAAAGGATTCCGAATTTTTTCTTTGAAGCGTTTTTTTGGATTGAATTTTTAAGAAGCTTGCGTAGTTTTTTTTCCATGAATAAGACCTATTCGAAAATAATATTATTCAGCATTACAGCTTTTTCAATTTACAAAACTTATTCAAAAACAATGTTTTTTGATTTTATTGCAACAGACTTGTTTCCGTCTCTTACGCTTCCCAAATCAAATGCCTTAATATCGTGCTTTTCACTTGCTTTGAATATTGCGTCCCTGCTTTCCTTTGGAGCCATTATTGCATAGCCAAGGCCCATGTTCCAGGTAAAGTAGGCTTCTTTTTCTGTAACGCCTGATTTTTCCACAAGGAACTTAAAAAGTTCAGATGGCTCTGGCACAAAGTCAATCTTGTAAGTAAAAGACTTTTTGGCACGCATTATTTTTTTCCAGCCATGTCCGGTAATTGGAGAAAGATAACTGATTTTACAGCTGTTAAGCATGTCCATTAAC
This sequence comes from Chloroflexota bacterium, assembly GCA_017610335.1. Lineage (GTDB taxonomy): Archaea > Iainarchaeota > Iainarchaeia > Iainarchaeales > JAFCCL01. The sequence continues at coordinate 26,906 of JAFCCG010000004.1, read as the reverse complement.
ACTCTTGTGTAAAGTGTTGTTGGTACTAAAAGCTCTTCGCCAAAAAGTTTTCCGTTTGGCATTTCAGTAAAATATCCATTGGGTAATTGTTCTGCAACCTTTCTTGCAAGCGAAACTCCGTTTGAGTGAATGCCGTTTGCTTCAAGTCCAATGATTATATTGTCTGCAACAAGGCTTTGACCATAAGTAAGATTTTCTTTGGGTTTGATTATGCCAATTGATGCTCCCGCCATGTCAATTGTGCTTTCGTTAACAACGCCTTTGAGTGTTGGAGTTTCACCGCATGGTACAGCCAGTCCTATTTCATCAGCACCTGTCTTAAAACCTTTAAGTACTGCTTTTGATTTTTCCAAATCAGCAAACCAGTTACTGTTGCCACTGCTTAAAATGTCACCATAAACAAATGCGTCAGCTCCAATTGCTGCTAAATCATTTGTTGACATTGCAAGACAGTCTTTGCCAACAGTTTCATAATATTTAATGCCTTTTCCTCTACTATCTTTTGACATTTCGTCAGCAATTATATTTTTTGTTCCAAGACCTTCTACATTAAAAGCAAGCATAAAATCCTGTTCTGGAAAATCTATTGCTATTGCAGGTTCACCCAATGTTTCAGGAACAATCCTTAAGCCAATCCTTGAAGGCTTTTCAATTGTGCTCGAAAAGCTTTCAATTGCTGCTTTTTTTACCGGATCAAGTTTTTCATAATCAACTATGTCACTGTATTTCATAAAAATCACTTAAAATATTTAACCGCGTTCCTAAAAATTTTCATTCCTGCGCTTTCTTCAGGAATTTTTTTACCAGAACGCTTAAATTCCTCTTTTTGCAAAGTCCAATTGTCTTGTTGTGTGAAAAAAATATTTCTTTCAGGATGCGGCATCATTCCAAGAATGCGCCCGCTTTTGTCACAGATTCCTGCAATGTCTTCCAAAGAACCATTTGGATTTAATGGAAACTTACCATTTGCAGGTTCTTCGTTTTCATTAGCATATTTGAAAACTATTTGGTCCGATTCATTTAATTGCTTTAGTGTTTCATCCGATGCGGTAAATTTTCCTTCCCCATGTGCAACAGGCAGTCTTATGGTGTCAATGTCTTTTGTGAACACGCATTTTTTGTTAAATGCTTTAAGGTTTACCCATCTGCATTCATATCTTGCACTATTGTTATGGCTTAAGGCAATTGTTCTTTTGGCCTGCTTGTTTTCAATTCCTGGCAAAATTCCCAAATTAGCTATTACTTGAAAACCGTTGCAAATTCCAACAATGAGCTTTTCTGCTTCAATAAACTCAACAAGCTCGTCCCACAAATTGTTTCTGATTTTGTTTGCAAGAGCATTTCCTGAACCAGTATCATCACCGTAAGAAAAACCTCCGGGAAATGCAAAAATCTGCGTTTCTAAAAGCTTTTTTGGATTAGCAATCAAATCGTTTACGTGAATTATTTCTGTTTCAGCTCCTGCCTTTTTGAAAGCAAAAGCTGTTTCTTCCTCGCAGTTTATGCCATATCCTGTCAAAAGAATTGCTTTAACCATTAGTAATCCCTCAAAGTTTTTTTGTAAGCTTCTTCAAGCTCTGAAACAGATAGGAAAAAATTCTTTCCATTAATTCCTGTTACTTCAAGCTTGTCACCTGTAACAATACCTATTTCCGCAAACCTGGTTCCGTTCATTTCGGCTTCAAATTTTGCTTTGTTTTCAGGAGCAATTGTTACCAAAAATCTGCTTTGACTTTCACTAAACAAAAGACTGTCAGTTCTGTTAAGTCCAACTGCCGGAACCTTTTTTAAATCAATTTTTGCGCCAATGCAGCCGGCAATGCATTTTTTTGCTATTGCAATGCCAAGCCCACCAAGTCCAATAGGATGGGCTGAAGCAACAAGCCCTTTTTCAATCGCTTTTGAAAGCGCGTTGTATGATGCCAACGCCTTTTTCCCGTTAACCCTTGGTACTCTTCCGCCAATTGCCTTTTTGTCTTTTGCTTTTTCAGCCTGCATTCTGTAATATTCGGAAGCGCCAAGCTCGCCTGTTGTAAAGCCAATTGCGTAAACAAGGTCTCCTTCAACTTTTGCATCCATTGAAACGCATTTTTTGCTGTTGGAAATTACTGAAATTGATGAAATCAACAAGGTTGGTGGAACCGAAATCTTTAATGGGTTTGAATCTGAATCAAAGCCTTTGAAATCATTAAACATGCTGTCCTTACCTGAAATAAAAGGCGTTTTGTAAAGTGTTGCAAAATCATAACAAGCTTGTGCTGCCTTTTTAAGCTGCCAAAGCCTTTCTGGCTCGTTACTTGAACACCAGCAGAAATTGTCAAGCAATGCAATGTCATCCATTTTTGCCCCTACAGCAATAAGATTTTTAACAGCCGAATCAATTGCAGCTGCAGCCATCCAATAAGTGTCAATGTCTCCATAACCTGGATAAAGCGCGTGAGAAATACCGACTCCTTTTTGGCTTTTAAGTAATGGTCTAACAACTGCTGAGTCAGCATTTACGCGCCCCTTGCCTTGCAATGGTTTTAGAACACTTGAACCCTGAACTTCGTGGTCATATTGTACTGAAACAAATTCTTTACTGCAAATGTTTAACCTTGAAAGCATTTCAAGCAAGGTTGTTCCAAGGTGTGATGGTTCTTCAAAGGAAGGATTTTTCAAACCTGACTTCATTGGTTTTGTTACAAGCTTTTTTCTTGGCAAACCATCATGTAAAAAATCCATATCAATATCCATTATTTTTTTATTGTTAAAATTAACAATACATTTTTTTGAATCGTTAAATTCTCCTATTGCTGTTGCTTCAACACCCCTTCTTTTTATAAGATTAATAAATTGCCGTGCTTTTTCTTTTGGAATCGCAAAAGTCATTCTTTCCTGACTTTCAGAAACCCAAATTTGCCAGGGAGACATTCCCTGATATTTTACAGGAACCTTTTCAAGATTCACAGTACAACCGCCGCATTCTTTTGCCATTTCTGCAACAGAACAGCTTAATCCGCCTGCACCGTTATCAGTAATGCTTGAGTATAAATTCAAATCCCTTGCTTCTTTTACAATTGCATCAGACATTTTTTTCTGGGTAATCGGATCGCCTATTTGTACAGCTGTTGCAGGACTTCCTGAACTAAGGGCTTCTGAAGAAAATGTTGCTCCGTGAATTCCATCAAGCCCTACTTTGCCTCCGGCCATTATTATAACATTGCCTGGCAATGCTTTTTTTTCATGGCCTTTTTTTCCATTAACCAAACGAGGCATTAATCCAATTGTTCCAACAAAAACAAGAGGCTTGCCTTTGTATCTTTCATCAAAATACATAAATCCTGCAGGCGTAGGAATTCCAGAACAATTTCCACCAACATTTACTCCGTCAATTACTCCAAGCATTATTCTTTCAGGTGAAAGAATTGAATTTTCTTTTTCTTTTGCTCTGTAAAGAAGCTTTGCATCCCCAGGATCGGCAAAACAAAAACCATATCTGTTAATTATTGGCTTTGCTGCCATTCCAAAACCCATTGTATCACGGTTTACTCCGACAATTCCTGTTATTGCGCCGCCAAAAGGATCAAGTGCAGAAGGACTGTTGTGTGTTTCAACCTTGTCTGAAATAATGTGATCTTTATCAAAATCTATTCCGCCGCTGTTGTCAACAAAAACAGAAACACAATTGTCTTTTTTGCCTTTATCTGCCCTGATTTTTTCAGTTGCTGCTTTTATGAGCCCCTTGTAAAGTCCTTTTTCTAAATCGTCAAGTTCTGCTGCAAAAATTGTGTGCTTGCAATGTTCACTCCAGGTTTGTGCAATGGATTCAAGCTCAATATCAGTTGGGTTTCTGTTTTCTTTTTTGAAATAATCTCTTATAATGTGAAGCGAAGAAAGATCCAATGCAAGCGGACCACGTCTTGTCTCTGTCCCATCCGATTCAATGCGGTCAATAATTCCGTGCTTTCCAAGCTTTGTAAGCTCTTCATCTGAAACATCAAGATTTACTTCACCTGCTTTTGATTCTTCATGAAGCTTTACAACAGGGGCAATTGTATCCATTCCTGAATCTGCTTCAAATTGCTGCATGCTTTTAATATAAATTCCCTGAATTAACGGATTTGCAAAAATTTCTCCAATTTTTTTTGCTTCTTCTTCTGTAAAAGAGCCTTTTAAGAAAAACAATTGTGAGCTGAAAACTTCAACTTCTTTTGCTTTTTCTCCAAAAAAATCCTGAAGAGTTTCTGCAGCAGTTTTTCCGATATTATCAGTTACTCCTGGAAGAAAACCTATTTCAATTGCCCAATCAAAGTCTTCTGGAGAAAGAAATTTTTCAACAGCAAAAGACTGATTTACCGGGTTATGAAGCAATTCAGCACATTTTTGCAAGTCTTCCTGTAAAAAATTTGAAGAAATTGTATAAACATCATTTAGGAAAACATTGCTTATTTTGCCAAAACCAGCCCTTTCAATGGACTTTTTTGCAATCTTAGCCCTTGTATCATTCTGAAAATTAACTTCTATTCTGCAAAGATTGCCTGCCATATCATTAATTGGTATTGAAAAAGATTAAAAGGGTTTTAGCATGGAATTTGCCCCAAAAAAATTACTTGCTGGCAGAGTAAATCCTGTTTTCTTTAATATAATTCAAAACTTTTTCATCAATAAGATTTTCAACAGATTCGCCTTTTGCCAGCTTTTCTCTTACAATTGTGCTGCTTAGGTCAATTTCTTTTGCCTGTACAATAATAGAATTGTTAGAATTAAGCAATAAATTCTTTTCATGCTCAAAACCAGGAACAGGAAACAAGATTAATTTTGCTTCCTGCAAAACCATTTCAGGCTTGAACCATGAAGAAAATTCTTCCACAAGGTTTGTTCCCATTAACCAAAAAAATTCATTTCCAGGAAAATACTTTTTTGCTTTAAGAATTGTATCAAAAGTATGTGTTGGATTTCCATTCAAATCAATAACCTTTAATCCTTTTTTACCATGAATTGCAAGCTTAATCATGTTCTTTCTGTGTTCCAGCAAAGAAACATTATCATTTTCCTTAAACGCATGCCAGCAAACAGGAATAAACCAGACTTCGTCAACCAAACCCTGTCTTAAAATTTCTTTTGCAGCATTCACATGACCTTTGTGCACAGGGTCAAACGTTCCGCCAAAAAGTGCAACTTTCATTTCTAACAACACCTAAATTTTTCAACATGCTCAAATTTTCAATGTGCCCAAATTTTCATGTTAAAATCCTTACCTTTAATTGCATAAGTTAAACAACCCATTGAAATAATATCAGGCCTTGCATTAGCAAACTTATCAAGGTTTTTCAAATTTATGCCACCACTTAATTCAATCTGGCCCTTAAACACAGACCTTAGCTTTTTGACCGCAGACTTTGCTTGCTTTGAAGAAAAATTATCAAGCATTATTACATCAGGCTTTGCTTTTGCAGCATCAAACGCCTGCTCAAATGTTTCAACCTCTATTTCAACCTTCATTTTTTTACCATGCTTTTTTCTTGCAACAACAACAGCACCAAAAGCAGATTCAAAAAATGGTAAATGAGTATCTTTTAACAAAACAAATTCATTTAAGTTGAGCCTATGCGGCCAAACCCCTGCAATCTTGCCTGCTTTTTTGTCAAAAATATTAAAACCAGGCATTGTTTTCCTTGTTAAAGCAACAGTTACTCTTTTTCCAGCAATCTTTTTTGCCTTTGCACAAGTTGAAGCAACCGAACTCATCCTGATAATAATATTCAATACAGTTCTTTCAACTTCAAAGATTTTTCGATTTACACCATGCAAATGCATAACAACAGAACCCTTTCTTACCCTTTGACCATCCTTTACATCACCTTTAGCCTTTACACCACAATAATTAAACAAAAATTTTGCTTCCTCCAAACCTGCAACAACAGCATCTTCGTTTGCAAAAATCTTTGCCTCACAAATAACAGGCTTTAGCAAAATGCTTGTTACATCTTTTTTCCCAAGATCCTCCAACAAAATAGCAATAAGCTTTTGTTTCATTTTCAAGGTAAGCATTGACAGCCCTCCTTTTGCTTGTGCTTGTTTGTAGCAATTCTTTTTAACAGACTTTCAACAAGCCCTGCATCAAACTCATTCTTTAATTCTTCAGCACTCTTACCTTGCTCAATTGCTTCAAGCACAGAATCAATTTCAGAATAAGAAGCTCCAAGCTCTTTTGCATCAGTCTGTTCAGGTGCAAGTCCTGCACTTGGCTGCTTTTCAATTATATTTGCAGGCAAACCCTTGCATTTTGCAATTGCAAAAAGGCCTGTCTTAAAAATATTTTGAAACGGAAGAACATCTGCTGCTCCATCACCGTGCTTTGTAAAATACCCAAGCATTAATTCAGATTTGTTGCTTGTTCCAACAACAAGCGCGTTCAAACTGTTTGCAAAATTGTATAATAAAACCATTCTGGCTCTCGCCCTAAGATTCATTTCTGCAATTTTGTTTTGATTCCATTTAACACTTTGTTCAATAGACTTTACAATTTTTTCAATTGAAATTTCTTCAAATGCAATGCCAAGAGATTTTGCAACAGCCAGTGCATCAACATGGTCCTGACTTTTGCTTTCACCATTTTCAGGCAAAAAAAGCCCAGTTACATTTTCTTTTCCAAGTGCATCAACAAGAACAAATGCAGTCAAACTGCTGTCAAGCCCGCCGCTTAAACCAATAACAGCTTTTGAAAACCCAGCATTGTTAAAATAGGCTTTTGTTGAAGTAACAATTTTATTATAAGTTTTTTCACAATCCAAAAATAGCACCTTGAATTAGAAAAAATGGGTTCTAAAAGCATTAAATAGGTTTCTGTCAGTCTTTCCACTTTCTTAAAGCAAGTGTGAGTTCAAAATTTTTCATTGCAGCATATTTTAATGGAACACCTGCCAAAGTAGCTTCAAGTGCTTGTCTTGCTGCAATTGCACCATGCCTTGTTCCGAGAGGATGTCCATGAATTCCGCCGCCTAATTGAATAATTATGTCATTGCCCATTGCTTTTACCAAAGGGGGGATTTTTCCAGGATGCAAACCGCCAGAGCAGACTGCAAAAACAGGCTTTATGTTAAGCCAGTTTTCTGAAAGTACATGTCCCTTTCCCTTGTAAACAATTGTGTTCTCAATTTCTTCGCCTATTGCCTTTACCTCTTTCTTGCCTCCATGCATTTTGCCAACAATTGCACCAACATGAATCTGGTCCACTCCAATAAGTCTGCAAAGTTTTGCAATTGTAAGCATACTAATTCCATGAGTTGAAGAACGGGTAAAAGCAGCATGACCTGCTCTGTGCGCATGCAATATCAGCCCAAGATCCTTGTCTCTTAAATCCTGCAAAGCAGACCAGCCAACTGAAAGCACATCAACCATTGCATATTCACTGCCCTGCGCTTTTGCAAACTTTGCCCGCTTTACCATTTCTCCAAATGGAGCAGTGACATTTGGCATGTAAGCCTTTCTTTCACCTGTTTCTTTTTCAGCTTTGTCTCTTGCATTCAAAGTTTTCCTGACCCTTTTTTCAAAATGATTAAAACGCATGTTTGTTAAATTTTCATCGTCTTTTACAATATCACAACCTCCAAGCCAGGCCTGAAAGGCAACAGATGCATGCTGTCTTTCATTCAATCCAAGCTTTGGCTTTACAATTGTTCCAAGCAATGGCCTTTTTGGAACTTTTAAAATCCGCCTTACTCCTTCAATTCCAAAAGCAGGTCCTTTGAAAGAACGAATGTAACGATTTGGAAAATTGATATCCAAAAGCCGCAAATTTTTGACTTCTTTCATTCCAAAAACGTTTCCCGCAATACTGCTCAAAAGTTGGGGCACGCTTCCGTTTTCAAACAATGCAATAGGATAGGCAATTTTTACAATTTTAGAACGTTTATTTAATGAAAAAACTCTGGCGTGAAGTTTGCGTTTCATTTTTGGAGAAAGTGTTGAAAGATTTGTCCAGGTTCCAATGCTTGACTCTGATGCAACAGCCTGTGCCGCCTCCTCAAAGGAAACGTACGCTGCAGGCTCCAGGTAAAAGGCTGCAACAAGGTCTGCTTTTGGAATATATTTTGGATTAAGATATCCTGAATATGCTTTGTTTGTCATTTGTAAAAACCGAATAAAATAAGGAAGAAGGTATTATTTAAGGATTTGGAAAGGTTTTCTGAAAAACAAACCATGCAAAAACCCTTTATAAAAAAACATAATAGGAATTTGGCTTGCACTCCGAATCATCGTCAGATTATCATCGGCAATAAGTATAAGTCATGCAAAAGGGTTTAAAGAATAGCATATACGTATATAAAGGTTTTGTAAGTATATAATTATAGGTGATTTTATGGGAAACGTAACAATTACTTTGGAGAATGAAGACGAGGAAACCCTTAGGTCAATTGCCGGAAGCAAGTATAATAATAAAAAGGGCTCCATGGCAAAAGTAGTTGGCGAATCTCTTAGACTGTTATCCAGCAAAACAGGAAAACACAAGGCAATGATGAGGCAATTCAAGTGGATGGACCAAGGCTTTAACCTGGGAAAAATAAAAGTAAAGACCAGGGGAGAAATATATGACAGAAGGTAGCGAATTGAAATTACTTGATTCAAACATCTTAGTTTATGCTTACGACAAAAGCGAAACAAAAAAGTACCTGATAGCAAAAGAACTTGTTAAGGAAAGATGGAAAAAAGAGGACTCTGTCCTAAGCATTCAAAACCTAGCAGAGTTCTATTCAGTTATCACAAGCAAAATAGAAAGACCTTTAGAGATTGACAAAGCAAAGCAAATTGTATTAGATTACCTTGATGGCTTTGAAATATTAAGATACAACGAAAAAACAATCTTGGAAGCAATAAACGTTCAAGCTATATACAAAACCCCTTTCTGGGATGCATTAATCGTTGCAACAATGGAAGAAAACAGTATTGACACAATAATAACAGAAAACGAAAAAGACTTCAAAAAAGTCAAATGGATAAAAACAATAAACCCGTTCAAAAAAGTAAACTGAAACTACATTTTGAATCAAAACAAATAAGATTTATTTTACAGAAGAAGGCAAAAAAATAATAGAAAGAAAATAAAAATTAGAGTTGAAATTATGAAAATGGCCCTTAATGCATTAGCTAACTTTCTTGTGGAAGCAAAGACCAAAACCTATGCAGGCAACAGTAAAGAAGTTTCCTCTCAAAGACCAGGTTTCAAAGAATTGGAATTTAGGAAAGGAAACTGGCGTTACAGGGATAGTTATGCCGGCTTTTTCATGACCACAGGTCAAGAAGTTGTTTACTTTGAGAACAAGCCTTTTTGGGCAATGGCTTATGCCGGAGGAATGTTGCCACAATACATAGAAAAGAAAGAGTTTGCTTCAAAAACATTCTGTTTTCTAAAAAAAGCTTTATTACAGGTAAAAAAATCAAGACCGTTCAGAGGCCCAGAAAATTTTAAAGAAGCTGAATGGGAATATAAGGACTCAAGCAAAGGCACTATAGCAGATTTCAAAGGAATAGAACATATATACTATCAAGGAAAAGAGGTCTTTAAGCAAAACTATGTTGGGGGCCTCATAAAACCTAAGAACGAAAAACAGGCTCTTAAAACTTTCAATAAAAAAAGCATATTACCCAGAGCACATCAGGCTAATTGTCAGATCATCATCGGCAAGTAGTATGAGCTATACAAAATGAATAAAAGAGAAGTTGTAAAGCAGTATTATAGAGCACTGTATGTAATGACGAGACAACTACCAATAAAATCTGATTCAAATATACACCTAATAGAAACATATTTAAATCATATGTCGCACATATATCATACCATATTTTACAGGTGATTTTAGATGAATGTAGATTTTAGAGGACGAACAAAACAAATACTAGAGAGCATGGTTGAGAAAGGTTATGCAAACACCCAATCCGAAGCTGCAAGACTGGCAATAGTTCAATTTGGAGAAGAGCACTTTAATGAAGTAGAACTTGTCAACAAAAAACTTGACAGAATAGACCAGGACATCGAAGCAGGCAAGAGAAAAATTCTCAACGCAGATCAGGCTCTTGGCGAATACGCAAAGCATTTGAAGTGATTAGCATTTACAAAGAATCCTTTGACGAGAAATGGCCAGAATACTTTAGCTGTTTAGACAATACAGCCAAGGAACGCGTTGCAAAAAAGATAAAGAAAATCCTTGAATTCCCAGAAAAAAGACACCTCAAGAAAGGCGCAAAATTCTTTGTTAACGAAATAGGCCAAAACAGAATCATTTACAGAACTTTTGAAGAAAACAAAGAAGTTCGCTTTTACTTCATTGGAAACCACAAAGAATATGAAAAATGGTACAAACAGTTTTTCTGAAACAAGGAAAAAAAAACTATATTACTCTGAGCACATCAGGCTAATTGTCAGATCACCATCGGCAAGGCAATTGCATACAATTTGGAACTGGTTGAGTAAAAATGCGGATATTTATAAATTACTGGCCATTTTCACAACGCCTGAAAAATGAAAAAGTATTTATAACGCAAAAACATGTATTTTAGTGCATGGATGATGAAATGTCAGGAGTTTTTCCAGGAGACGAAGACATTGCCACAGGATATCCTGGAGACGAAATAATGCCTGAAAGAATGGCAAAGCCTGCGAAAAAAATTGACAAAAGAATTGTAATTGCTGTTATTGCAGTAATTGTTATTGTTGCTGTTTTGGTAGTTTTTTCAGACCCAATTATTAGTGGCATAAATAAGATTGGGATGGTTGATATTCCGGGAATTGGAGGCAATAACCAAACACAAATGCTTATTATAGGCCAGCCAAGTACTGGATTGATTACAGAACTTGATAACCAACGCGATTTAATTTATTACAGAATAAAGGACGCAGCAGACCTTGATGTAAACCCTGCAGAACAGCTTGCGCAATATGATGTTATTTTGCTTGACCAGCATTTGGGAGCAACACCTTATGACAAAAGCGTTTCAAGGGCTTTGGGTGAAGCAATTGAAAACTATGTTATGGCTGGAGGAAAGCTTGTTGTAGTAATGGATTCAGGAATTTACAGAAGCGGCGGAGAATATGGCACAGGAATTGCCAATGATGTAATCGGCTGGAAAGAAACATTTGGAAATTTAATTCCGGTAGAATGTGATGAAGTAGCACAAGGAATTCTTACCTGCACACAGCCTGTTATGGTTTCCGGTACAATTGAAAGACTTGAACAAGACAGTGAAATAATGAAGGGAATTGAAACAGCTCCAGCAGACCCAAGATACGAACCACTGAATATTTTAACATTTGATGTAAAGCCTTTGGGAGAACAAGTAGCATATATTAACAGTACCGAAGAAACTAAAAATTATCCAGGGATTGTAGAAAAAAATCTAATAATTGGAAAAACAATTTATTTCAATTATGACCCTGCAATCACCCCAGGCATTTGGCAGAATACTTTAGAGTATTTGCGCTAACAGGAAAAATTTATATTATCTGAAATAGTTTATTCTATTAGATGATTATTACTATTACAGGCTACCCTGGTTCCGGAAAAAGCACTTTGGGCAAGGGCATTGCAAAAGCTCTTGGGCTAACGCATTATTCTGCCGGCGACTTTTTGAGGCAAATTGCAAAAGAAAAAGGAATTGGCTTGATGCAGATACAGCACGAGATGGAAAAAAACAGAAGCATTGATGACGAGCTTGACAAAAGGACAACAGAACTTGGAGAAAAAGAAGACGATTTTGTAATTGATGGAAGGGTTGCATGGCATTTTGTTCCAAATTCAATAAAAATTTTTGTAAAAATTGACCTGAAAAAAGCCGCTGAACGCGTTTTCAGGGATACACAGTTTGGAAAAGATGAAAGAAAGGGCGAAACAGGCAATTCCAGTGTTAAGGAAACTGTGCAAAATATGAAGCAGAGAATGAAAATGAACAAAAAACGATACAGAAAGCTTTACAACGTTGACTATTTGGATGAAAAAAACTACGATATTGTTGTAAACACCACGGAAAACAGTATTGATGTTACAAGAGAACAAGTTTTGAAACAGATAAAAGACCTGAAAAATAGCTAAATAGTGTTGTCAAAAACCCCAAAGAAAAGATTTATAAGAAACAAAAACCTAATTTTAAAGAATTAAAAGAGGTGTATTTTTTTGGAAAGAATTAAATCAGGAATACCAGGTCTTGACGAATTAATCGAAGGAGGTTTCCCCATAGGAAGCACTACATTACTTTCAGGCGGAACAGGAACATGCAAAACAATCTTTAGCATGCAATACATTTACAACGGAGCATTGCTTTACAATGAACCAGGACTATTTGTAACAATTGAAGCAAATGCAAAAAATATTGCGTGGAATATGCAAAGTTTTGGATGGGATGTTGGACAATTACAGGAAGAAAGAAAAATAAACATTTACAGAATGCACCTCGCACCAAAGAAAAGTTTTGGAGATTTGGTAAAAGAAGAACTTTCAACAATTACCGGAATTGTAAAAGAGCTTGGAATTAAAAGAATTGCTGTTGACAGCACAACCGCATTTGCTTCACTAATAGATGATCCTTCAACAATCAGAAACATTTTGTTCAAATTTGGAGACGGATTAAAAGAATTGGATTGCACAACAGTTTTCACATCTGAAACAAAAAGTGAAAGAAATGTATTCAGTGCATACGGTGTTGAAGAATTTATGGCAGACGGATTAATAATGCTCTATTTTACACCACCAAATAGAAGCATTTTTGTAAGAAAAATGCGCGGAACAAAACACAGCAAAACTGTACACCCTTTTGAAGTAACCCCAAAAGGAATTGTAATAAAACCAAAAGAACAAGTGCTATGGGAAGCAATAAAGTAAAAGCCAAACAATTTTTTTCGCAAACCTTTTTAAAAAAAGGTTTAGAAAACCCAGAATTTTTTCCAAAAACATGATGTTTTAGCAGCAAGAAAACATTATTTGACATTTATATACCCTTTACTTTTAGAGTTCTATTTGTAAAGGGTAAGTTTATATTTTGTTTGTTTCTTAGTTCTAAAGTATGGTCTACATTTATAGAAAAAAAATTGGCAACAAAGAGTACTTTTATTTAAGAACCAGTATAAGGAAAGCTGGCAAGATTGTAGTTAAAGACATCGCTTATTTGGGAAGCGATTTTTCTAAAATCAAAGAGAAAATAGATAAACTGCCATCTAAATACTCAAAGGAAATAAGAAAATCCTACAAATCAATTGACAAGTTTATCGAATCAAATTATTATTTGAACAAAATAAAAAAGATGAAACTAAAGAAAAACAAATATCTAAACAAAAACATCTTAACAGAAGTTGAAGCTTGCAAGCTTCATTGGAACAGGGCATTCCAGAAAACTGATGAAACCACAAAACAGGAAACGCTCCAGGATTTCCTAGTTGAATTTGCATACAATTCAACCGGCATTGAAGGAAACACTATCAGCCTAAAGGAAGTCCAAAATCTGCTAATCGAAAATCTGACCCCAAAAAATAAAACTCTGCGAGAAATATACGATTTAAAAAACACTCAAAAAGTATTCTTTGAACTCCTTGAAAAACTTAATGAAAAAATAGACCATAATTTAATCTGCAAAGTCCACGGCAAACTATTGAAAGACATTGATTCAAGAAAAGGTTACAGGAGAAAAGACGTAAGATTAAGAAAAGTAAAATTTAAGTCAACTCCTGCACCATATGTGCTAACAGACATGAAAATTCTGCTCAAGTGGTTTAAGGAAAATGAGAAAAGATTACACCCCCTAGTTTTGGCTTCAATATTTCACCACAAGCTCGAAAAAATACATCCATTCATGGACGGAAACGGAAGAACAGGAAGAATGCTGATGAATTACATATTAATGCAGAAGAACTATCCCCCAATAATATTAAGGAAAAAAAACAGACCACAATACCTAGAAAAACTAAACAAGGCAGACAAAAGTGGACTAACCGAAAAAAAAACAGAACACTACAACCAACTATTAGAATTTGTTACAAAAGAACTCACAGAAAACTACTGGAACCAATTCTTGTAAACTTGAAGAACTTAGATAAAGTTTTGGAAAGCCATAAAGTAATTGGAAAAAGCGCCAATGAATTGGTAGCAATTAAATAATTACCCAAAACCTATTAAGACAAGCCTTTTACCGCAAGTTTGATATCTTGGGCAGTAACTGTTTTTCTTTTAGCATGCTTTGCAAATTCTGTTGCCTGCTGTGCAATCTTAATTCCTTTGTCTTCCAAAACCTCTGATAAGGCAGCTGCAGCATCTTCACTTACACGGCCTCCGCCAGCCTTTCTGATTATTCTGTCAACAGCCGCAAGCGGCAATTCGCCCATAATCTTTTCACATCCTTTTGAATCGGGTTTAAAGCCCTAATAAAGGTTATTTCAAAGGAATATTTAAATTTATCCCATTTTTTGACAAAAAAAGCCGTTTTTAGGCAAAAAACACCGGAAACCCACTAAGAAATGCTTTAAAAAGGTCGCCAAACTAATTGAATGTATGGTCTCTGAAAAAGAAAAAAAGCAGGATGATTTGACAAAAGAACCTGAAAAAAATAAAACAATTGCAAAAGAGTTTATAAAAAACAAATTTATCAAACCAGAGATTGTTGAAAAAAGAAAATATCAGGCAAAGCTTGCAGAATCTGTTGCAAAAGAAGGCAACAGCCTGGTAGTTGCACCAACTGCTTTGGGAAAAACAATTGTAGCAGTTCTTGTTGCAGCAGATGTTTTGGAAAAAAAGCCAACTGGAAAAATTCTTTTTCTTGCACCGACAAAACCATTATGTGAACAGCATAGAAACACAATACTTAAGCTAATGAATTTGGAAAACGAATCAATTGCACTTTTGACAGGAACAACTCCTGCAAAAAAAAGAGCAAAAGAATGGGAAAAAGCCACCGTAATTATTGCAACACCACAAACTATTGAAAATGATTTTAGAAAAGAAAGAGTTTCAGCAAAAGACATCTCTTTGATAATTTTTGACGAAGCACACAGGGCAGTAGGAGAATATGCCTATGTTTACATTGCAAAAAAATTCAAAAAAACCAAGGGCGGACTAGTACTTGCCCTCACTGCTTCACCAGGAGGAAAGGAAGCACATGTTAAAGAAGTTTGCAGGAATTTGAACATTAAAAATATTGAAATAAAGGGATTGGAAGACGAAGATGTTGTGCCATACTCTCATGAAATAAAAGTTGAATGGCGTGTTGTTGAATTGCCTGAGGAATTTAATTCAATGATAAAATTAATTGAACATTTTATGCAAAAACAGGCAGATGTTTTATACAAATTTAGATTAAGCAAAACCAATTCACTGAAAGGTTTTGGAAAAGCAAGGTTAATTGAAATGCAGGCAGCAATAAGGAAAAGGATTCAGGCAAGCCATGGAAAAAACATGAGCATTTTTGCAGCAGCCACTGCAGCAGCAGCATTAATGAAAGCAAGCCATGCACATACACTGCTTGAAACACAGGGAGTTACTGCATTGTATTCATATCTTGACAGGGAAAGAAAAAAAGAAGGAAAGGTAAGCAGGGCAACCTCAATGTTTCTTTCAAGCATGGAAATGTTACAAGTTAACAAAATGGCTGAAGAAATTGCAGGAAAAGGAATCATTCACCCAAAATTTGACGCACTTACAAAAGTACTAAAGCAACAATTTGAAGAAAAGCCAGATAGTAGTGCAATTGTATTTAATCATTACAGGGACTCAATAAAAAAATTAAATGAAGAATTAAACAAAATTAAAGGAATAAAATCAGAAAGGTTTGTTGGACAGGCAGCAAGAGGAAAAGAAAAAGGAATGACTCAAAAAGAACAAGCTGAAAAAATTGAAGAATTGAAAGAAGGAAAAATTAACTGTATAGTGGCTAGCTCGGTAGCTGAAGAAGGTTTGGACATTCCAAGCGTTGATCTTGTCGTATTCTACGAGCCTGTTCCAAGCGAAATAAGGTTTATCCAAAGAAGGGGAAGGACAGGAAGGCTTGCGGAAGGAAAAGCGGTAATTTTAATGGCAAAAGGAACAAGAGATGAGGCATATTATTGGACAAGCGTTAACAAAGAAAAAAAGATGCATAGAATATTACATAAGATGAAAAAGGATACTGGAGATGAGGAAATAAGCAAGGGAGAAAAACAGACTACTTTGAACAGCTTTACCCCTGAAAGCGATGGAAAAATTACTGTGTTTGCAGACATAAGAGAACAAGAGTCAGGAATTGCAGAATTGCTTGAAGAACTTGGATGTGTTGTTGTAAAAAAACAACTCGAAGTAGGAGATTATATTCCTGGAAAGGAAATTGCAATTGAAAGAAAATCAATTTCAGATTTTGTATCAAGCATTGTTGACGGAAGGCTTTCAAAACAATTAATTAACATGGCTGAATCATACGAAAGACCATTGATAATAGTTGAAGGAGACAGGGAAAAATTGTTTGAAACAAATGTGCACAGAAATGCAATAATCGGAATGCTTACATCAATTGCATTAAATTATCGCGTACCAATTCTTTTCACTGAATCAAAAAGGGAAACCGCACAATACATTTATGTAATTGCAAAAAGAGAACAGGAAGACAAGGGCTCGGATGTAAGATTGCGTATCGGCAGAAAAGGTCTTACTTTAGGGGAACAGCAAAGGTTTGTAGTCGAATCACTGCCCTTAATCGGGCCAAAGATGGCAAGGTCCCTTTTGGAAAAGTTTGGCAGTGTTAAAGGAATTGTAAACGCACAAAGCAAAGAACTTCAAAAGGTTGAAAACATGGGCCAAAAAAAGGCAAAGCTTGTAAGGCAGGTCCTGCTCTCAGAATATGAGGAGAAAAAGTAGATGACAAAACTTCCGGAAAAAACAATTCCAATAAGTGAATTAAAGCAACAGCTTTTGAACGAGCTTGCCCACTTAGCTTCTGCTAACAGAGCCTTGAAACATGGACACGGGCCCAAAATGGAATGGCTGCCTGTTGCAAAAGGAATTGAAAATATTGTTGGCATTATAAGAAAATTGCAGGCAAGAGGCGAAAAGATAAGTATTCCAATTAAGCTTGACGCACTTTCACCAGATATGAGAACAATGCTTGAGCTTAACCCAACAGTTGGAAAATTCTTTGAACAAGCAGCCCTCAAAGAAGAATTGCTAAAAAAGCACGGGCATGAAAAACTCAAACAATATAGAACAAGAAAGAGAAAGCTTCCAAGCCCAAGGTTACCTAAAAAGAAGCCTTTTTAATCCTTCCATTTCAATTAATTATTATTCGATTAAAGCGATTTTCGTTTTTTTAGTGATTTTATGACCCAATGGCATACCAAAAGTAAAAGAAAGAAAACAGGCGGAAACAGAACAGCCGTAAGACGCTGTGACAAACTACTTGCATGGAGAGGCGGAGACGCAGCAGCAACCATTGTAAGTATTGATGGTAGTGGTGATGATAATGATGATGATGAAAGAAGAAAAAGCAAGGTTGTAAAAGGCTCAGTTATAAAAGTAAAGCAATACAGGGCAAAATTTGCTACAGTAATGGAAAAAGGCAAAAAAAAGGCAATGAAAGCAGAAATTTTAAGTGTTGAAGAAAACACAGCCAACAGACTTTTTACCAGAAGAAACATTATTACTAAAGGAGCTACAATAAAAATCAACCTTGACGGAAAAGAACAAACTGCAAAGGTTACAAGCAGACCAGGTCAAGACGGCATTGTACAAGCAATACTTGAATAAATCATCCTAAGCCCTATTTTTGGCAAAAAAAGAGCACTCTGATTTCATAAAAGCACTTAAAAGTGACAGTTTAAGGCAAAAAACGGTGACTAAGAAACATTTATAAATGATGGGGACAGCAAATTAATATAGCATCTAATTTCTGACAATCATGAATGTTAGATATTACTGTAAGCTGTTTGATTTAATAAAAGCCGATTTTGGAAAAAATGACAAAAATTTTAAAAAAAAAGGTGATTTTTGAATGGTTGATAAATGCCCAGAATGTAAAAGTACAAAAATTAGAAGAGATCCTGAAAAAGGAGAACTAATTTGTCAAGATTGCGGTCTTGTTTTAAGCGAAGACATGGTTGACTCAGGAAAAGAATGGCGTTCTTTTGACTCAGACCAGTTTGAGCAAAGGGCAAGAACAGGAAGCCCAATGAAATATGTAAAACTCAACAAAGGTCTTGTCACAATGATTGACAGGCGTGGAACTGATTTGAGAGGAAACAAACTTTCAAGCAAAAGCAGGGCACAAATGTACCGTTTAATTAAATGGCATAAAAGAGCAAGTATTAGTTCAAGCATGCAAAGAAACCTTTCAATTGCTTTAACAGAATTGAGAAGGGTTGCATCATATTTGAACATCCCGGAATCACTTGTTGAAGCAGCAGCATTACTTTACAGAAAAACAGTAAAAAAGGGACTAATTAGAGGAAGACTTATTGAAGCAGTGGTAGCAGCAGTCCTTTACACAGTGTGCAGAACATACCATGTACCAAGAACACTAAACGAAATGGCAGAAGCATCAGGTTTGACAAAAAAAGAAATCGGAAGAACTTACAGATTCCTAGTTAGGGAACTTAAACTTGATGTACCTTTGACAAACCCAATTCACTATATTCCAAGATTTGCTTCAGAACTTAACTTAAGCGGAGAAGTTCAGGAAGAAGGAAGAAAAATTTTGGAACAAGCCATTGACAAAGGACTTATTTCAGGAAGGGGCCCAACAGGGGTAGCAGCAGCCGCAGTTTATATTGCTGGATTGCTTAAAGGCGAAAGAAGGACCCAAAAAGAAGTTGCCAATGTTGCAGGAGTAACAGAAGTAACCATCCGAAATAGATACAGAGAATTAAAGAAAAGACTTGACATAGACGTGGCAGCATAAAACTGTCACAAAATTTCTTTTTTTAAAAGCAGACCAAAAAGGTTTGCAACACCAAGCAAAACAAATACTATCAGGTAAAACAGGCTAATCTTGTATCAACTGACACCCTATTTTTTCAGCAAAATCATTCAGACTAGAAGCAATTTCTTCATCAGACTTGCCCTGTGCTTCAAGAGAACGGATATGAGAATTAAGCTCGTGTTTGCAGTGTTCAAAGAATTCCTGAATATTTATCTGAGCATAATAAACCAACCAAAGCCCTGCTGACAAAACCATTAGTATCATAAGAGCAACAGCAAACTTTGCATGATTTTTTTCAGGTTCAATACCTGTACTACATTAAACAACTTCAAACTACTATTTTATTCTTTTGAACAGAAAAAAACAGAAACCATTTTTATAACCAACTACCATAATATTAGTGATTAAAATGGTTAAATCGACAAACGAAGAACTTGTTGTCAGTAAAATTGCCTTTTTGAAAAAACATTGCATGTTATGCAAGGGCAGAAGCAGGCTAAGAAATGCAGAACCTGAAAGGGAACAGGTACAAAATGGTCTAAAAAACCTTGTGGAATTTTTTCATGTCCAGTATAATGCCTTAAGAAGAGAAGACGCAGAAACAGGTGAAATAAACAATGCAATTGACAACAAAAGGCTTTGCATGGACTTGCTTGACGAATGTGAAAAATGCGACAAAGACGTTGATTTGGTAAACAGAGGTCTTAACAAAATAAGGAAATGAAGGTTGGCTTGAACAAGCTAGAGAAATAAAGGTTTTTACATGCTAATTGCAGGCGTTGACGAAGCAGGAAGAGGCCCTGCGTTGGGTCCAATGGTCTTAAGCATTGCAAGTATTGAAAAAAAACACGAAGAAAAACTTATAGAGCTTGGTGTTAAGGACAGTAAGCTATTGAATGAAAAAGAAAGAGAACGGCAGAACAAAATATTGCCTGGATTACTGCACGAATTTAATTCTGTTCATGTTAAAGCAGGAGAAATTGACACACTGCGCAACAGAAAAAGCCTGAATGAAATAGAAGCAATGAGAATAGGCTACTTATTAAACAATCTTAAAAAAAAGCCAAACATAGTATTTGTTGACTCACCTGACCCGATTGCAAAAAATTTTGGAAAAAGAATTAAAAAATACATTTCATTCAAATTAGATATAAGAGCAGAACACAAAGCAGATTTGAATTATCCAATTGTAAGCGCTGCCTCAATAATTGCAAAAGTTGAAAGAGACAACGCAATAAAAAAACTTTCCAGAAAACACGGAAAAATGGGTTCTGGTTACCCGCACGACCCCGACACAATTGCATTTATCTACAACTGGGTGAAAAAAAACAAAAAATTACCAAGCTTTGCAAGAAAGAGCTGGGCAACAAGCAAAAATATTGAAAACAAAGTTTTTCAAAGAAAATTAGAGTTCTAATCCTTGTCTTCAACAAGGCCAGGCAATGGCGAAAGCTTTTTTTGTTTTATTGCATCTTCTCCAAAACATTCCAAAAACTTTTTAGTGGTCCTCAAAGTATAGCTCCTTCCCTTTGGCGCTCTTACAATAAAACCCTCTTCAACAAGCCTGTGGATATGATCATAGGCCTTGTTGTTCCTGTACTTTATCACAAGGCTTTGGGCAATAGGCTGCTTGAACGCAATCAAAGCCAGAGTTTTCATAAGACCAGGGTGAAACATTGCCTTCTGCGCAAGGTGCCTTACCTTTTCCTCATAATTTGGCCTTATCACCATCTGGAACCTGTCTTCTATTTGCACAACATGCAAAGAAGAATCCCTTTGGTTGAACTTCTTCATAAAGCGAAGGGCAATGCCCTTTGCCATCGTGTAGTTCTGCTCTGAAATTACCTCCATTAGGTCAGAAACATTGACAGCCTGCGGAGTCATAAACAAAGCAGCCTCAATAAGCTTATCCTTTTCAGACATAGTAATAAGTAAACTTTAATTGTTTAAAAATTGTTGCATGAGGGGAAAAAGAACACCAAAACAGTTTCTCACACCAGTTTCACAATATATTGACTTACATACGACATAGTGATTAATCCTATATATTAGCAAAATATAGAGAAGCAATTTAAAAAATTAAATTTAAACCCATAAATAAGTAGTGCTTTAAATCGGAGATGGCCGAGTACAACCAAAAACTTTTTTCTAATGACCTTCAAACAAGGTGAGTTTGTTTTGGTTGATTGTTTTTAATTGATGCCTTAATAATTAACAAACCATCTCCGCAGGTATAAGGAATTTGACATTTAAAAGGCTTTCTAGCACTTTTGAGAGTGAAATCGTGAAATAAAAAAATCCGCTTTTGTCGAAACTCTTTAAGGCAATTGTCCTGAAATTAACCTTTGACAAACATTATTATTGCAGCTGCCAAGAAGATAAAGCCTGCAAAGGGCATTAACGGATTTACAACATCGCCTGGTGCAGGCAAAATTCTCGGAATAAAACTGCCTACTGCAATACCAAGCAAAAGCATTCCAACCAATTGATTGTTTGACATGTTAATCAAAAGAAATAACTCCAAACTAGTATTAAAGGCTTTTGAAGGAAAAGAAAAGATTATATTCTTTGCAAAAACAAGATTAATATGGTTAAAAAGAAAAGGAACTGGAAAAGACCAGAAGGATTTCTGTCACCAAAACAGGTTGCCAGCAGGGCAAAAAAGATAGGTATCCACCTCAATCCAAGAACCCTTGCAGCCTATTCCAACAGGGGAAAGATTCCATTTGCCCAAAAGATCCCAGGAAATGAAAAGGGATGGATGTTTCCTGAAAAAAAACTTAAGCAAATAATTAGTGCCACGCCAGGCAAGGCAATTATGCCAAAGGGAAGCATGTCATCTAATGACCTTATTAACATTGGGAAAAAAAGAGACCTGAAAATTTCCATTGTAAACATTCAAACAAAACTCAAAAGAATAATGAAAGGACTGGAACCTGCACCAAAAGGACTGGCTACAGATATTATTGACTCAAAGCACAGGTATATTATTCCAAAGGAATTGGCACAACAGATTTTGAAGGAGGCAAGGGAAAGAAAAAATCTTCCAAAACTTTTAGAAACAGGAGCCATTGTGCTATTGTCCAAAATTTCTCTTGAACTTGGGTTTTCAGAAAAGTCTTTGCACGCCAATAAAAGGATTAATAGTTTTAGGATAGGTCAAAGTAGATATATTTCAAGGGCAGAAGCCAAAAGGGTCAAGAAATTTTACAGGAAGAAAAAACTACGGAGACTGGCAAAAAAGCCAAGGCGTGTTGCCGAAAAGGCCGTTAATAAAAAATCCGTTGTGAAAAAAAAGACCATTAAAAAAAAGGCAGTTGCAAGAAAAACCAGAAAAGCAGTTGAAAAAACAGTAATTGATAACGCTGAAACAGCCACAAGAAGCTGGATTAAACAAAACACGTATCATGCAAGCAAGGGCCAACTGGCCCTATTTGAAAGAGTTGCAAAACAGGCCAAAGGACTACCCCTAAAACAATTTGAAAAAAAGATTCTTCCACTTCTTGAAAGAATCCTTTACAGGTAAAAAAGGAATTTGAAAGAATTATTTTTCAAAAAAAAGAATTATTTTTCAAATAATTCATTCCCAGTTAAACAAATCATTCCCAGTTAAACAAATCACTTACTGATTCATTTAGGTGGATTCTTTTAATTGCTTCGCCCAAAAGATCTGCTACAGGCAAAACCTTTATCTTTTCGCTTCTTTTACCAGTTCTAGGAATTGAATCAGTTACGACAACAAAATCTATTCCGCTTTCTTCAATTCTTTCAAGAGCAGGCCCTGAAAAAAGACCATGTGTTGCACAAACCGAAACAGATTTACAACCCTCTTTTTTCAAGGTATCTGCCGCAGCGCAAATTGTTCCAGCTGTGTCAATCATGTCGTCAAACATTACGCAATTTTTTCCTTTTACATTACCGATTATATTCATTACTTCAGCCACACCAGCCTCAGGTCTTGCCTTGTTTACAATTGCAAGTTCTGCACCCAAATCTTTTGAAACCTTGGTGCTACTTTTTGCACTTCCTGCATCAGGAGCAACAACAACCAAATCAGACAAGTTTTTTTCCTTAACATACTGCATTAGCTTCAGCCTTGTAGTAAGATTGTCAAGGGGAACATCAAAAAAGCCCTGAATTTGGTCAGAATGCAAATCCAATGTAATAACACGATTTGCACCAGCCTTTTCAAGCAGGTTTGCAACAAGCTTTGCCGTTATCGGCTCCCTACTTGCAGATTTCCGGTCCTGCCTTGCATAACCAAAATAAGGCATTACAGCAGTAATTCTTTCGGCGCTTGACCTTTTGGCAGCATCAATCATTATAAGCAATTCCATTAAATTTTCAGAAACAGGCTTAGAACTACCCTGTATAAGAAAAAGATCTGTTCCTCTTACATTGTCTCTAAAGCGAACATATTGTTCTCCGTCATTAAACCTTTTTATGTCAATTCGCCCCAAGTCAGATTTCATGTAGGAAGCAATATCCTTTGCAAGCTCTGGATTGCTACTCCCTGCAAAAATTTTCAGCTCATTGTTTTTCAAAAAAAAACGCCTCCGACAGGAAATAATTAATAGAATTGTTTTTAAAAAAGAATTGCCTTCAATTTTTATTGTAAAACATGATTCAGGATATAATTAAACAGGAATTCAGGGCATTAGAGAGCATTGTTGCAAACAAAACAATCCTAAGTAATGAAAAAATAAGAGCAATAAAGCAATATGAACGCTTTTTAAGCAAACAAACAGGAATCACGCTTAAAGCACTTAGAGAAACAGCGCACATTATCCATTACAAGAGTTTAAACAAACAGCAAATAAGAAACGAATTAAGGGCTGTTGAAAACGTTTTTGTTGAAGGAGCAATAAAAACAAGCACGGAAGCAGGCAAGCCTCTTTCAAGAAAAAAATGCAGGGAAATTTTTTCAAATTACGTAAACCAGCATTTTCACATAAAAATCGGGCGCGAACTCAGAAATGCAAGGCTTGCAAGAAAAAAAACTGCGAAGAACGCCTTAAAAAAGCCAATGAGAAAACCAAAGAGACCAAGGCTGAAATAGCTTTTTAATGACTTATTTGTTTCAATTTACCAAAGCGGTTTTAAAAATTAGGAGGAAATGCATATGGCAAACGAAATCAGAAAAATCAGAGCAAGACAGGTTTTGGACAGCAGAGGAAATCCAACTGTTGAAGCAAATGTAAACACAGAACATGGACTATTTTGCGGAATTGTTCCAAGCGGAGCAAGCACAGGAGCAAAAGAAGCAGTGGAATTAAGAGATGGAGGAATTGCCTATGCAGGAAAAGGAGTGCTTAAAGCAATTGCAAATGTTAACGGAAAAATTGCACCACTTATTGAGGGAATGGATTGCACAAAGCAGGATGAAATTGACAATGCAATGATTGAACTTGACGGAACCGAAAACAAGGAAAAATTGGGCGCAAATGCAATTCTCGCCGTAAGCATAGCCGTCTGCAGGGCCGGGGCTGCTGCAAAAGGGCAGCGACTGTTTGAATATATTGCCGCACTAAGCGGAAACAAGGGCATTACAATGCCTGTCCCGCAAATGAATGTAATGAACGGCGGAAAGCATGCTGATATGGAGGAAGATATTCAGGAGCAAATGATTGTGCCATTTGGGGCAAAAAATTACAGCAAAGCATTGGAGGCTGGAGTTGAAACATACCATACTCTTGAAAAAATCCTGAAGAAAAAGTTCGGTGCGGTTGGAACACTTGTAGGGGATGAAGGCGGGTTTGTTCCACAAACCACAACTGTTGAAGAAGAGCTTGACTTTATAAGCAAAGCAATTAAAGAAGCAGGATATGATGGCAAAATTGGACTTGCAATTGACAGCGCTGCCACTGAATTCTTTTCAAAAGGAAAGTACAGGCTTTACGGAAAAGAGTATTCTTCAGGCGAAATGGTTGATTTTTATGCAGACCTTATCAAAACCTATAGCAACATAATTTCTCTGGAAGACGGTCTTGCCGAAGAAGACTGGAAGGGCTGGAAAGAACTTACTGCAAAAATTGGCAACAAAATACAAATTGTTGGTGACGACTTGCTTGTAACAAATCCAAAAAGAATCGCAAGAGCTATTAAAGAAAAAAATTGCAATGCGCTTTTGCTTAAAATAAACCAAATTGGCACAATTAGTGAATCACTTGAAGCCTCAAAAGAAAGCAAAAAAGCCGGTTGGGGAATTGTTGTTTCGCACAGAAGCGGAGAAACAGAGGATAGTTTTATTTCCGATTTTGCGGTTGGAATTGACGCAGGACAAAGCAAGTTTGGCGCGCCTGCGAGAAGCGAAAGAAATGCCAAATACAACCAGCTTATCAGAATAGAGGAAGAGCTTGGAGAAAAAGCGGTTTATTTGGGAAAAAAAGCATTCAATAAGTGAAAAAAGAATTAAAAACAACAAAAGAGTTAATTTTGCTATGTTAGAACTTGACCTAATAACACTCGCAGTTTTGCTGATATTAAGTGCATTCTTTTCGGGAACAGAAACAGCACTTATTGCAGTTGACAGAATTAGAATAAGGCATCTTGTAAAAAAAAGAAATAAGTCGGCAATCCTTATTGAAGAATTTCAATCAAACCCGCAGAAGATGCTTACAACAATATTAATTGGAAATAATGTTGTAAACATTGCGGCAGCAGCAATTGCAACAACAGTTGCACTGCAAATGTTTTCAAGTTATGCAATAAGCATTTCTGTCGGAATAATGACCTTTTTGGTTCTTGTACTTGGAGAAATTACGCCAAAAAGCCTTGCAGTACAGCACAGTGAATCAATCTCACTTTTTGTAATAAGACCGATTAAATGGCTTAGCATCATCCTAAGCCCAATCATATGGTTCCTAAACGGGTTCACAAAAATAATTATCAGAATCATTGGGAAAACTGAAGAGCAGCCAATGACAGAGCAGGACATTAAAACAATGGTTACAATGGGAGCAGAGGTTGGAGCAATTCATGAAACCGAAAAACAAATGATTCACAAAATATTCAAATTCAATGATATAAGCGTGGAAGACATAATGACCCCAAGAAGCGAAGTAAAGGGAATTTCAATAAACGCAAATTTGAAAGATGTAAGTGAGCTGCTTGCAGAAACGCCTTTCAGCAGACTTCCTGTTTACAAAAAAAGCCTTGATGAAATTGAAGGAATATTTTACGTGAAAGACGCCTGGAATTACCTGGCCGAAGGAAAAACAGAAACAAAAGTAAGCAGGCTTGCAAGACCTGTGCTTTTTGCCCACCAGACCAAAAAAATTGACAAGCTCTTAATTGAATTCCAGAAGACAAGAAACAACATGGCAATAGTTGTGGACGACTACGGAGGAGTGCTTGGAATAGTGACTTTGGAAGATTTGCTTGAAGAAATAGTCGGCGAAATAGTTGACGAAAGCGAAATTCCAATGATAAACATTGTTAGTAAAGGTTCATTTGAAGCAGATGGAAGGGCTTCGTTAAACGAAGTCAACCAAGTGCTTAAAACAAAATGGAAAAGCGAGGGATTTAACACAATAAGCGGCTTCCTAATAGAAAAGCTTGACAGGCTTCCAAATCAAGGTGAAGAAATAAACGTTGAAAACTATACACTCAAAATGATTCAAGTAAAGGGCCCAAAAATCCAAAGGATAAAAATAACCAAAAAAAACCAGAAGGCAAAAAGCTAAAGCTCTTTCCTAAACCTGTTTACTATTAGGTCACCTTTTTCAAACATTTTCGTCGCCTTTTCAGACAGACCCAATCTTTTGAACAATTCACCGGACGCATAGTAAAGCCTTCTTATTAGAGCAGCATTATCGGTTTTGCGCCTGCCTGGATTTCTTAAGCGCAACAATTGTTTTTTTGCACCATCAGCCCTTGACTCAAGCCATCCGGCAACACTCTTGCATTCATTTAATTTAACATTTCTTTCAAGCAAAGTGATTGCCCTCATAGATTCAATAAATGTTTTTTTCAAAAGGCAGTCTTTCAAATTTCTAACATTGACA
>JAFCCG010000068.1 GCA_017610335.1 Chloroflexota bacterium | reverse complement strand
TTCGTGAGTAATTGTATATTTCTTTTTTAAGTTTCTTTGTCTTGGTTTTGGCATAAGGATTAATTATTTGAGAAAAAGGTTATAATGCTTTGCAAAACCGAAAAAATAAGTGTAAGGAAAGCAAGCTAGGGAACTGTTTAAACAGTTTAGCTTGCCTCCTTAACTCCCAACACGTATTCAAATACTGGTTTTCTTATTAAATATCTTTCGCAAAATTTGCTACATAAAAAAAAGGCTTGGCTTAAATTCTTTTCCTCTCCTTTTTTCTTATGGAAAACAAGAATAAAATAATTGTGGTTGATTTTGGAGCACAATATGCCCACCTTATTGCAAGAAGGGTAAGGCAGTTGGGTGTCTATTCTAAGATTGTGTTGCCGGAAGCTCCTTTGGAAGAGTTTAAAGGTTGCTGTGGAATAATTCTCAGTGGGGGTCCAAACTCAGTTTATGAAGAAGAAGCGCCAAAGGTTTCAAAGGAAATTTTCGAACTTGAAAAGCCTGTTCTTGGACTATGTTATGGCCATCAGTTAATGGCTTATTTGCTTAAAGGCAAGGTTGAGAAAGGAACTGTAAAAGAATTTGGAACAGCCCAGCTTGAAATCCAAAAACAAGAAGGATTGTTTGAAGGACTGCAGGAAAAAGAAACTATCTGGATGAGTCATGGTGATACAGTAAAAAAATTGCCACAAGGATTCAAAGCTATTGGAAAAACTAGTGATTGTGATAATGCTGCAATTGCAAACCTTGAGAAAAACTTTTTTGGGTTACAATTTCATCCGGAAGTCACCCATACCCCGAATGGTTTGAAGATTTTGGAAAATTTTGTTTTAAACATATGCAAGTGCAAAAAAGACTGGTCTATGAAAAATTACATTGAAATGAAGTGTAAAGAAATAAAAAAACAGGTTAAAGGCAGAAATGTTTTCTTACTTGCTTCAGGCGGAGTAGACAGTACTGTGGCACTGGCATTGTTGCATAAAGCTCTTGGAAGTGAAAGAGTTTATGCATTGCATGTTGACACAGGTTTTATGAGGCTGAATGAAAGTAGTTGGGTTGGAAGGCAGCTTGAAAAACTTGGGTTTGCAAACTTTCACATTGTAAATGCTGAAAAAGAGTTTTTTGAATGTGTTAAGGGACTGATTGATCCTGAAGAAAAAAGAAAAGCAATTGGTCAAAAATTTATTGACATTCAAAACAGGGAACTTAAAAATCTTGATTTAAATCCTGGAAAATGGCTGCTTGGTCAAGGCACTATTTATCCAGATACAATTGAAACTGCAGGAACAAAGTATGCTGTTACAATAAAGACCCACCATAATAGAGTTGATTCGATTAAGAAATTGGTTGAAGCAGGTCTTGTAGTAGAGCCATTAAATCTTCTTTACAAGGATGAGGTTCGAGAACTTGGAGAAGAACTTGGTTTGTCTGAAAAACTAGTTTGGAGACATCCTTTCCCAGGGCCTGGTTTGGCTATTAGGTGTCTTTGTTCTGATGCAATTTCAGAAGATGTTGTTTCAATTCAAAAAAGGGCTGAAATTATTGCAAAAGAATTTAATTTACAGGCAAAAATTTTACCACTTAAAAGTGTCGGGGTGCAGGGTGATGCAAGAACTTATGCTCATCCGTGTGTTTTGATTGGAGAAGCTGATTGGAAAGTATTTGAAAAGGCAAGCACTAAAATTACCAATGAAATAAAAGAAATCAATCGTGTTCTCAGGCTTCTCACACCCAACGCCATTGACTCAATTGAATTGATTAAAACTACTTTGACTAAGGAAAGAATTTATCTTTTACAGCTGGCAGATGATGTTGTAATGAGAGCTGTTGCCGATGCTGGTTTAATGCGTGATATTTGGCAGTTTCCAACAGTAATGATTCCAATAAAGATCAACGGTATTGGTGAATCAATTGTTCTAAGACCTGTTGATAGTATGGAAGCTATGACTGCAAGATTTTTTCCATTAGATAAAAAAGTGCTGCAAAAAATCACTGAAGAGGTACTGGCTTTGGAAGGAATTAGTTCTGTTTTGTTTGATCTTACTCACAAGCCACCTGGCACAATTGAATGGGAATGAATCACAAACCAATAGTTTAATACTATATTTTGTTAATTGTCAAAAAAAATACTTATTAAGAAAAAACAGTTAAAAAGATGAAGTTCTATAAAAAATGTAACAATTCATAAAAATATTAATCCCGCCAAAGCCAATTTAAACTCCAATTGAAAAGAAATTATTCTTAGTTAAACAACCAATAGTTTAATATTTCTTAAAGTCCTTAAATTATAAGTGTTGGGGTAATGCATCCAGGAGTTAAAAGTGCGTTGGAAATTTCTTTGAATGACTTGCGGCGTTGCTATACAAATAAAGGAATTGTTGCAGGCAGGAAAAGTAAAAGATTTAATCAATACTGGGCAAGGCATAGTTTTTTTGCATCCTCTGGTGCTCTTGCTTTAGGGGACCTACAGCAGGTTAAACAAAACCTTGAACTCTTTGCTTCATTGCAGAAAAAGAACGGTGTGATTCCAAACCAAATAAGCCTTGATTTAAAACCAAGATACAAACTTTTAGCCGGTTCTGTAATTGATTCAACTGCATTGTTTGTTATTTCACTTTCGGAATATGTTAAGAAAACAAAAGACAATACTTTTGCTACAAAAATGTTCCCAAAAGCAAAAAAAGCAATGGAATTTCTTTTAAGCAAAGACAGAGACAACGATGCCTTAATTGAAGAAAATGTTTTTGCAAACTGGGCTGAAACAGTGTTAAAATTTGGAAACGTTCTTTATACAAATTGCTGTTATTACAAGGCCTTGAAAGAATTTTCCTGGCTTGCGGGATTGCAAGAAAATGAAAATTTAGAAGAAAAATTTGAAGGGCTTGCAAAAAAAACAAAAGACAAAATAAACCAATTGTTTTGGGATGGAAATTATTACATTGACTGGATTGACTTTAGACGGCATGATTTTTTTTCAACTGATGGAAATTTGCTTGCAATAGATTTTGAAATAGCTGACAGAGCACAGGGCCAGATGATTTTAAACAAAATAAAACAACACCAGCTTAATAAAATTCCACTTAAAACAAATTATCCCACTTATCCTGTTTGGAGAATTCCTCCAACTTTTTTGCCATTACTTGAATACCATTATCATAATGGTTTCAGCTGGCCATGGCTTGGCTGCCTTAATGCAATTGCATT
>JAFCCG010000031.1 GCA_017610335.1 Chloroflexota bacterium | reverse complement strand
CTCATTGCCCCAACAGGACAAATTTTTACGCATGCCATGCAATTTGTGCACTTTTCCTTATCTATAACAACCATTTCGTCAATTAATTCTATTGCTCCAACAGGACATACAATTGGGCATCCTGCACAATAGCAACATTTATTTCGGTCATTTATAGCAGTCATTAGTTTTAACTCCTTAAAAGAAATAGATTAATAAACCATTTAAACCATTGTTTTTTGTCTAGGAGAATAAAAAATGTGTTTAGCAATAGCTGCAAAAGTGGTTGAATTAAAAGAAAATGGCAAAAAAGTAGTTGTTGAACAAGGAACTGTACAAAGGGAAGTTTTGAACATGATTAAGGCAAAAAAAGGTGAATTTGTTTTAGTACAACAGGGCTTTGCTGTTGAAAAAATTTCCGAAAAAGAAGCAAGAGAAACTTTTGAGGCGCTTAAATGAAAAAAAGGATTGTACAAAAAGTGCAGGTTGGGCCTTGGAGAGGAAGCAGTAAAAAAAAGATTTATGACAAAAAAGGAAGAAAAAATGGAGAAGGGCCCAAAGACCCTGGGCCAAAGTTCACCGATTCTAATGCATGATTTCTGAAAGTGCTGCCTAAGAATTTTGCAGCGTTTTTTCTTTTTCTTTTAGCTTAAATGTTCTGCTTCCAGCATTTCTTTTCCTTCTTTTACGGTTATTGCACTGTCACTCGGTCTTGTTTGTTTTTATTACTTGAATTTGCTTTCCGTCAAAAAACAGGAAGAATGAGTTTTCCTGAATTTTGTTTGGCAAGCCTAATTCTATTGTTTCAGATGTTTTGCCGTTGTTGTAGTTTATGATTATGCCTGTTTCATTGGCTTTTTTCGGCGCCGGAGGCAGACTTATGCTAATTTTTGCGGATGATGTGTCCAGGTTTTCCAGCAAAAAAAGGCCGTTTTCTTTTTGGGAGAAGGCAAACTGGGTTTCACCCAGAGGGTAGGTAAAAAGGACAACACTTACCAGGGGAATTACTTTGAGGTTTTTTTCCGGAAGCTTAAGATTTAGCCATTCCTGCACTGACTCCTCGTTAACCAGGATAATTGCGTGCCTAAAGCCGTTTTCCTTTGTCTGCATTATTCTGGGATAGTTCACAAGGTAAAGCCTACTTTGGCCAGGCAAGCTGTCCGCAATAGCCTGTGTTTGGCTTAAAATTGTTTGGGTTAGTTTTCCTGCAATAATGGGCTGCCTGTAGCTGACGACAAGCGGTGATAGGGCGATAAAGGAAAGGAAGAGCAGTGAAAGCATTATTGCAATTACAAGGGATTGAGAGCTTTTTCTGGATTTTTTTGCATGTTTCTTTAGGAGAAAGATTAAAAGCAGGCAAAAAGGGATTAGGGGAATGTATGCATACCATGGCGGAAGAAAGCCAAATGCAACAAAGGCAAAAAGGAAAAGGAAAAGCCAGTAGGAAAGAAACAAGGCAGGCTTATTTTGTTCTTCTTTTGAAAAAAACTTTAGTATTGTTAAAGCAAATGCAATAATGGTGATTGAAAGCAGGATGTTAATAATGGGTTGCCAAAGAATTGGTTGGATTGTATTAAAAATTCTAGTGAAACAGCCTATTGGGAGAAAAAGGTGTGTGAAAAAGGAAAAGGCCAGTTGTGAACTGGAGTAGTTGAAGTCTAAGCCATATCCTGGAAATTTTCCTAAAGCGAAAATCATTAAGGCGGCGTATATAACAATCAGTGAAAAAAAGGGCAGGCAAATCATTAGGGCTTTGGATATAAGTTTGGGAATGTTTTTTTCTTTCAAAAAGGCAATGCAGTAAAAAAACAGGGCAAATGGAATTAGGCTTCCTGCTTCTTTGCTGAAAATACCCAAAAAACAGAAAGCAATTGAAAGCAGGTAAAAGCGATTGCCCCTGCCCTCAAAAAAGGCAATCAGGGACAGCAGAGATGCAAGCAAACTAAAAGCCACCATCATCTCAGGCAACCTGGAAACAAACAAAACAACATTCAGGTTGATTGGATGCAGGGCGAAAACCAGGGCTGCCAAGAAAGGAAAAAAGGCACTTTTGCCCCCGACCAGCTTTTTGGCCAGAAGAAAAACAAGCACTGTGTTCAGCGCATGCAACACAAAATTGAATGCG
Source organism: Chloroflexota bacterium (assembly GCA_017610335.1). Classification (GTDB taxonomy): domain Archaea; phylum Iainarchaeota; class Iainarchaeia; order Iainarchaeales; genus JAFCCL01. Next base: position 9,165 of record JAFCCG010000031.1, on the reverse strand, counting down.
TGAAATGTCTGGAAGTCAATGCCCCTGAACAAAAAAATGGACCACCAGATAAAGGAGGGAATAGGCCTGTACCAGGCTGCATATGCTAATGGGCTGTCGGACTGGGTGAAAATCTTCAAGGCATGGCCTGCATTTGGTTCGTTGAAAAAGGCGAATTTTGGCACGGCATCAAACTCCATAAGTTCTATGCCAAAAAACTGGCTGTAGGCAAGTAGGGAAATCAGTGCAAGTATTGCTGCAAGCAAAAAAGTCTTTTTGTCAAAATCTGTTATGTGCAGTGCAAATCACCTGTCGGTATATCTATTAAAAATTAGAAAAAAAGGTTAAATATATGCTGGCTCTTTATTTCATAATGGGTACTTTTCTTTGTGTTTTCAATTACTTTTGTGCAATGCAATTGGCAAAGGGGGCTTGTTTTTGATTTCAAAGATTGGGGTTAAAAGCAGTTCAATCGTGAATGCAGTTGCAAAACTCTTTGTTCTTGCCGGGATTCACCCTATGGCGGTTTCGCTGATTGCAATTCCTTTTGCGCTGGTTTCTGGTTTTTTTACGTTTCATAGCAGTTTTTTGCCTGCATTCTTTTTTGGCCTGCTTGCTGTTTTGATGGATTTGTTGGATGGGCCTGTTGCAAGGCAGTCTGGCAAATGTTCACTTTTTGGAAACTATATTGAGGGAACCATTGACAAGAGTGTTGATTTCATTCTCATCGGCTCCTTTGTTTTTTTGTTTCCTTTTGCAACAGTTCTTGCCTTGGGCTGTTCTTTTCTTGTTTCCTTTGCAAAACCAAGGGTAGCACTTGTAATAATTACCGATAATAGGAACTGGCCCGGAATAGGGGAAAGGGGTGACAAAATGGTGTTGCTGCTTTCAGGAATGTTTCTCGCCTCATTCTACCCTATGCTCTTTGGATTTGAAACAATGAAATTTGCGCTTTTGCTTGTTGCAATTGTTTCCATTGCAGGGCTTTTTCAGAGATTGTCATACGGCCAGAAATTAATAAAAGAAGCAAAACAATGCGGAACAGTGTTGCCTTATCTCAATGGGGGCAAGAATTGCCCTATAAAACAGGGAAAGTGAAAGGAAAGCCTAAAAAAGGAAATCTAGGTGTTGCGTGACAGCGGATATGTCCCCACTTTAAAATAAGTGCGGGAAACTTTGTTTTTAGGAACTTAACGGAGGTTTCCCGCAATGAAATATGATAACGAGTTTGTTAAAAGGATAGTGAATAATCCGGCTTCGGGTCGGAAAATAGAGAAAGTGCTCGGTGTTTCCAGAAAAACAGTTTATAGGTGGAGGAACAGAGTAACGCATGGCCTGCCAGCTCGATTCAAGAGAGCAGCCAAACAAGTTTGGAACAAGACATGCAAGCGTATTCAGAGAAGGATAAAACGTTTGCTTCAGGAAACAGAGTCCTCAATACAATCCTGGTGCAAGTTCAGAAAAATCTGCTTAAGGACAATTCAACGATACAAGAAACAATGGTTTCTCAAACAAGCCAAACCAAAACTCAAAGTCAAGAGATATGAGCGAAGAAAGGTTTTCTCGCTAATGCACACAGACCGGGCATAAAACGCATAAAAGGAGGAGTACGCTGCTGCTTCTCATTCTACGAGGACGATGCAAGCAGAAAACTGTTTGCCCTCAAGGCTTACCCAAAAGCAAATCTTGACAACACACTTGACAACCTGGAGTTAGCCAGACAAGAAACAGGTAGCTTCAAAGCAATCCTAACAGACTGCGGCGGAGTATATCGAAAAACCTATGACTCAAACATGAACAGCATCAAGCACATCAGAACCAGATTATACAACCCAAAATGTAACGGAAAAGCAGAAGCAGTAGTCAAAAAAATCAAACGATTCCTCAACAAGTTTGAAGTTCAAAGTATTGAGTACGCAAACCAACAGCTCAAAAAGTTCCAAAAGCAGTACAACAACACGCCACACTCAAGCTTAAAATATCTTACACTCAACCAAGTGTACAGTGACAAACGAAAAAACGGAGTTATATGCGTTGTCACCTAACACCTAGGTACAGAATACTCATGGGATGTGCTGGATTGCTTCAAAGAAAATCGTTCAAAAAAGGAAACGGTTAGGGAATTTTATGAAAATATCTATAATAACCACTGCTTACAACGAGGAAAAGAACATAGTTCCGATGTACGAAAAAATAAAGAAAGCAATGGGTAAAGAAGACTACGAAATTATAGCTGTTGACGACGGCTCTAATGACAAAACACTTGCGGAATTGCTGAGAATAAAGGACAACGCGTTTAGGGTAATAAGAATGAAGAAGAGGCTGGGAAAATCCTTCGCCTTATACGAAGGAATAAAAAACGCGAATGGCAAGGCCATAGCTACGATTGACGCAGACCAGCAGGACGACCCCGAAGACATACCAAAGATGGTTAAGCAGCTTGACAAGGGATATGACTGCGTTTGCGGTTGGAGACATAAGAGAAAGGACAGCCTTGGCAAAAGAATCACGTCAAAGATTGGCAATTTTTTGAACAACAAGCTGCTGGGAGTAAACCTACACGACAGCAACTGCCCAGTGAAGGTGTTCAGGAAGGAATGCATATCAGAAATAAGGTACTTTGAAAACTTTCACAGGTTCATTCCAGCAATGATAAAACTGCAGGGCTTCAAAATAAAAGAGTGCAAGGTCAGGCACTATCCGCGTGTATACGGGGTTTCGAAATACAGTGTACATGGCAGGCTATTAGAAACCATTAAAACATTCTTGCTTGTAAAACTTAAACACAGAGAGCTGCTGAAATGAACAACATATTGGTAACAGGTGGAGCGGGTTTTATTGGCTCTTGGGTATGCGAATTGCTAAGTAAGAGGCATAAGGTAATCAATATAGATAATTTTGATGATTACTATGACCTTTCTTGGAAAAAAACGAACGTAAAAAAAGCGCTTGAAAACCCTAATTGCACATTTTTCAAAGCTGATATTAGAAACTTCAATAAACTCAGGGAAATATTTGCTGAAAATGGTTTTGATGGAATCATACATCTAGCTGCAAGGGTTGGGATTAGAGCGTCTGCAGAAGACCTCTTGCCTTACTGGGATGTAAATGTAAAAGGAGTCCTTAATCTTCTTCAACTTGCAAGAGAATTTAATGCTAAGAATTTTGTTTTTGCTTCATCTTCATCAGTATACGGCATTAACAACAAAATTCCGTTTTCAGAGGCAGATAATGTCAATAACCCAATTTTTCCGTATGCCGCCACAAAGAGAGCCAGAGAGCTAATGTGCTATGCTTACCATCATTTATATCAATTGAATGTTGCCTGTTTAAAGTTATTTACTGTTTGTGGGCCGAGGGGGAGACCTGACATGGCCCCATATAAGTTTACAAAATTAATATCTGCTGGAAAGAAGATTGAGTTATACGGAGATGGAACAACGAAAAGAGCTTATACCTTTATAGCCGATATTGTTTCAAGCATCATTGCAGCACTTGGAATAAAAGGGTGCGAAACAATCAATTTGGGTAATAACAAGCCGATTGAATTGAAATATTTGATATCGGTCATTGAAGATTGCATTGGCAAGAAAGCCAAGGTTATTCAAAAACCAATGCAACCAGGGGAGCTGCTCATAACTTGGGCGAACATAAGGAAGGCAAAAGAATTGTTAAATTATGCTCCAAAAGTTGGCGTTGAAGAAGGAGTGAAAATGTTTTGGGATTGGTACAGAAGCTGAATAGCGGGTGTTTGGTTGATTTGGTTTAATTTTTGGCTGGCCTTTGGGATTGCGGCACAGTTTTGCTTTTTCCTCAGGTTCTTCGTTCAGTGGATTGCATCCGAGAAGAAGAAAAAAAGCACGATTCCCGTTCATTTTTGGCACCTTAGCCTGCTTGGAGGAGTAGGGCTTTTGGTCTACTCCATTCACATCAGAGACCCTGTGTTCATCGTTGGTCAGGGTTGCGGCATATTCATATACGTAAGAAACCTAATGCTTATACATGAGGAGAAGAGCAGGGGAAAGTCCAAGACTTGAATAATTGCAGTATTTTTTACTCTGCACATCACAGGGTTTTAGCCTATTGCTTAGAGCATTTGAACAAAGCAAATTCTGAATTGTTATAGACAAGCAGGTCACTCCACTGCTTGGTCCTGCTGTTATTACGAGTAACAAAATAATCTGCATCATACGTTTTGCACAACGACAGGTATTCTTCTCTGGTTAACGACTCATAACGGCATTCTCTTCTTAGGTTCCACCAGGGTTGGTCAAATTCTGTGACGTTGCACAACGTTAACAATCGGTTAAACCATTCATCTTGAATTTTGCTGCCTCTTCCTATAGCATTGGCTTTAGCCTCAACAACATTGCTTCTCTGGGAGTAAAGGCGAAATCCTTGCAGATGAGGCGGCGTCAGAAACAAGGAATACTTTGGCGTGTGCAACCTTGCATAGTTCGCGATATCTGTAAACACGTCTTCAGGGGGTTCAATTCTGGGGGGCCTAAAATCAGAGACATAAATTAGGTTCAGGGCAAAAAACATTGCCAAAAAAAATATGAGCAGCTTGGTTAAATCCCGGCGCTCGATTGATTTTTTATTTATTGCAAGTCGGATAACTTCAATCAGGTTAAAGAGGGTAATTGATGCCAGAATTGCAAAAGATATCACCAAAAAAACGTCGACTCTAAAGGGATACAAAAGCATTACAAACTCAATTGGAATAAACCGCGTAAATATTATTCCGAATGCAGTAATGGCTAATAACGTATAATTCCAGTAACAAAACTCCTTTCTTAATTTATTAAACTTCAACAGCGCTGCAATGAAAAACATTAGCCCGCCATATAAAAAAATTATGTTATTCGAAGGAAACACCTGGAGAGGCACCCTAAACAGGCTTAATTCCTTTATGGAGTATTCTGGAATTGGTTGGGTAAATGGAGCAAATGCCAGAAGAAGCGACAACAACGCAGGCAATAGTATTAGGGTATACAAAAGAATGGCTTTTTTTAAGAGCTTAAAGTCCTTTTTGTAAAAAACGATAACTGACAATGCCGCAAGAAAAGTAAAAAAGCTAATTTGTCCGTGGAGATAAAATAATATGCCGCAAATGAAAACAGAGCACAAATACCTCTTTTTAAGCACCAAATAAAGAGCGAGTAAATTGAAGGGCACGGCAAGAAAAAAGGGGAGCACACTGCGCGTAATCACCATAAAATTTGATAGCAGGCATTCTCCCCTGCCAAGAAGCAACAACAGGCAGGCTAGTAAGCCAATGTGCATTTTCGCGATTAATTTGCATGAAATTAGGTAAGTTAGATAAAGCACAAAAAACGTTGTAATCACAAATGCAAGAAAATAAATAATTTCAACCGGAATAAGCGCGACTTTTGAAATAGCAAAAAGCAGGAGGTGGGGAATCATCTTTACCAAGGGGGGATTAATCATTTGCATCTCAAAGTCTTTTTTGTAAAGTTCGTTATCAAAAAAATGCAGAACTGCGGTAATCTGCGTTGTCTGGTCTGAAGAATAAAAATAGTATTCTGAAAAACTGAAAATAAATATCACTGTAAGAGCAATCAGGATAATGAAACCATATTTATCCACTAGTTTAGACATGCCCTTGCTCCGGTGAATTTCTTTTAAAATCAATTATTCGCGTTGTTGGATTGTTCAGCAAAGCTGCTGTTGCAGTATTCTTTCGCATTGTTTATAATTGTATAATCAACCCTTAAAAGAGCATTGGCAAAGGGGGCTATAACCTTGCTTGGAGAAAAAAAAATAAAAATAGCCAATTGGATTGGAGAATGGGAAGTCATCTTGAATAATTTGTTTTTGCAATTTTAGGTTTTAGCTGAAGCAATCCTCAGGGCAATATTCCGACGCATAAGAGTTAGACTCATCATGAGTGCAAAAACCATCGCCGCAAACAGGCGGGCAGTCTCCTGGGCAAGTTGAAGCGGTCTCAGAGCCATTGCAGGATCCGTCGCCACAGAATGGTGCTGTCTCGTCATCGCTTACGGTAATGCCAACGCTTTTTTGCAGGTTAGCAAAGTCTGTGTAATAGATGTCAATTGTTCCAGAACCATTTCCGGTTACATCACTGCACTCAACATATAAGTCAGCGCCTCTGCCAACTTCAATAACAGGGCTTATGCCAACGCCGGAAGTTACCGCATTTCCATTAAGCGAACAGCTTGCGGCAGAATAATTGCCAGTCAAAGTAACCTTTGTTACATCAATTAAGTCACCAGTAATATTCTGCAGCTTTATTTGCTTTGTAGAACTGGAAATAGAATAACCTTTTACCATGATTTTTGTTGGGTCACTGCTGGAAACCGCCCCACTTTCCGGACTGCTTGTGATGAAGACAAGTACTGCTACAACAGTCGCTATAAGTACTAATGCCCAACCATAGGTCATTAAATATTCCAAGGCTGCCTGCGCTTTTTGAGTCATTTTCTATTACCAGTGAATAAATCAACCATTTCTATGTTTTTAAATGTATAGGATTCCAGCTTTTTCTGACATTCCTTTGAAACAAGCTCTATTGCATTGTCCCAATGCACAGTTATAAAGTTGTTTGTCTTCAGCTTCAAACCAAAAGGATTTTGCAGCGTTTTCTCTTTTTCCTTTAGCTTTAATTGCCCTGCCTCTTGGAAAAGCTCAATTCCTTTTGCCCTGATTTCTTTAGGTGTTTCATCAATTACTTTTGCCCATTGCACAAGGCAGTTTGAAAGATTTTGGACGATTGGTTTTACTTTTTGGGAAATGAAATTTATATAGAGGACATGCATGCAATGGTTTGGAAGCATTTGCTTTGGAAGTTGTGATGCTTTTTTTTCCGCAATGCTTTTTGGCAAGCCAAAGTTTTGGAATGAAAGAATTGTTTTTTGAATTTCACTGTAAGAAACATTTTCAAGCAAAGAATTTCCAGTCCAGTAGGCTTCAATTACGTCCAGGTCAAATGGCTTTAGGCTGTTTGCATCTGCAATGAGTTCAAGGTAAGGAAATAATGCGGTAAAATGTTTTAGCTGCTTTTGTGCAGTTGCTGCGTTTTCTTCATTGGGATTTGAAATGAATTTTTGAAACACTTTCCAGCTTTCAGCAGGGCCGCAATAACCAAGCCTGTTTGGCGGCATTGAGTAAAAACAGACCTTTTTCAAAGCGTCAATTTCTTTCCGAAGCAATTGAAGGCCTCTTTGTTTTTATTGCATTTAGGAAAAAACCAAAGCCGAAAACAATAGAGATTCCTGAAATTATCAGCAGAAAGCCAAATGCTTGCGGGATTGAAACAGATGTTCCCAAAAAGGCAAAGGAAAGAAATACGGTTATTGGCTGGGCAAGAAGTAATACCGCTGTTGCCTTATGAACAGGCAAGTGCTTTAGACCCGAATAAAATGTAAAAACAAAAGCAAGGAGGAAAACCGAGGAAATCAAAACCCACTGGATTTGCTGCATTGGAAGGACAAGAATTGAAACTGTTTGGCCTGTGAATGCAAGGAATGCAAGGATAAAAATACTTCCAAAGAACATTCTTCCAAATGCAACAATGCTTCCGCTTGTGTTTTTGAGCACGTGCTTTGACAGGGTATTTTCTGCAGCCCAAAGAAAGGTTGCGGTTAAGATAAGCATTTCAGGAAGGCCAAAGGAAGAGATATTGAAAAACATGAAGTTGCCTGCAAGCAAGAGCAATGCGGCAAAAATAAACTTTTTATCAAGTCTTTCCTTCAGGAAGAAAAGGGCAAAAAGCGACGCCCAAAGAAAAAGAGTTTTATGCAGAAAACCTGCATTTATTGCAGTTGTAAATTGTAATGCATAAAAGAACAAAAGAAAAGGAATTGACCCGCCGATTAGACCTATTACTGCAAGCTGACACAATTGTTTTCTTGAAAGGGTTTTAATTGCCTTAAAATCTTTGAGTAAAAGAATTATTGAAAAAAGAAAAACTGCTACAACTGCGTTTTTGAGAAAAGTAAATGCAAAAGGATTAAATCCTTGAACAGCAAAGCTGTTTGCAAAAATACTTACACCACTAATAATCGCAGTAAGGAGCACTAAGAAAAATCCGGTTCTATGACCCATAGCAAAAAGATTAAATGCTTAAAGAATTAAAAAGGTAAGTGAGGGAACAATTGTGATAAAGATTTTTGTTTTTGGAAATTCATTGGTTGAAAAAGACAGTCTTGCGCTAAGGGTTGCTGAAAGGCTGAAAGGAAGGGTTAAAGACATTGAATTTGAAGCAGTTGAGTCATTGGATGAGGTGGAAAAAAAGGAAGACTTATACATAATGGATGTTGCTTTTGGTATTGAAAAAGTGCAGTTGATTGAAGATTTGGAAAACCTGCAGACAAAACAGCCTGTTTCAAGCCATGATTTTGACCTTGCAATAGAATTGAAATTGCTTAAAAAAATTGGCAGAATCGGAAAGATAAAAATAATGGCAATTCCTACAGAATATAATTTGAATAAAGCAGTCAAAGAAGTAAAAGAAATGCTGGAAGCAAAACATTTAAGCTAAAGGAAAATTTTGACAGGAAAGAGTAAGTTCGTTGGACAAGCCAAGCTGGTCCAGATAGGTAATGTAAATATTTCCAAAGGTCCTGTTGAATAGAGCTCCTGTTTGGTCACAATTAAACTCAGGCGTACTATTATCAGGATCATACATTATAGTGTTATTTTCTATAGTGAAATTTTCTCCAGGAGCTATTTGAACAGATGTGAAAGAGCCACTTGCCCCACAAAGACTTGTTTCAATTCGGGGTTCACCCCAAAAGTAAGCATCATGCTCCAGGCGCATAATTTTAATTCTGCCACCTGTAAGATTGCGTAAAATAATTTTTCCATTTGACCACGCTGTGAAATCTGGATTGTCGTTATTAACTGCATCAAACTGGGCTCCTACAAAATCTATTTTAAGCGGATCACTTGATTTGCAGTCAAATCCTGTTTGTGTCGGAGTACCAACTAAAAAAACCAGAACACCTATTATAGTAGCAACCATAATTAATGCCCAGCCATAGGTCATTAGGTATTCCAAGCCAGATTGTGCCCTTGAATTCATTTAAACTAAACTAATAGAGAAACAAGAAAGTATTTAAACATTGCAATTCAAAAAAAAAGCTGTTTTTTAGCGGGTGCAAAAGAAATAAAAACAAGGAAAGAGATATTAATTATTTTAAG
>JAFCCG010000067.1 GCA_017610335.1 Chloroflexota bacterium | reverse complement strand
TTTATATTCTGGTGTTTTTACTCCAAATATAAAGCCGGCTTTATCAATCATTTGTCTTCGTTGTTCTATTAATTCTTCATGCATTGTTCTAAAGTCAAAGAAAGGCCTTTCAGCAACTCTTGTTTCTGGTCTTGGTGCCCGTGGTTCCGGGTGAATATGGATATGGTGCTCTCTTCCTTCAACTGACACATGCCTTCTTTCTGAGTCATTGTGGACAACAACTCTGTCAGGCTGCCTGTCTATATGCAATTCACTGGGCTTTACGACAATACGACCTCTTTGCCCCTTAACTCTTCCGATAACCGGCAGCTTATTGTGCCTTCTTCTATTAGCCATTTCTTGCACTATTCCTTATTTTTTTAGAAATTTATTCATATATAACCTTTTGTTTTTTTGGAGGTCTTTTTACTACAATGCGATCTGGTGTACGTGTAACATCCAATCTGCTTCCTGAAATCCTAAATCTTCCCTCTTGGCCTTTTGATGTTCCTACTAAAGGTGACTGCTTTTTCTTTTTTTTTGGTGGTTTTCTCAGCATATTTTTTTCCTCCTGTTGTTTAGTTGATTTATTTTATACCTTTTCAGATTTTTAAGGCTTTGCCGTGTACATCGGGGTATGGGCTTCGGTTTCGAATTTTTTGGTATCGCCGCTTGTCTGCTTGATTTGCTTTAGGTGTTCAAGCAATGCTTTTTCTGTTGCTTTTGCTTCTTTTTTCAATGGTGCGGTGTCAATTTCAAATGAAAACATTTCGTTAAGTTTTTCAATTAAGGCAGCGCTTGCCTTATAGTCTGCGGCGATTTGCACATTTCCCAAAAGGCTGAATGCTTCAAGGGAACGGTCTTTGAATTCAAGCATCATTAATGCTGTTATTCCGCTTGTAATTCCTTCTTTTATCACTTCAATACTGTATTTTTCAAGCATTTTCTTGCTTGCATCGTCTGAAGCAATTCCGTAAACTGTTTCCTTTCCTTCTTTTTTTGGCAAAGCCCTTATTCCGCTTAAAGAAATTATTCTTCCAATTTTCTTTTTTTGAATCCAGTCGGCAATTCCTTTGCTCATTCTGTTAGTAAAAACCTGTGGCACAATTTGTTCTGATACAAGAAGAACTATTTTGTGTTTGTCGCTTACATAAATCCTGCTTGGATGCACTGGCAGGCCATCGTGTACCCTGATAATTGGTACAAATGTTTCTGAAACAATATATCCTGCTTCCTTGCAGTTAATTTTTTCACTTAAGTATTTTACTGCAATTGTTCCAACAAGGCCCATTCCTGGAAATCCTTCAATAAGAGTATAGCCTGCAATATTAAGCGGCTTTTTTTCAACAAAGCTTACAAGTGACTTGTTTTCCAATTTAATTCACCTTCAAGAATAAAGAGAATTAAGTTATTAATAAACCTTTATATAAGTAAGCTTTAAACAAAAAAGGGTATTTTGCCTCTTTTAAACTGTCATATGTTGCCATTTTAGGGTGCTGAAATTTCAAAACAAAAACAGTTTTTATAAAAAATAAGTATTTTGAAACCTTTCGAAATGTTTAAATACTGGCTATTGCAATAATATTAGTAATATGATCCCTAGTGTTCTTACGGGGACACTAGATGTTTTTTATTCTTATTCTAACCTATTTTAGTTTTAATGGCTTTAAAGAAAACTATTGTTTTTATTGATGCAGGTTACTTATCCAAAATCTCTAAATGCTTTGGCAAAGGAAAATATCTCAAAGTAGATATTTTGAAATTCGCCCAATACCTTGCAATAAAACAAAGCTTGTGGTGCCAGCATGTTTTCTATTATGATGCCCCGCCATTTCAAAGTCATAACCCGAACGCAAAAGAGATTAGGATGAAAGCAGGTTATGACTCTTTTATTGATAAACTTAAGAGAACAAAGGAGATTACTGTGAGAGAAGGCCGCTTGCAGAAAACAGAAAGTGGCTTTACACAAAAAGGGGTGGACACTTTGGTCACAATGGATTTAACTGAAGCTCCACAGGAATGGGGTATCAAAACAGTAATATTACTTGCATGTGATACAGATTTCACACCCATCCTAAATAACCTAAGAGAAAAAAAACAAATTAAAGTTATTTTATATTATTACACTGACAGGCAAAGAAATTCAATTTTCTCTATGTCAAATCGCATATTAACTGCTTGCGATAAATGTGAGCTATTAACAGAAGACTATTTTAAACGAAATTTAGTAAAAAAGAAAAAGTAAACTATTAATGGAATAATTATGGCAAGCAATGCAAATTTCAGAAATTCAGTTCGTTTTTTTGAAATAGATGCTTTAAGGGGCATTGCGGTAATTGCAATGATTGCCTTTCATTTCTTGTTTGCTTTGAATTTTCTTGCAGGCTATTCTTTTGAATTAACATCTGGCATTCTGCTTTTAATGGGGCGTTTTGCAGCAATTGCTTTTATTTTTCTTGTAGGAATTTCCCTAACCTTAAGTTATAACAGAACAAAAAAACACAAGCATGGAATTGACCTTTTTTGCAAATACCTATCACGGGGTGTGTGGATTTTTTTCCTTGGATTGATAATAGCATTAATAACTTTTCTTTTCTCCCCGCAATACACTGTCTTTTTTGGTGTACTGCAATGTATCGGAATTTCAATAATTCTTGCATTTCCTTTTCTTGCATTTAAATTCCTCAAAGGAAGGGCAACAAACTTTTTCCTTGGGTGGATTATAATAATTGCAGGGTTTTTTGTGTCTGGAATTTTAATCCAAAGCCCTTGGCTTTTGTGGATTGGCTTAAGACCAATTGGTTTTCAAAGCTTTGATTATTTCCCTCTCTTTCCTTGGTTTGGTCTGGTGCTTTTGGGAATATTTGCAGGAAATGTTTTCTACCCTGATGGCAAAAGAAGTTTTTTGCTGCCAAATATACAGGCAAACCCTTTAATCGCATTCTTTTCCTTTCTCGGCAGGCACAGCCTAATAATTTATTTCCTGCACTTTCCAGTGTTAATAGGACTGGTAAAACTACTGGCTTAGTTTTATTCCTGCTTTAATTTATTTCTGCATTAGTTCATTCCAACATCAACAGGAACACATTTTCCTTCATTACACCTTATTTCTGTTAAAGGAGTGCAGGTTTGAAAGCAGGTTTGTTTAAAATCGTCAACCAATGCATTTATTCTGCCAAGCTCTGCATTGTTCACCAGATTGTAGCATCCTAAAGGGCATTTTGTGTCGGAAACATTGCAGTCTTCTGATACATTGCAGTAGTTTGCAGTAGCCATTTCAGCCTTAATGTATTCAACAGAATTTGCTTCAGGTTCTATTCCTTCACAATAGTCAACGCAAACAATGTCTAAATTAATTTCTGTTTCTGCTGGGCAAAGTCCTGGAGTGTCGACTATTGTGCCGTTAGAACAGACATATTTGTAAACTATTCCAGGAGCCGTTGGCTCTACGCAGCCGCTTAAGGCAATTGCTAAAATCAGGATTCCAAAAATTAAAATCTTCTTTTTCATTGCATTATTATAGTTCTTTCTCCTATTTTATTCTTTGGGCTTTGCGGATTTAACTATTTTTTCAAGTTTTGTTCCGCATTTTGGGCAAAATTTACTTTTTTCCGGAGCTCTTTCTTTGCAATTTTGGCATATCAGTTTAGGCTTGTTAAGGGTTTTTACAATAAAGAAAATTGTTACTCCTGCAATTATTATTCCCAAAACCTGCATTACAATTGCTATGGTTGGAAATGCGGTAAAGATATCGCATGGGTTGAATGCTATTTCAATTCCTTTTGGCATTGAAGCAATTTTGTCACAGGTTTCCAAGATTATTTCTCCAACAAGCGACATGCCTGTTCCAATTAAGAAAATCATTAAGCCCATTGCTGCAAGATATGCCTTTCCAAACATACCAACAAAAAAGGGCAAACAAGTATTT
>JAFCCG010000066.1 GCA_017610335.1 Chloroflexota bacterium | reverse complement strand
TTATATAACAAAAAAATTAGTACAGCCAGTTTTTACGTAAATGAAACCAGCAATGATATTTCAAAGGGAGAAGAGAACACATTCAAAAACATTAAAATATTGAACGGCACGTGGCTCTGGACAGTAAATTGCACAGACTCTGACGGCATGTCAATGACTGCAGACAGCAGAAAAATTGATGTGTGGTGGCAACTCCCGCTTTCAAATCCAGTAACAATTTCACTAATTGAGCCAGAAGAAGGAATTACAGATGCAACTGGGAATATAAGGTTTACTTACAGGCCAACATCCCAAAACGAATTTAGCAAATGCTCGCTTATAACAAATAAGAGCACACGCGCAGTCAGCACTGAAATTAAAAATGGCGCAGTTAATTACTTTACAGATGTTGAACTTGCCAGTGGCGACTGGACATGGAGCATTAGCTGTATTGATGCTTTAAACTTTGGGCTCATAACTCCGGAAAGAAGCTTAAGCGTAATGCTGCAGGATACTGAAAATGTAACACCGGCAGAAATAGCAAAAGGCCTGGAAGGCGCACTGCCCCCGACTGTTGAAGCGCCGGCAGATTACTTTATGTGGATACTAATGCTCGGCGGGCTTGGAGCAGTTATATTTGTCCTGATGGTTAATGAGGACACGCGCAACTACCTGATTCGCGGTTTTATCAAGCCAAAACACCCTAAACTGGCAGAATTAGAGAAATATATATACAACCATTTGAATAGAGGATACACCGAAGAGGAAATTCGCAGAAAGCTTCGGGAATTTAACTGGAATCCCAAGATGATAAGGGGTGCGTTTTCTGCAGTGCAGAAGAAACGGAAAACGAAAAAGAAAAAATAAAATTGCGGGGGTGGCGGAGCGGCCAAACGTGCTAGGTTGAGGGCCTAGTGTCTTAGTGACTTCGCGAGTTCGAATCTCGTCCCCCGCATTCTAATCACATCTATTATTGGAGGTATCGGAACCGGAACAAATTTCACAGCAGGTTCCGATTCGGAGTTACTTCGAGGGTTCGAATCCCTTCCCCCGCATTCTACTTGCACACTTCCGAAACTCATTTAAACAAAGACTTCTAACACAAAATTATGTTAGAACACATCTTCATTGAACTCGGCATAATTATTTTAGTTGCAGTTGGTGTTTCTGCAGTAATGCGCGTTCTGAAACAGCCGCTTATTATTGGTTACATAATTACAGGAATTATTGTCGGCCCTTACTTCTTGAATGCTTCAGTTGGCTCTGAAAGTGTCCGTGCTTTTTCGCATTTGGGCATTGCATTCCTGCTGTTCATTGCAGGGCTCAGCTTAAGCCCGAAACTTATCAGAAGCGTTGGAAAAGTTTCAGTTGTAACCGGTGTCGGACAGATGATATTCACGTTTATCCCGACTTATTTGCTTTCATTATGGTTCGGCTTTTCAAACATAGCATCAATGTACATCGGATTTGCAATGGCGTTCAGCAGCACAATCATAATTGTAAAACTGCTTTCTGACAAGGACAATCTTGAAACAATGTACGGCCGAATTGTGCTCGGGCTTCTTATTGTTCAGGACATTGCCGCAATCATAATCCTGATGGCAATATCCTCATTTTCCGGCGGTTTTTACTCAATAAACATGACGCTGGATACAATACTAAAGGGAATTGGAATGCTTGCAACAGTTACAGTGTTCAGCCTCTGGATACTCCCAAAGCTTCATGAAAAAATAGCAAAGTCGCAGGAATTCCTTTTGCTCTTTTCAATTGGCTGGCTCATCCTGATTTCATCAATTTTCGGGTACATGAACTTTTCAATTGAAATCGGCGCACTTATCGCAGGTGTAACTCTTGCCGGCTCGCCGTATGCCTATGAAATCAAGGCAAAAATGAAAAGCCTGCGGGACTTTTTCCTGCTTTTCTTTTTTGTCCTGCTCGGCTCACAGATGATGTTTGTTAACATTATGGAATATATAATTCCAATCGCAATATTTTCGTCCCTTGTACTATTCGGAATTCCGGTAATGATTATGTCATTGATGGGATTTATGAGATACACCCGCAGGAACAGCTTCCTAACCGGAATCGCAGCTGCGCAAATCAGCGAGTTTTCATTTATTCTTGTTGCACTTGGCGTAAGCATGGGACACCTTGGAGACAGCATTCTTTCAATGGTCACTGCAATTGGGATAATAACTTTTTTTGCTTCCACTTACTTTATTGAGCACGGAAACAGGATTTATTCAAAAATTTCAAAATACCTGAAGATTTTTGAGCGCCCGGGACCGCGCGTAGAAGGAAAAGCCGCAGAAGAACCGCATGAACACCACCACGAGGTAATCTTGTTTGGCTGCAACAGGACCGGAATGATTTTAATGGAGTCAATTAAAAAACTGAAAAAAGGTTTCCTTGTTGTAGACTACAATCCTGACACGATTAATGACCTGATAAAGAAAAAATACCACTGCAAATATGGGGATGCAAATGACCTTGAACTTTTAAACAGCCTTGATTTCAAGAACACAAAGATGATAGTCTCAACAATTCCTGACCTTGAAACAAACCTGCTGATTCTGAAACAGGCCCGGCGGGAGAACAAGAACATAATAATAATTGCAGTTTCGCACCAGATTGACGAGGCACTTAAGCTTCACGAAAGCGGAGCAACTTATGTCCTGATGCCATACTTCCTTGGCGCGCAGTATGCCTCAACAATGATTGAAAGAGACGGCATAGACATTAAGAAATTTCTGGAGGCAAAAACAAAACAGATAAAACACCTTCGGAAAAGAATAGACATGCAGCACAGACATCCGAAGAGGGAGAAGGATAGGTAAAGGGTCAAACGACCTACTACCTACCACCTTCAACCTTTCACCTTTGGTGAAAAGGTTTTTATAGAAATCAGTTAAATGAAGAAATTAATGGCAAAGAAAAAAGATTCAGAGCGCTTAATTCCAGAAGTTAAAAAGTTAATCAAAACCCAAAAACAATTAAATAATACATTACTTAAAAACGACAAAGTCTCATTTGAATTACAACTTGTAGTTTTAGGCATCCTTATTCCAATTTATCTCAAAGCTGGGGAGATAATCTCGCCTCCATTAGTCAATGCTTCCAATGGTGTTTTTACCTTTAGTGCACTCGCTTCTACACTTTATATTCTTGGTCTTGTTCTTCTCATAACTTTAGTTATTGGAACTCTTAGTTTAGCCAATCTATGGGATTTAAAGGATTTATTTCTTAAAATCTATAAATTAGGTTTTAAATTGAGCGCTTTACTGTCCCTAGTGATCTGGTCTATCCTACTTTTTTTGTATTCTGTTTTTTTCATTGCCTTATACATTAGCATTCAACTGGCATATTTATTTATAGCTGGTTCACTTCTAGCTTTTG
>JAFCCG010000065.1 GCA_017610335.1 Chloroflexota bacterium | reverse complement strand
TGAGCTTCCTGGAGAAGGTGAATTTTCCAAAGAAGAGCTTGTTGAAGAGGAAGCGTTTGACGAGTCTTTTCCTGAAGAAATTCCCAATAAACAAAAATAATTTTTTTTACCTTGTTACTGAACAAAAAGAAAATTTAATAAACAATTAAAACATTAAATAATTCGGTAATTATGACTAAAACTCATTTAATTTGTGCTGTAATGGTTCTGCTAATTTGCCTTGTTTCACTTTCTTGCGCCTTTGCCGACGGATGCATAATGCCTCCTGATTACGGGTTGTATGGAGATATTTTTGTTCCGGAACAAAAAGCTGTCTTGTATTGGGATGGGAGCCAGGAACAGCTTATTATTTCAACAAAAGTTTCAATGGACCAAGTAATGGACTTTGCATGGGTTGTTCCCATTCAAAGCAGTTCAAAGCCTGAAGTGGATAAGGCAAGTGAGGAAATTTTCTTTGAAATTGCAGAACTGTTTAGAATTGAACCGGAAAATGATATGCAAATGGCATTTCCTGCTTTAGGTAGAATGAGTTCAGAAGCGCCAAAAGTTGAAGTAATAGAATCAAAAAAGCTTGATATTTATGACATCACGATTTTGAAAGCAACAGACGGCAGTGCCCTGTTTGACTGGCTTAACCAAAATGGCTATTCTTTTCCGGAAGGCAAGCAAAATGTTTTGGATTATTATATCGGATTGGAAGTCAATTACAATAAGCCATTTTATTTTATTGCCAACAAGGTCAACTTGCAGAACAAGTATCCTGGCATTGTAATCACTGATTATGACAGGGGGTGTGTTGAAGCATTTTACCTTAATGAAAGGCTTATGTTCGAGCCGTATATTGCCAGAGAACTTGAAGAATTTTTTGAAAGTGAAATGTCCTATTATGAGGAATGTGATGCCGCAAACCTGCAATCTGTCACCGTACTGGCAACCCTTAGCCTTGGAATCAGCACGCCTTTAAAATACAGCTTTACTCCTCTTGAGCCAACTTATCCAATGCATATGACAAGTGTCAATGAAGGCCATACAGATGTAAAGCTTTTCTTGATTGGAGAAAACTGCTTTGATGACAAAGAGGGCTATTTTTCATTCCAATATGCCGTTCAAGACCCAAGCTTTGCCCAAAGCAAGGGGTTTGAAAAAGGGAACTGCATTACTTCATCGGTCTTTAACGGAAATACAAGCAAGCTGTTGACAGATTCTTTTTTCTCTGAAAAGCCTTTCAAGCCGGAATATGCCCCCGTTCATGTTTCACCCGATAGGTGGTTGAATGAACTATTCGAGATTTTGTTTTCAATTGCCATATTCTCCATTATTTTTGCCTTTATTGTTTTTCCGCTTTCAATCTTTTTCTTTGGTGTTGGAGCAGCCGCCTTTTGGGCTGAGAAAAAATTCAAGAACAATATAATTTTCAAGGCAATTGCAGTCATACCGGTTCTTACAATAGGCTTTTTCCTTTGGATTGCATTCTTTGAGATTTATTTTTGGGTGCCGTTCCTGTTCACAATATTCTTTGCAGGGTTTTCTGCAGCAGGCTATATTTGCTTTAAGAAAAAGGATTTCAAGCTTGGGGCAATCTACTTTATTGGCCTGTTTATTGCACTTCTCATAATTTTCTCAATATTGTTTACTCTGTCAATACCGCAGATTATCTATTAAGTTCTTAGCAGGATGGCAAAAGACAGCAAAAATCCAAGTTTTATTCTGATTCCCATTTTCCAAAAAAGCTGTCAATATTAAAGTAGTAAACAATCGTTTCGCCATTGTCGCAGACAGTGTACAGCAGGTCAAACAATTGCCCGTCCTGCTCCTGAAATTCCTGCATTTCTACATCAACAGCTCCGCCCT
Source organism: Chloroflexota bacterium (assembly GCA_017610335.1). Taxonomy (GTDB): domain Archaea; phylum Iainarchaeota; class Iainarchaeia; order Iainarchaeales; genus JAFCCL01. Next base: position 1,543 of record JAFCCG010000065.1, on the reverse strand, counting down.
TGCCTTCACAGCCATTATAATAAATCCAGTCGTATTCCATTGCAATACCTTCTTCTTCATTGTCTGCCTGAATCACAATTGCTGAAGCAAAGCTTGTGCCATTGCCTGAATCGGCCTGGCAGTCTGAATCAACCTGGCATTCTTCAGGGCCGGAACCCTCTACAACAGTGCAGCTTTCGTTGATGCACGCTGTCGTATATGAAGGGCAGTCTTCAGGGCAGCTGAGGTCTGTTTCTACATCTTCGCATATTCCGTTGCCGCAAACAGGCCCTGTTGGTTCTGGTTCAATGCAGCCGCTTAATGCAATTGCAAAAGCCAGCAATCCAATTAAAAGAATTTCTTTTTCCATTTCCAATATTATAGTTTTAACTCTTATTTATTTCTTTGCCCGCAGAGCCTGTGAAAACGTTGGTCTTTTCGCTTACTGTTCTAAAACCGCTTTTAAGTATTTTTTTAAGTGCTTCAAACGAATCAATTTCTTTTCCCCTGGTTGACTTTCTCTTTCTCACTCCATGTATTGCCGGGCGTTGATAAACGCAGACAATTCCATTTTTCAAATCTTTTATTCGCAGCACAATCCTTCCAACAGATGTTGGTATGTAAACAATTTGTCTTTTAGGGTCTTCTATTGCGCTGACAAAATACTGTTTAATTTGTTTAATCTCTTGCGCTGGCAAATTGTTTTCGGCAATTTGAAAAGCTTTAGATAGGAGTTTTTCTGCGTTCTCTCTTGCTTCTGCAGGACTCCCCTTAAAGAAGACAAGAGGCTTGCAGCCCTTTCTTTTTGACTTAATGCTTCTGATTGGCATATCACTAAAATTAAGCAACTTTGATTAATAAAAGAATTGCCATTTGATAGCGAGGAGGTGGAGTTAAAAAGCGGAAAAATCTGCTTGCACTTTCCACGGTTCCACTCCAAAAAGCCTGCTTCACTTCGTTCAGCAGGCTAAGCGAGGGGGTGGGAGTCGAAAGCCGTCACGCTCGGCTGGTGCGGGTGCCATCTTCGCTTGGGCTCGATGACACAGCCGGCGGGGCTGTGAGCGATTGCCTTCCAGCTTTTAGCAAAAGCTGGCAAAAGTGGCGACTTCGTCGCAAGCAATCCCTCGTGCTCGCTTCGCTCGCAAGAGGCTTTAGTATCATTGTAGTGAGACATCAGAATCCACGCTTCCGTCTTGGTTAATTGTCAGTATTGCTTTATAGCATCCGTTTGATTCTATGTACCCGCCTTTCCATTCCTGTGGTTCGCCTTTTAACACATAAGTTAGTCTTATGTCACTTTCTCCAAAGGGGTTGGTCAGTTCTGTAGTTTTTGATTCTCCATTTGCAATGCTGCCAAGAGCTACAGAATTGTTTCTAGTTTCAACGATTACGCTTGTAATTTCCTCTCCACTTAAATTTTATACAGTTACTGTTGAATTGTTTAAGCTAGTTGTACAGCCACTTAAAGCAAGGAGTATGCCTAGTAAACAGATTGCCAAAAACTCTTTTTTCATCCTCATACTTTTTCCTTCAAATACTTTTTATTGGTTTTGCTCAAGCCCAC
>JAFCCG010000064.1 GCA_017610335.1 Chloroflexota bacterium | reverse complement strand
TAATCATATGGATTGTCTTGTAATGCAGAAAAGGAAACACGTTCAAGCCCTTCAAAGTGCCTTTTAACAAAGTCTTTCAGCCAGGGTTTGCGTTTTTCAAGCAATTCCTTGGCTTTGTCGTATTCGTGGTTTAGGAAAAGGTTGTAGGCGCGTTTTTCAACCTCGTCAAACTCCTGTTCTGCAGGCAGGCTTTCAGGAGATTCTGCAACCTCTGCAAAATCGTTTAAGTAGTTTGAGGGCTTGTCTGTTAAAACAAACAATTGTTTTTTTGCCCTGGTTAGTGCAACAAAGTCTGCTCTAAGGCTTTCTTCTTCAAGCTCTTCAACTGCATTAATTTTGTGCGATTTTAAGATTGCTTCAACTACTGTGTCCTGAAAGCTTGCTGTATTTTTTGTCTTTTTTGGAACGTATATTACTGTGTCGAATTGTTTTCCTTTGGATTTGTGAATTGAGGTTAGCACAATTTTTTGTTCTGTGTCAGATTCTTGTGCCAGCAAATCAGAGGATTCAAGGTATGCTGTAAAGGATTCAAGGCTTTTGTCTTCAAGCAATCGTAATGCTTCTGAGCAGGCATCTTGTAAGCTTAGTGCGGCAAAAAGGTATTCTTTGCCGTATGTTATTGAAAGTGGAATGATTTTTTCTTTGAACAGAATATGTATTTCTTCTGTTCCTGAAACGCTTTCTCGAAGTTTTTTGAATTCCGGTGCTTTTTCAAGAATTTCGTTAATTGAAAGGTTTTTTTTGCCGGCGAGTTCAAAAGCTGTGTGTAGTGGAATTGGAAAGAATGGTGTAAACATTGCGTTTTTGACAAAGTCTGCTTTTGAGGAAAACATTCCTCTCAAAAAAGCAATAATGTTTTGTTTTGCTTCACCAGAGGCAGAAAAGTGTGTTGAAGAGTGTTCTATTCCCTGGTTTGAGAATTCTTTTGAAAGAGCCATTATTTGGCTGTTTGTTCTTGCAATTACTGCTATTTTGCCCTCTGTTTCCTTTAATTCTTTTAGTAAACCTGCTGTTTCTGCGTGAAGGTTTTCTTTTACTTCAATTATTTTGGGCTTGGGACCTTTTTTGTTTTCAAAGCTGTGGAGGTCTGAAAGCGCTTCCTTGTATTTGTCATTTGTTGTTTTTGAGGAAAAGAATTCTTTTGCAAAGTCCAGGATTTGGTCAGTGCTTCTCCTGTTAGCTGAAAGCACAAAAGAGGTTGATGGCTTGAATTTTTTAAAGTTGAGTATTGAACCTCCTTGGAATCCAAAAATTGCCTGCTTTTGGTCTCCTACTGCCATAAAGTTTTCAGTTGACTTCAAAACAATGTCTGCTTCAATTGTGTTCACGTCCTGCAGTTCGTCTACGAGAGTGTATTTGAATTTTTCAATTCTGCGAAGGTTCAAAAACTCTATTAAAAGGTCTGCATAGTCTAATCCATGACCTTTTTTTCTTTTTTCATATTCTTGAAAGATTTTAACAAATTCTTCCAAAAAGGCTTCAAGTTCTTCTTTGGAAAACTTTTTGCCATCCTCCAAAAAGCCTTTTGAAGCTGTTATATCGATTTTTTCTGGAAGAACTCCAAAGTTTTTAAGATAACGCAGTAAATTGTCCAGTTTTGGAACAATACTGCTTAGCAAGTAAGCGTCTCCGTAGTTTAGAATCTCGTTTTCCTTCAAATAACTAAAAATGGAATAACGCAAAAGGTTTGCTGAAATGATTCCCTGTTCTCCAATAGTATTCAAAGCATAGGAGTGGAAAGTAAAAACATTCAATTTTGCCAAATCAATTTCAATGCCTTCTTCTTTCAGCATTTCAATAATCCTTTCCTCCATCTCAGACTTGGCTTTGTTGGTGAAAGTCAGGCAAAGAATTTCCTCAGGCTTTAAGCCGTTTTGAATCAAATCAACATACTTGCAGGCAAGCAAAAAAGTCTTCCCAGTGCCAGGGTTGGCTGTAACAAGGACATTGCCCTTGCAAGCGATAATTTTTTGCTTTTCTGTATCAAGATCCATTTTAATCAATTGTCTCTATTTCTAATAATTTATTGTAGTATTCTTTTGATAAATGCTTTTTTCCTGCTAATAAATGGTTTAGATACTCTTTTGGTGGTTTTAATCCTGGTTTTGTACGGTCTGGAACCGCTTTATACAGCCAGCATTCAACTGTTCCTTTTTCTGTTTCAATTGGCACTTCTTTACGATAGTAGTGGCCTGAAACTAATCCTTGAAACTTATCTAATTTTTCAAGCCCTTTTTCAGTTGTTTCAAAAACAATTCCTTCAACAGACGAATCGTCTTCTGGTATGACATTTGCCCATCCAACACCTGGCTTGCCAAATGCTGTTTTGTTAAATTTTAAGGTAAAGTCCTTCAAAACACCTTTTGCTACAATCTTGCAGGGTTCTTCTTTCATCCTTTCAGAAATTCGTTTTTCATTCATGTTTGAACCATATGCAAAATATAAAACCATTTAATCTTCACCTTCTTCTAACTTTTTTGCTATTAAACCTGTTTATTTCTTTCTTTTTTCACAAACTTTTTCTTTTATTATTTGCGTTAGTTCCGGGTCAGGGTAATCGTATATGTCGGGAATTTCCCACACTTCAATCTTTTGCCGAACCTTGTTGTCATAAGCCATTTCGAGGATTATTTTTTTGATTCTTTCCTCAAAGCAGATTATTTTATCAAATTTGTAAAACAGGTCTGGTTTGTCAATGTTGATTATTCCAACGTATTTTACTTTGTCTTTTGGAAACCTTTTCTTCCAAAGCTCTGAGCCGGTTCTGCTTCTTGTAATGCCGGCATTGCATACAAAGAGAACGTTCATTGAAAGAATTGTTTACGGAAAGGTTGAATAATGCGTCAGGTTTTTGCGTTATTAAAAGTCTTTTAGTGTCTTAAAAGGATAGTTTGGTTCCCAGCTTATGCAACCCCCTGCAGAGCAGGAAAAAAAGGAAGAGGCGGGCAGGGCAGTGGGGGCGAAAAATTAAATATATCAAAGTCCTTAAATTAATTGGAAACAAAATTGAAAAGGGCAGTGCAAAAAATGGGTGCGAGGAAAATTATAATAAGCGACATTGATGATGTGCTTACTATTGATAGGACAATTGATGAAAAAGCTATTAAGAGGATAAAAAAGATGGTGGATTCCGGCATAAGCGTTGCTCTGATAACCGCAAACACGGAAACAAGGGTTAGGGATGCTGTGATGCCCGTCCTGGAAAAATATGGTCTTGTTGGAAAGGTTCCCCTCTTTTGCGAGTTAGGCTTGTACGAAATCGTCAAAAAAGGCAAAATCTTTTCACCGGAAGCAAAAAAGTTCGCAAAAACAAGGGAAGGGCTGTTGAAAAGTGTTTTTGGCGAAGCAAAAAAAATCGGATTAGAGCTTATTCCGGACAAGGAAGCCCATCTAGTAACC
>JAFCCG010000030.1 GCA_017610335.1 Chloroflexota bacterium | reverse complement strand
GATTCTATTTTCCATTCAATAGCTGTGTTTTCTTCAAGTATGATACTGCTTATTCCAACTGCTGCCTCTTCGCCGTTTACAAAAAGCTTCCAGAATTCGTTTTCTTTTGGTTTTGTTCCATTAATTGATTCAATCATTACTCCCATGCTTCCAAAGTCCTGAAATTCAATGTCTGCAATTTCTTGCATGGAGTCAAAGGCGTTTGTTCCTTTTGCAACCTTTGCTGTTGCATCCAAAACGGTTTCTCCGTTTGCGATTGCCTTAAATGAAACAGTTGCTGTTTCATATGGTGAAGAGTATTCAATCGGAACACTGCTTATGAAGACAAGCCACAATACAAGAAGTCCTATAAATAAAATTGCAAGCTTTGGGTCAAAAAGTCTACTTTTTGCTGTAGCTGGTTTTGTTTTCTTTTCTTCTTCCATTTTTAAGCCCTTACCAAAAACTTAAGTCTGTTGATTATTGTTGCATCTTCAAGAATAGTGTTGTTTATTACTGTTCTGTCAAGTATTGGTGTAATTAACAGCACAAAGAATGTTACTGTAAGCAAATGCATTACTGTAAAAGGAATCTGTCCAATTGCTGCCTGTGCAATGCTAATTCCAAACATTGCCGGTCCTGCAATTACGCCTGTTACAAAGTCAAATATTAGTACTCCTACAATACCTGAACCAAGATAATGTCTTAATTTTACTGTTCCGATTCTTTTGTAGGTAAAGTGGAACATTATTGCAAGGCATGCATAAGTAATTGCTGTAACGCCTGTCCAAGCACCAACTCTCATTGTAATAAAGTCAAATGAAACCATTGTTACAAAAGCAAACAAAGGTGCTTTCCACCAGTTGTCTTGTCTTGCGAATGGAAGCATGCAACCCATTATTGGGTCGTTGTTTGGGATAAAGCGCAAAAGCCGATAGGCATTGCAAAAAAGAATGCTTAAAACATATTTCAAAATTTTCATTTTACCAATCTATTAATAGCTTTTCTTTTTTTAAACTTAATTGATTGAAACTGGTAATAAAAGTAAGTGCCACAGGAGGGATCTGAACCCTCGAACCTCTCGATTTCTCCCTTGAAAAAGGTATGAGTCGAGCGCTCTAACCAGGCTGAGCTACTGTGGCGTGAATAATTTTAGCTCACTTAAGTTTTAAATAGTGACTGCCTTCTTTTTTTTACAGCATAATAATGTCTTTTTCTTTTTCAGAAAATTTGTGTAACAAAACACGATCTGCATATCCTATAAAAAGTCCTGTTTCAAGCACGCCTGGAATGTCTTTTGCTTGAAATTCTAAATCTTCTAATGAATATATTTCGTCAACATTTACATCAATAACATAGTGGCCTGTTTCTGTTTTGAACATTTTTCCATTTCTTTCCCTTGCCTTTGTTATGCCTAGCTTTTCAAGTTGTAGCAATGTTCTCTTCCATCCAAAAGAACAAACTTCGAATGGGATTATTCCCTTTAATGGATTGCCGTAATTTTTAGTTTCTGTTATTATAACAAGTTCTGCTGCGCTTTGTGCAATCATTTTGTCTCTTACAAAGCTTCCTGATTCTCTTTCAATAAAATTAAATTCTTTGTCTACAAGGTCGACAAATTCAATTGCAAGGTCAATTTCTCTGTCATTTATTGTTGTTGTCTTTATGTCAAGGTCATTCAAAATTTGTGCAATTTTGCTATTTGTCGGAACAACTTTCACATCAATTTCCTCTTCTTCAATTTTTAGCGCAAGTTTTTTTGCAAACCTTATGCTTTCAGGGCTTGTTCCAAATGAAAGCACCATATTGTTTGAAACATATTTTGCAACCAGTGCTTCAATAGCTTCTTCCTGTAGTACCATAAAAACCAGTTATTATTAGGGGTTTGGCTTATTTAATTTTTTGCTCTTGTAAAAAAGTACTTCTTACCTTACAAAACCGTAAAACGTAACTTTGCAGAACCCAACCCCAATGCTTTCCCCTTCCTGTAAAATCCATATGTCTTCACCGCTTTCCAGCGGTTCGGACGTTGGCAAAATATAATTGTTAAGTTCAATTTTAGTAAGTCTGTTTCCATTAAATTCGAGTGATGTTTTCCATGGGCTGACTTTGGAATCGTTTGTTGGAAATTCTTCCCCTTGCACAAAAGTTTCAATGTAATCTCCTTTTGCATACTTGTAATTGCATTTTTTTGTAATGTTGTTTTTATTCAAGTAATTCAATCGTATAACTTTTTTAAGTTCTTCAGAGAAAAGAATGTCCCCTGGTTTTGCTGTCTGACTTACAATAAGATTGTCTCCTGAATAAAGTGAAAAAACAGCACTTCCTTCATCACACCTTACAATTCTCATAGTATATGTTAAGCCATTTTTTGCTTTCATATTTTGTACATTGTTTTCTGAATTAACCGCAAGTTCAACACTATCTGACAAAATTTGAATCTTTTCAGTATTTTGATCTGCTGAAATAAACAAAGCATTTTTTCCAAAAAGTACTGTTGGAACATTGTCTATATTTCCTGCAAAAAAGGGTTTGCTTCCACCAACTCTGTTCACTGCCGGAAGTCCTTGCTGAAACTCAAGTTCATAGCGTAATCCGTTTTTGTTTAAATAAAAATAATTCTTATTTGTTTCTTTGTCAAAAACCGCCCTTCCATTAATGACTATTCGTTCTTTTACTCCTGTTCCATAATTACCTGCTTCAATTCCATCAAATTTGTATTTTAGGAATTCATAAAATCTCAACCCTGCATTGTTTGAATTATTTGCTATTCCATTAATAAATGTCTCAAGTTTATCGCCCTTCATTTCGAGTGCAGAGTCAATATTTGTTGTAAAACCGTCACAATTCACAATAATTCTTTCACAGTTTCCAGGCTGTGCAACACAGTCACTATCTTCTTTATAAGTACATCTTGGCGGGCAATAACCATCTTTATTTACACACGCTGTTATTTCCTGATGTACACATACTCCTGGGTCTCCAACACAAAAATCAAGTGTTGAAGTTTTTCTGTCATTGCAATCAGAAGCAGTTTTGCATTCGATTATGCCACAGTCGTTGTCATTACTAAATTTACATCCTAGTGGACAATATCCATCTCGGTCAATGCATTCTATTATATATTCATACTCGCATCTTTTTGGCAATCCAATGCATACATCTATAGTTGCAGGATTATAATCATCACAATTTAAATTTCTGTTGCATTCATCAAAATCACAGTCAAAGTCAACAGCAAAAGTACAACCAACTGGACAGCATCCGTCTCCTCCAATACATTCTTTTATTTTAACAGTGTTGCATCTTTTTGGAATTTCTACACAGGTATTTATTGTGCATGGAAAATTATCCTCACAATCAACATCAGTACTGCACTGGTCGTCATTTCTATAAACACATGCAACATTCATTGTATTTTGGTAAACCCATCCTTCAAGTCTTGCATCTCCATCTGAAAATGCAACATAATAGTAATCTGTTGGTTGAATTTGTACCCCGCACTTTTCAACAAGCTCTATCATATTTCGGCTACTGTCTTCTTCATTCCATAGAGTTGAAGTAAGCTGTGCCATAGGGTGTTCTGCAAGAAAATCTGCAGCAGCTGGATGTGTTTTTACTTTACTTATTGCATCAACATCTGAAAAAATACAGCCACTGGTTATCACTAAAACAATTAAAGAAATGACTATCAAAGACAAAACTGACCTGTTCATTGTCCAACCAATAAGGCAATTCTGGAATAAAAACCTTTCCTTATCATTGGCCATAGAAGATACCAATGTTGCGCTCTAAACCAAACTGAGCTACTGGAGCATTAAAACAATTTAGCTAAAGAAAACTATTTTAATTTGTCTTTCAGCTTTTTTAAACCGGCAATTTTTACTTTTTGTTCTTTTCCGCTTTTCATATTCTTCAAACTAAATTCTTTTTTCTTAGCCTCTTTTTCTCCCAAAATTGCAACAAAAGGAATTCCCAACTTGTTTGCATAATCAAGGTTTTTGCTGATTCCCCTTGAATTCAAATCCATTGAAGCATTAATTTCCAAAGCCCTAATCTTTTGCACAAGCTCAAGTGCCTGTTCCTGCATTTCTTTTCCAACGGCAACAACAAAAATCTTTGCTCCTGCCTGTGGATTTAGTTTATTCTGAAGCGTATCCAAAAGCCTATCAATGCCTAAAGAAATTCCAACCGCCGGAGTTTGTTGCCCTCCATATGAAGCAACAAGGTTGTCGTACCTTCCCCCTCCGCCGACGCTCGGTCCGTTTGCAATTGCAATCTCAAACACATTTCCTGTATAATATTCAAGTCCTCTTGCAAGTGAAAGGTCAATTTTTACAAATTTGTCAAGCCCTGCTTTTTTAAGCAAAGCCATCAATTCTTTCAATTCACCAAGCCCTTCTTTTTTCTTAACCTGCTTTACAACATCTGCAATATTGTTTTTTTCAATGGTGTCAAGAATCTTTGAAGCAATTCCTTTTTCCTTCAATTCACTTGCAACTCCTTCCTTTCCAATCTTGTCAAGCTTGTCAATGCACCTAAAGCATTCCTTTACATTTTCCTTTTCAACACCGCAGCATACTGCAATTTCTTCCAAAAGATTTCTGTTAGAAATTCTTACCTTAAATTTTAATTCAAGTTTTTGTAAAATTTCAATTGATGCCGCAATGCATTCAAAATCTGCAAGCATTGAGCTTGAACCAACAATGTCAATATCGGCTTGAGTGAATTTTCTATATCTTGATGCTCCGGGCCTATCATATCGGTAAACATCAGCTATTTGGTATCTTTTAAACGGCTTTGGCAATTGAGGATTTAACGCAATAATTCTTGCAAGCGGAACAGTCAAATCAAAACGCAAACCAAGCTCTCTTTCACTCTTGTCCTTAAAATAATAAATTTCGTCTTTGATAGCTTCGCCGCCGCTTCCCTTTTTTGCAAGAAGCTTAAACTCTTCCACAACAGGCGTTTCCAGCGGCAAAAAACCATACCTCTCGAAAACCTGCCTGCACAAGTCCTCAATAAATTGTTTTTTCACAGCCTGCTCTGGTAAAAAGTCACGCATTCCACGAACAGTTTGAAATTTTTCACTCATTTTGGATTCCTCCAAGGGCCGGTACCGGGAATTGAACCCGGCCCTAAGGCTCCACAAGCCTTAATGCAAACCACTACACCATACCAGCCATTGCCATTTTTCAGTCTCATGCCTAGATTAGAATTTGTCTTGAAACAATTAAATTCCTTTGCATTACTGCAATTGGAAAAATTATCCCTGCAACCATTTGAATTTTGAAAATTATTCTGGTAATTAAGCGATTCTTCAGAAATAGTTTTCTTCAAGATGAAGTAAATCACTATTCATATTACCAATAAACATTATGTATACAACCTTTTAAAAACATTACTAAAATTCCCTTTTTTTGGCTTTTTTTGCCGAATAAACGTCTACAATTAAATACCTGCTGTGAAGTTATTAATTAATGCAAGAGTCATTTTGTGAGTGTTCAAAGTTTCCAAAACCCTGTCTTATAAAGCTTCAAGTTCTTGTTAAAAAAAATAATGGTTCTGTTGACAAAAAGCTAATTAAAAAGGCATTTTACCTTGCCAAAGAAGCACACAAGGGGCAGTTTAGGGCTAGCAAAAAGCCTTATTTTTCACATCCTTTTGAAACTGCTGTAATTCTTGCAAAAATGGGTCTTGGAAGTCCTGTTGTTGCCGCAGGGCTTTTGCACGATGTTTTAGAAGACACTCTTATAAAAAAATCTGATCTTTACAAAGAGTTTGGAAACGAAGTTTGTTCTCTGGTTGAGGGTGTAACAAAACTTGACATTTTTACAAACAAAAACAGAAATCAGGGCTCTTTGAAAAATCTTCATAACCTGCTTTTTGCAACAACTAAGGATCCAAGAGTTATTCTAATAAAACTTGCAGACAAATTTCACAATTTGAAAACTTTGCAGTATTTATCTGCAAAGAACAGGGAACGAATTGCAGAAGAGGCTTTGGAAATATATGTTCCCATTACGAGAAAAATCGGAATGGAAGCTTTTGCAGTTGAACTTGAAGATCTTGCTTTTTGTCATGCCAGCCCTGAAATTTTTGAAAGGCTTAATGCAAGACTAAACCCTTTAAGGGCTAAAAAAGAAAAGGAAATAAATTTGATGATTGCAATTTTGAGAAAAAAACTTCCAAAAGCTGCTTTTTATAAAAGGGAAAAAAGCGTTTATGGTGTTTTTACAAAAATGAAAAACACCTGTAAGACATTGGAGGAAATAAACGATATTGTCAATCTCAAAATTTTGTTTAAAAAAAATCCAGAATGCTATTCTGCTTTGGGAATTGTCCACAGTCTTTTTCCTCCTTTGCCAAACAAAGTTAAAGATTTTATTGGCGCACCAAAACCAAACCTTTACAGCGTGCTGCAGACAACTGTTTTTGGTCCAAAAAAAAGACCTGTAAAAATAAGAATTGCAACCCATAAAATGAATGCAATAAACAGAAACGGAGTAATTGTTTACAAAAAACTTTCAGGAAAAAAAATGTCCAAATATCTTAAACAAAATCTTTCAAAGCTTGGTTTTTTGCTTGCCACTAGTGGAAGCGAAACCAATTTTATTACTGTTCTTAAAGGCGACTTTTTAACAAGGCCGATTTATGTTTTTACTTCAAACGGAATCCTTATAGAACTTCCGAATAAAAGTACTGTTCTTGATTTTGCTTTTACAACAGAAAAAAATTTGGCATTTCATTTGCTTAAAGCAAAAGTAAACAGTAAAAATGTCAAATTTAGCAAAAGACTTCGTTCAGGCAATATTATTGAACTGTTTTTTAGTCAAAAGCTACATGTAAAAAAATCCTGGCTAAAGGACATGCACAATTTTATGTCAAAAGAAGTACTTCGAAAATACTTCAAATCAAACAAATAAGCTTATTTTGCAGGAGCAAAACAAAGAATTAAATAATCCAAAAAAGCAATCTATTTAGGTGAAACAATGCCAAGAAAACCAATGCGAAGAATTCCTATAGCAAGACCTCCTATAACAAGACCTCTTCCAGTAAAAAATACTAACATGGCACGAATGGGTAGAAAACCATCTGGGGCTATGGCGGTCCCTGAAATTTTAACAAATCCTGGACGAACACCAAGACCAATTGGAGCACTGCCTGCCGGTGCAAAGCCAAGAAATGTTTTCTGGTCACGCATTCCAGTAGTCAGAACCTTAATGAATTGGTTTGAATGGATTTTTTTCCCAAAAGCCCATTTGAGGCGTATGCAAAGAAAAAGGGTCGGAACAGGGGTTAGTATCAGAGATAGGCTTTCGCAGTCAAGAAGAAGTAAACCTCTTTCAAAAAAACAACAAGTACAAAGTCTCAGAAACAGAATGTCTGGGCTTACAGCAACAAAAGCCTTGCAGCATCAAAGGAATGGTGTAATAAAAGGTCTTCCAAAATACCCTGGAAAAAAAGCGGCTTGATTACTGAATCATTTTTCTGACCTTTTCTGCAACATCTCTTTTTGCAAGAATTAGAATTTTTTGTCCGACCTTTATTGTGTCTTCCGATTCAGGAATTATAAGATTTTTTCCCTCATACAATGCAACTATTGCACTGCCTGGTGGATGGTCTATTTCACTTATTTTCTTTCCGGCAATTTTGCTTTTTTCCTTTATTTGCATTTCCATTATTTCTGCCTGACCTCTTGAAATAAATGCAAGATCCAAAACACCTGGCTTTGTAATAAGTTCTTCAATATAACCTGCGGCTGCAGCTTCTGGATGAATAACAATGTCAATTCCAAGCTTTTTCAAAACAGTTTCATCATATTCAACCTTTGAAATTCTTGCAGCAACCTGTTTTGCTCCAAGTTCTTTTGCCAAAAGGCTTACAACCATGTTTGTTTCATCCTGTCCTGTTAAGGCCACAACTGCATCTGCTTCCTTCACGCCAACCTTTTCAAGCACCGCGGTTTCTGTTCCGTCTCCCTGCGTTGCCACAATGTCAAGCTCTTGGCTGATTTTTTCACACCTTGCAGCGTCCTTGTCTACTACAACCGCATCATGCTCTTCTTCCAGCAAAAGCTGGGCTAGGTAAAAGCCAAGCCCTCCTGCTCCGATAATTATTATATACACCTTTTTTTCACCGTAAGAGATTAGCCTCTTCTCCTTTTTAAGACTTCTTCTTAGTCTCTATTCCGAGACTTGTGAGAATTTTTCTGTATGTTTTTTCCGAGTAAAGGTCAGCTCCTCTTTCAGGAGTGTATAATAATTGCATTTTTGCCCCTTTTGCATTATTTGACATAATTTCTCTCAATCTTAAAACGGTGCCTTGGGGCAATTGTTGTTTGTCAAAGTACCTTGACACTACAATATCTGCCCCTGTCATATCTCTAATGTTTCTTTCGAATCCTGACCAGTCTATGTCAACCTTGTCCAAAAGCCCGTGTTTCCTTAGAAATTTCTTAAACAGTGGGATATCTACGTGCTTTGATATAGAGCCGCCTACGCACACAAAGACCACTTTTGGCTTCTTGGAATCGGTTGTTTTTCTTCTTATTGGGCGAATCAGTCTCTTCCTATTAACATTTTTTTTTACTAACTTCTTTAGCAATTCAACCAACTCTACCTTCTTCCACGCATGCTTAAAAAGAATCCTACTGCTGAAAGGATTGGAATTATTTCCAAACGACCAATCCACATGTTTAAGATAAGCATTATTTCAACCGAAATTGGCATTCCTGCCTGTGCAATTCCTGCGGAAATTCCTGCATTACTTTGGGCTGAAACAACTTCAAAAAGGCTGTTGCCTAAATCATTTCCTGCAAGTGTAAGCACAAGGATTCCTGCAAAAATAAGCAAAGCATAAAGCAAAATGAATTGATTAATTTCCCTCACTTCATTCTTTACAAGTACCTGTCCTTCAAACTTTCTTGCAAAAAAGCTGTTTGTAGGCAAAATCGTTTCCTTTATTCTCCAATAAATCGATTTGACAAAAATTATAAACCGACTTATCTTTATTCCGCCTGCAGTACTTCCTGCACTTCCTCCGATAAACATTACTCCTACTAGAACAAGTTTTACATAATCTCCCCATGCCCTGATATCGACAATCGGAACAATTGCAAAACCACCGCATGTAATAGCAGAAATTATATGGAAAAAGGCCTCTTCAACTCCAATTACATTACTGCCATAAAACAAAATCATTTTTGGCAAAATTATAACGCTTGAAACTAATGCCAGAAGCATTAAAACCTTGAATTCAGAGTCCTGAAACAAATACCTCCAGTTTCTTTTCTTTAATACCAGATAGTGTGTGGAAAAAGAAACCGCTCCCAAAAGCATTATTACTATAAGGCTTACATCCAAAGCAAAATTGTGCAATCCAATAAGACCAGTACTTGTAGTATCCATTCCTGTTGTGCTGATTGCGCTCATACTATAGTTTAATGCATCAAAGGCTCCCAATCCGCTTAAGTACAAAAGCACAACCCCCAAAATAGTCAAGCCAATGTAAATATTCCAAATATGTCTGATGCTATTTTTGAGGTTTGGTCTAAGTCTTTCCTCCCTTCCCTCTGCCTGAATAAGCTTGCTTGCCTTTGAATAAGTTGTCAAAATGCCCGCCATTGCCAAAACAACAATTCCAATACCTCCAATCCATGAAAGCACACTTCTCCAAAAAATCAGACTCTTTGGAGAACTGTCAATTACAGGTTTCATTACTGTAAGGCCTGTTGTTGTCAGAGCAGACATTGCCTCAAAAAAGGAATCAAGGAAAGACATGTTTACAATTAAATGAAACGGCAAAGAAGCAACAAAGCAGTAAAGAAGCCATATTATTGTAGCTGTAAGAAACGCGTGCTTTAATCCAGTGTGCTGTTCTGATTCAAAAACCTTTTTTATTAAAATTCCTGCAAGGAATGTAAAAATTGCACAAAAAAGATAAATGCCAAGGACTTCCAAAGGCTCCCAGTAAATCAAACCCATTATTATCGGAGCAATAAACGTAATAGCGCTGTATTCCAATACAATGCCAACATCTTTCAAAACCACTTTCAAATCTTCAATTCCAATTCTGATAAGCATGTGAGAAAAAGAAGTATGAAGTGCTTAATAAAGGTTTTTCAAAGCAGGCTTTTTATTTTTTCCAAAATTCGGGAAAACGTTGTATAGCCTGCAGCATCATTAAAATGTCCTGCTTCCTTGACAATAATTGGCTCGGTGTCAAGCATTTGTCCTAAAATTTGTGCTTTTTGGATTGGAACATATGGGTCATTGTCTGAATAAAAAACAAAAAATTGTTTGCAATTTTCCTTAATTTTTTTCCAGTCAAATACCCTGTCTGCAAAACTTTTATTCAATTCGTCAAACTCGGGGTTTCTCAAATTTCCAATAAAACCAGCTACAAAAAAGCAGGCTTTCACAGGTTTGTTCAATCCTTCAAGAACATTCAAAATAAATGCAGGACCCAAACTGTGCCCAACCAAAATCGTTTCCTCGTTCAAGTACTGTCTGTATTCTTCAAATGCTTTCATCCACACAGCCAAACTTTGCCCTTCAGGTGTTGGAAAAGCAGGAACAAAAACCTTAACACCAAGGCCTTCAAGCTCTGCCTTAAGCCATGGAAACCAGTTCTCTTCAGGGCTTCCGAAACTGCCATGGATGATTATAATATTCATTATAGTTTCTCCATTGCTTTTTCTTTCGGTATTTCACACTGCTTTAGTATCTCAAGCAGTGTCCCAGGGTCAAGCCTTTTGTGCAATGGCACAACGGTAACAAGTGCTTTTCCAAGGGTTTTCTTTTTCATCCTTACATGGCTTCCTTTCCTTCCAACCACTTCAAAGCCATTTTTGTTCAAGAATTTGATTAGTTTTTTTCCTGAAATAACTGGAAGCTTCATTTTGAATCAGTCAGCTGCCTATAGCGATTGAACAGATTTTTGCCTTTTTTGCCGGATTTTTTCTGAGCATTTCTTGAACGTCTTCATCTTCCAAATAGAGTTCTATTGCCTCTTTCAAATTAGCCAAAGCGGTTTTTTCAGTGTTTCCCTGGCTTGTTACGCCAAGTTCTGGGCACAAGGCAACAAAGGCAACAGCTCCTTTGGTAACAACTGCTGAAAAGTGTTTTTCCATTTCTTTCACCAAATAACTAAGTGTTCTAATGTTTATAAAAAGGCTTTTTTTGCCCTCTGCAAAAACCAGGCCCACTGAACGCATTCATTTTATAACTTCCGCCTTTTCCAAAAAAGCTTCCAGCTTTTCCTTCAAGCTTTCCGGATTATCATAATAGATTATTTCCTTCAAAACAGGGCATTCTTTTACAAGGCCGGAAACACTGCTCCCTGCCCTTGCAACAACCACCAGTGGCCTGCCGAGGCTTGCCGCTTCCCTGATTTCCATTCCTTGTCCGGTAGAAGGCTTTGACAACTCGCCAACAATTAGGTCTGCTTCCTTCACCAACCGGAAAGCCCTGCCATACCTTTCCGCGCCAGTTCCCTTGAACGCAACAGTGTCAATGGGTGTGTTCACTTCCTCTGCATATTTCCTGCAAACAGAGGCAATTAACCCATAAACCTTTTCTTCCTCTTCTGCTTTGGGCAGTGCGCCCAAAATCAAGATTTTTTTCATTATATATCAACCCCAAATTCTTTCAATTCTTTTTTTAGCTGTTCAACATCTTTGAATAATACCGTTTTCATTCCAAGTTTTTTTGCAGGCGGAATGTTTTTTTTCATATCGTCAATGTAAACACATTCTTTTGGCTTCACTCCAAGTTCTTCAACAGTTTTCCTGTAAATGGCAAGGTCAGGCTTTGCCAGCCTGCTTTCATAAGAGGTCACTATTACATCAAAAACCTGCCTAAGTCCGTGCTTTTCAATGGCCTCTTCAAGCCAGTCCTCTATCTGGTTGGACAGCATGGCAATTTTGTAGTTCTTTTTCAGTTCTTTAGCCAGTTCTAAAGCCTCTTGCCTGAAGCCAAAAAAATTCATAAAGTCTTTTCGCAGGGCTTTTGCATCTGTTTTCAGGAAGCCTGCCAAGTTTTCCCAGAATTCCTTGGAGCTTATTTCGTTTACCCTTGCCTTAAACCAGTTTTCAAGAATCGCTTTTTTGAATTTGTATTGGTCTGCCCCAAACTTTTTTGCATAAAGGCTTCCAAAAGCAAGAAGGCTTGCTTCCGGTGTCAGCACGCCTCCAAAGTCAAAAATTACTGTCTTAATCATGCATTGCAGGGAGGAGGATTCGAACCCCCGAACGCACTAAGCGACAGGCGTCTGAGGCCTGTAGGTTTGACCGCTTCCCTATCCCTGCGTCAAAACAATTCTGCCTGCAAAACAATTTAATAGCTTGCCCAACAATGCCTAAATGCCTTACTGTGTAAAAGTAAACAATCCTGCAATTATTATTCCAAATACAAGAAGTCCAAAAACCTGCCTTTTTATCCTGTGCCTTTTCCCCATAATTTTCCACAAAACGTTTTTTCCAAATGATTCAAAGAGAATTATGAATACGAGGAAAAGACCTATTCCGCCAATGTTCTGCAAAAAGCTGCTTGAAAGAAATTCCAAAGGAGTCATTTTGACAAGGAAAAAAGAAACAAGCGCCCAGTCGGCGCAAAGAAGCCCGTCCCTTATTTCCTCTTTGGTAATCATCTCGTTTGAATAAAGCCCAAACAACTATTTAATGTTTCGGCTTTCTGTTCCTGGCAAAACGCCTTTTTTTCCTTGTTGCCTTTGGTGTTTGTATTTCTTCTGATTCGCTTTCTTCCCTGTAAAGGTTTTTTATTTCGGATTCGAGTTCAATGAGTCTTTTTTGTTCTATTTGCCGCATTTCCTTATAGGTTGGGGTGTCAAGCCTTCTTTTAAGATAACTTTTTTCCGCAAGGTCTATTTCTTTTAAAACGCGCCTTTTTTCCTGCAGCAAGGCCTTTAGGACATGCCTTTTTTTTGCCTTAACTGCCAGGACCTCTTGAACAAGCTTTTTCCTGCTTTTTTTGTTGCTGTGCTGGTCAATAAAAGCCTTCACTTCAATCAGCTGTCCTTGTTTTTCCCTGTAAAAGCTGTCAAAATTTTTTTTGCTTATCTGCCTGTGTATGTATTTTTGCTTGGCAATCTCCATTGCGTCAACAATCCTGTTTTTCTTATGCAGCAAATCCGGCAAAGAGGGCTGCATATAATTTGCCTTAAGCCATATGAAGAAAGCGATTACAATAACAAGAAAGGCCACCGCCACAAAAAACAGGCCTTCAAGCAAAAACTGCACCAGGTTCCTGAACACCAGCACAATCAGCATTGCCAAAGCAAGCGTGATGTAAAAAAGCGAGCTGTTGTTGACCTCTTCCTTAATCCTGTCATCAAGCCTTTTCAGCCTTTCAGAAAAACTGCCGTTTGTTAGCCTCATTGAAACCGGTAAAAGAAGTGAATTAACTTCAATAAAAGGCTTTGCAGTCTGAGCAAAAGCAGTATTTGCCCCCCGGGGGGATTTCCGCATCCCGGATTGCGTTTTAGTCTTCGTTGAAGCATTTTTCGCATTCCCAGTACTCGAATTCTTTTTCTTTGCCTGTCCATTTTACTACGCCGCTTTTTAAGTCAAAGTGTTTGAATGTTCCTGTTTTCGCATATTTGCCGGTTCCTTCTATTGGAACTTTCATTTTTCCAAAGTAGTGCCCTTTATCGTATTTGCCTTTGTCTGCTATTTTAATTGCCATTTTCTTGCCACAGACTGCACAGTTTCTTTTGATTTTAGAGTTCATACAATTCCTTTATTTTTTGTTTTACTTCTTTTAGTTTTTGGTTGGAGATTTTCCCAATTTTTTGCGATACACTTTGCTTTTCTATAACGACTGGAAAATCTGCTTGGATTACGCTTTCATGTTTGAGTCGTCCCGCTACAAAATCTTTTGTAATAGTTCCACGTCAAAAGGATAGTCTTTTCCCTTGCTTGTGACCTTTAGTACAATGATATCTTCCGATTTGTTGTTGTACGCTTTTTTGCTGATTACGAGTGCTGGTCTTATTTTTGCTGAAAATTGACTTGAGAATGGAATGGGTGCTACTACAATTTCCCCTTGTTCAAAACTCAAAGAGTTCATGTGCTTCGCTCCATCCTCTTTTCACTGCGTGTTCATGGGCGTGCTTCATCCACATGGTTTTTTCTTTTTCGATTTCTCTTGCTTTTTTTTCTATTGCCTGCCTTGCTACTTCAGTCCACTTTATTTCAGCGTGTTTTTTCATAACTTTGTGCAATTGTTCAGGAATAGCCATAGTCATATTAACCATGCAATCACCTTAAATAAGTAAAATAAGTAGAATTATATTTAAATCTTTCTTTCCGTCCGGCGCTGCCCGTCTGGGCCAATGTTTTGCCCCCGCCGGGAATCTCACCTGGTTGGAGGTTGACAGTAGCGTGGTTTGAGGTTGTTTGGTTTATCTGAACCTGTAATCCATTTCTCATCTTATCTTACCTCCTTTCATAAATTGCTTATTGCAATCTTGCAGTAATTTCGTGTGGCCATTTCCCTTTGTCGCCTTCAATCGCTTGTTTCAAATATTTTTTTCCCCAAACGCTTTCTATTTCCTCTGGCTTCAATTTTTTTGTTTGCGTTTGAAAACCATGCCTTCTCAGCCTTCTGACATTTATTTGCAGCGAGTCTTTTCTCACTTCTGTTCTCAGAATCCCGTTTCTTTTAAGAACCTTTTTTATTAATTCCAAGGTTTCTGTGATTTCAGCATTCCGTTTTCTTTTTCGTGCATCCATCTCATCAATTATTCTTTGAAAAGAAACTCCTTTCGCCAAAGATGTTGCAACATCAACTTCTGGAACAATACTGTCAAAAAGATACTCTGCATTGATTTCATCAAATCTTTCTTTTCTTCTAATTGTATCTCTTAGAAACGCCTTTGCTTCTCCCTTTCCCCCCAACACCAATTTGGCTCCGGGAATTCTCGTTCTGACAGCTCTCCGTCGTTTGTCAATCCCTACAACTTTCCCGTGCCTTCCCTGGCTTGCTACTTGCCTTAGTCGTCTGCCTGAGCCAATTCCAATTTCCAAATGGCTAGTTTTAGGTCGGCGTGCTTTCATAGTATCATTTATCCTCTTTGTTTATTAAAAATAACCATGCACTGCCCGTCTGGGCCAATGTTTTGCCCCCGCCGGGAATTGGAAAACTATTTTAGGGACCTGATAAAAGCGCCTCTTGTCAATCCTGTTTCCTTGATAATTTCGTTTAGTGTGCCTTTTGCGATAACTTTGTGGTTTGGAACGCTCACTCTTCGATAAGGACACTTCTTTTGCCTTAGAATCAAATGGCTTCCTGTTTGGTGGTCTAATTCGAATCCAAACTTTGCAAGTGCCTTTACAACTTTTTTGCCAGAAAGAACAGGAAGCTTAGGCATAAACTTCTACCACTTCTTCATCTATTGCAGGTGGAATTGGCTCATTGTGTTTTTTAAGGCTTGCCAAATAACCGTCTATTGCATCCTTAATATTTTTCAGAGCCTCTTCTCTTGTCTCGCCCTGAGAAATACATCCTGGTAATGAAGGAACTGTAATGACAAACAAACACATTATCTTCATCCTGTTTAACTATAACTCTGTACTTCACAAAATCGCCTCTAAAAGCTTAATGCCTGAAAGATTATAAAAATATATCCTATTGCCCCCGCCGGGAATCTCACCTGGTTGGAGGCTTGTGGTTGCGTGGTTTGTGGTTGCTTGGTTTATCCGAACCTGGAATTTGTTCATTAAATCACCTCTTAGTTGATAATCATTCTTTGCCTGTTTTTATCTTTGTAATGAGGATATTCTCCTAAATATTTGTCAGCCAATTTGAAATCATTTGTCTTTGAAAAAATGAATCTTGTTGAAGAGATTACTTGCAGGTTGTTCTCAAACATTACTCTCTTTTCATTAACGAATTCTTTTTCAGGTAGTAAATCCATAACTCTCAAATTTGAGTAGGGGCTATTTACAAGAACATTTATCATGGAGTTTCTTCCCTTCAACGATTTGGCTCCAACAAGGTCTCGTATTTTGATGTCTTGGTTCATTAAGATTAGAAGTAATTTGGTTGATAAAGGAAAATGCATCTGGAATCCTTTGCACTTAAGCCCCAAGTTTCCTCTGAAAGGCTCTGGCTCTAATTCATTATAGATAGCACAAGGACTATCAGAAGTCCAAAAAGGCGTGTCTGTATAATTTATGCTCAATTTCCAAGTCATTTCGTTGAGTATGATGTCTGATATCTCTTGAAAGCTTTTTAGTATTGTTTCAAGATGGAATCTTTTGAGGCTATCTTCGCTTAATGTAACGCTTCCTTTTACAAAGCCTGGGAGGTTGTGTCCTCCGATTATATCAAACGTTCTCTCGGTAGATTCTTTGATAATCATTCGGGTTTCGTTGGTTCTTAAATATTGGATGGCAATAAAATCGGAAAAAATCCGTTTATCTATGTAATTTAATTTGCTTAAATTTTCGTTGTCTTTTAGTTTTTGTAAGGCCTGATTGAACCAGCCTTCATAGTAGCTAAAAATAGTCTCTATAAGTTGTGCTATGTCTTTAGAGTAGAAATAATTTTCCATTCCAATATTAGATACGTTAGAAGAGAAACTTGTTTTGTTTTCTTTATCGTAGACATTAAGATAAAATTCATCCTTTTTATTTTTGGCAAAACCTCTCAGGTAACTTTGAGGTACATAATGTTGGGCAACTGGTTTATTTGTCAAAGAGGTCATCTCCTTCTTGTTTTTGTATTAATTTCCACCTGTCTTTCAATATAGCTCTTGCAAGCTTTGGAAGTTCCGGATTAGTGTAGACAAACAAATTGTTTATTTCTTCCAATACTTTATCCTTTGGCAAATAGAAACACAGTTGTAGAGCAGATTTCATGCGGTTCTCATTTTGATTTCCAACAGTTTCTTCCTTAAATAGGTAAAGATTTTCCTCAAGAACTTTGTTTACATGGTTTTGTGTTTTTTCAATATCTTCAGTAATCCCTGCAATTTCTTGCTTCCTTAATTCTATCTGGTCTGCTATAATGAAAATGTTTCTTCTCTTTCTGAATACTGCTGAGATGTATTCTCTTTCAATGAACCAGCCCATAAAAATGCTTTGAAGGAACTTGATGTTGTTGATGTTTTTTTCTTCCCGATAGTTGAATGGAACATGTGTAGTATATTTGTCTATTTGCATCCTTGCCAAAATTTCGTTTAAGACTGTT
Organism: Chloroflexota bacterium; assembly: GCA_017610335.1. GTDB lineage: Archaea > Iainarchaeota > Iainarchaeia > Iainarchaeales > JAFCCL01. Next base: position 9,342 of record JAFCCG010000030.1, on the reverse strand, counting down.
TCAAAAGATTCTTTCGGCTTAACTTTCACTAATTCGGCCATGTCTCTAAGAAACCTTGGTGTAATCCTATATCTTGGCAGGTTTTTTGCAACGCTGCCGAATTTCAATTCTAATTTGTACTTGTTAATAAGGTTTGGGTGTGGGTTTGCAAGTTTTGAGATTCCTGCTCTTTTTACTGCTTTGCGTTTTTCTGGAACGGCCTTAATGTATTTTGCTTCTTCTAAAAAGGTTACACTGTCTCTAATGTGAGAATTTCCGCTTTTACCCGGGTCTAAAAAGATAAATTCCAACTCGTTTTTTGTCATTGGAAAGCCTACAAAAAGTAAGTTGAAGAGTATGCTACTCTTTCTTTTCTTAATTAAACCCAGTCTTTCTTCGGCATTGCTCATCTTGTCTTACCTTGAAATATTGTCCGACTACTTTCTTACTAAAACCTATTTAAATAACCAGACTATAATAGTCGTATTACAGAAAGTATTTTAAGGGAATAGTTATGGAAAGAAAAGATTGGGTTGGGAAATCTGCATTAGTCTTTTATCAGGACAATTCTAACCTTATTCAGGCCTTTGGAGCAATCAAAGCATTTGATGATACTTTTCTTACAATCCAAACAAGTAAGAACACCTTACTCATTCCTAACAGCCAAATACAAAAAATCAAGTTGAGAGGTCTTGAAGGGAGAATAAGGTGATACTGTGATTATAACTGATTATGAGACTGCTCCTTCCAAATGCTGCCGCTGTGGCAATAACGCTGTGTTGGATTTTGACCTGAATTTCTATTGCAAGCGTTGCGTTCTACAATTACTTTCCGCTATTATTCAGGACTTGCAGAGGCTTGAGGATGAAAAATAAGTCTTTTTGTCCCGAACAAGAGACCCGAACAGCCCCGGTACGTGCAGCAGGCTTGAGAGTTCTTCTGGCCATTAAAAAAGGAATAAACTCAGTAACAATGGTTTCGAAGGAGATAGAGCGAAGCAAGTCTACAGTGTCTGAGAAGCTGAAAAAGCTTGTTAAGCAAGAGCTTGTAAAAAAGAAAGATTCGCTTTATTATCTCACTAAAACTGGAGAAATGGCTTGTTCGGCTTTAGCACGACTACCAGTCCATAAGGAAATTTATTTTCGCCTGCATAAGTATACTTTTTCTGCTCCTTTTTTGAAGAAGTCTGCTGAATTGAAGGAAAGATTAGCTGTAGGTAAGCGGTTTTTTGAGAATTATAATTTTGATAGGGCTCAATTTCATACAAAGCGAGATTCTGTTACTGTATCCTTCTATCCTAAGTCAGTTAATTTTGTTTTGCCTTCTATTCCTTCTCCTGATTTAATTGTTGCTGAGGCTCGTGCTGTAAGGCTGTCTAATCTTGTTATTGATTTGGTGGAGCAGGCCTTCCCTGGCAGCAAGATTGGAGCTCCTGAGATAAGTTCGCATGTTGATGATAATCACGTTGCGATTGTTAATTGTCCAATGGCTCTTGAATTTGAGGAATTTAGGCGTAATTTTAGTGAGACTTACTGTTTTAAGGGCGACAAGGTTGAGATTGATTTTTCCAGTGGAAGTGTGGAATTGGAATGCGTGGACAAGTTGCAAGCAAAGGAAGGCTGTTATAGAATAGGCAAGTTTTGTAATTGGGTAGTTAAGGGCAACAATCTTGAGAAGGTAATGAAGCTGGTTGAATCGTAGGCTTTTGGTAATAGTAAATGGTAACAGGTAATAGTGGTTTTTATGGATTGGACTCCTGAGCGAATTGATAAATTCATTGAATTGTTGTCTGAAGGTAGAGGCTTGGAATATGTTGCTGATTATTTTGGTGTCAGTTATACTGCTGCCAAACAGGCCAAGTATTTTCATAATGTAAAGAAGTTGAAGCCTGGTAAAAAGAATGTTCAATTAAAAGAGGCCAAAGCTCTTGATAAGCGTGATTTGGCTTCAAGGATTCGGGTGCTTAAGGGGGAAGAGCTTAGAAAAGAAGCCCCTGTGTTTGGCTTTTCTGACAAGCAGTTGAAGCAATGGTTTGATGAAGTTGAAGGAGTAGACTGGTTATGCAAGGACGTGTTCAGAATTGAATTGCAGTCTTATCAATTGAAAATGGTTAAATTGATGCTTTCTCGGAAGCATTGTTGTTTTGTTCTTGGTCGGCAGAGTGGAAAGGATTTTTGCATTGCCTGCTTTGTGCTATGGCTTGCAGTAGTCAATCCTAATCAGAGGATTTTGCTTGTTTCTGCAGCCCAAAGGCAAAGTGATTTGTTGTTTAATCGTATAATGAAGTTTATTGCTTCTTCTAATGAGTTGTTTGACTCTGTTCAAAAGAGTAACATGGAAGTAATTCAATTCACGAATGGTTCTGAGATTTATTCTCTTCCAAGCACTTCCTACATTAGAGGCTTCACCGAAGTTACTTTTGTTTTTTTGAATGAGGTTGCTCATGGAATCACTAAGGATACTCTTCAAGCTGTTGAGCCAATGCTTGCAATAAAACACGGAGCTCTTGTTATGATGTCTTCTCCCTTAGGCACAAGCGGCATTCTTTGGGAGGCCTACAACAACCCAATCTATGCAAAGCTTAAGCTTCCTTCAAGTGTGAACAAGTTTATTTCGAGGGAGTGGCTGGAGGAGCAGAAGAGAACAATGCCTTCAATTGCTTACGACTGTGAAATCAATGCAAACTTTTCTCAGGCTATTGATTCATTTTTCAAGCTTGAAACAATCGAATCTGTTTCTGGAGAGTATTCTTTAAGGCAGACTTGCAATGAGGAACCAGGCAAGAAATATTTTGCTGGAATTGACTGGGGCAGAATCCAGGATTCAAGTGTTGTTACAATTGTTTCAGAAGATGAGGATGAGCTGCTAAAGATTGAATCAATAATTGAAATGCAAAAAGTTCCCTTCAAGCAACAGGAAGAAAGAATTAAGCAGCTTCATTCAGATTGGGATTTTGAAAACATTGTTTCTGAATACGCTGGCCCGTCAATCAATTCCTGTGAGAACCTGGACAGAGCCGGACTGCCTGTTGAATTCTTCATGCCTACTTTGGACAGCAAGGCAGAGGCCTACAATTATCTGTTGCGGAAAATGGAAAACAACGAAATAACCATTTCGTTGCATGATAAGCTTCAGTACGAGCTGCGTGTTTTCAAGTTTGAAATCAATGCTCAAGGAAAGATGCGTTTGCATCACCAGCAGGGAGGCAGTGATGACTTTGTGGATTCTCTTTGCTATGCGGTTTGGGCTGCAAGAGAATCAAGGAGCTTTAGTTTTGATGAAGGCGTTTATTAAATTTTTGAGCAAAGAATATGGAGGGAGAAAAAAATGCAAGATTTCAAGCAGCTTAGAGTCTGGCAAGAAGCCAAGCAATTTGTTGTAGATATCTACAAAGCAACAGAAAAGTTTCCAATGAACGAGCAATACGCAATGACCCAACAGATTCGAAGAGCTGCTTATAGCATTCCTGCTGTGGAAAGAGAACTCAAAAAGATTTAGCACGTTATCTGTCAATAGCCAATGGTTCAATAAAAGAGGTTGAAAACTTTCTCATTCTCTCCAACGATCTTGGCTATCTTGAAAAGCAAGGCTTTGAAGAGCTTTCAGAGAAACTTGAAAAAATAGCAAAGATGAATTATAATCTAGGGAACAAAGTTAAATAGAGGCTTGTGTTTTTTTATCTTTATCTTTTCTTCATTGCTTTGTAAGCCCATAGAGCATCTAATGCTTTGCTGAATGCATTTGATATATAATTGGATGCTCTGTCAACTACGTGAACTTTTTCATCTGCATAAGGCGGGTGTTTTGATTTGGAGAAAAGGTAGCCTGTGTATCCCGCTCTTTCATTTTTTGCTCTAACCATTACTCCCTGAAATAAAACATATAACTTATCCAAGTCGCCTTTGAAGCCTATAGCATCTAGTTTTTCCATTATTTCTCTGGGCACACGTCCTTTTCTGGAAGGAAGTCGTTTTTGGTTTTCAGCAATGTCCAGCAATTTCCTTAGCTGTTCTTGGTGTAGCCTGCTAAAACCTTCTTCCTTCATATAATGGCTTACAAGGAATCTTGCAACTGGTCTGACAGTTTCTACAGGAACTTTTTTATTCATAGAATAGCGAAAAGGATGCCCTCTGAAAGAAGCCGATGCTATCTTGTCAATCTGTGCCATAAAATGGCGTTCAGCTTTTTTCTTTAGAACGCCTGCAACTATCCCTCCGATAATTCTTCTTTTTTCTGCTTTTTTAGCGGGCTTTGGCTTTTGCTTCATACTTAAAATAACACATCTATACATTAATTCTTTTCGCTTTTCACAAAGAGGTTACTAATTTCGGCTTATAGGTCTCTGTCGCAGGTTCAATTAAAGAGAGGGGCACTATTAAGTTGGATTCAAGTATATCACAATACATCCTCTTTCTTCAAATTTTCTCTTAGCAGCGCCACAGCGCACTGAAGTTTTTTTGCATGTGATTTGCTTTTCTTTTAGATATCTTTTGGTTTCATCAAGAGCTTGTTTTATGTCTGTATCTAAATCATCTAAAATTTTTGGATAAAAAGAGTCGCTAGCTGAAACCTTTACAACCTCTATGCCACCACGTTCTTTATATTCTATTTCTAATGAAATCTCTGATCCCTTTATGCTTGTTGAGACCGTGCCATACTTTGCAACTTTTTCAATATCGTATCTAATTTGGGTATTACTTGAATCTACCGTGACTTTCTTCAATAGATTGCATGTTTCCAACTTGTTATTTAATACATCAAAGATGTCCTTACTTATCTGTCCTCCTGCCCTCAAAGAAAGTTTGGTTATGCCGTAAAACCAGAGTGAGACAGTTGTTGATATGGTGGTTCCTAATTCTCCTTTATTTGATCCAATTCTAGAAACAGTTTGTAAATAAGAATGTTCAACTTCCTTACTGCTTTTATAGTCCATTCCCAAGTCCAAAAATTTGTTATTTAACCGCTCCAATTTATCTCGCTTCATTGATATTTCAAGCATCTGCAGATTATTGCTCTTGTCTATAATGGCGATTCTATTTTTTGGTGGCCAAAAAGCAGGCTTAATATTTAATGCAAGTTCTTTTAGTATGGGAATCATATTTTTCTGTATAATTTTCCAACCCTGTTCCAATTTTTGTTTATTTTCAAAATTGAGTTTATTGTTTAATATTGTGATAGATGGTTGGCCAACAATTTCAAGAACTAACAGGTATACTAAAAAAAAGCCGATAGCGATCCCTATTAAATTAGGCAGCATTAGCCCGGATTGAGTTTGTATTCCTATCCAGGCGCCAAAAGCTACCAATATTAAATCTTTTATTATTTCGCTTTTGTCCACAGTACATTTTTAGCAAGAATCATTATTTAATCTTACGTTGTTCTGTTTTTCTTTTTCAAACGTCTTCTTCATCCCCTCCTCTAAAGCTTCTTTTGATGTGTTGATGTAGATTTGTGTGCTGCCAAGGTCTTGGTGTCTTGCAAGCTTCTTTGTCACTATTGGATCCAAGGTACTTTGGTAGACTCTTGTGATGTAATAGTGCCGTAGCGAGTGTGTCGTCAGTCTGTGCAGTTTTCTTGGCTTCTTGTTGTAGTCTGGATTTGTGTCGTCTGATTCGCAGTACCATGAGTCCAGGTGGGCTCTTCTGCAGATTTCCCGAAACTTGTTCCTCAGATGATTAGGGCTTATACTGTCTCTATGAAGTGTCGGATTTCTGGAAAAGAAGACAAATCCTTGCTTCTTTTCAATTGACTCCTTTTGCTTTTCGCACCAGTTAAACAGTGGTATCCGAACCTGGTTATGCAGGTAAAGGATGTCGTTTGTTTTTGCTTTCTCTGTGTAGATGCGAATCTGTTTTTCCTCAAAATTTATGTCCTCTCGCTTGATCTTCACTACCTCTCCAACGCGCAGGCCCAGATAGGCCTGGCATACGAATGCAAGAAGCTGCTTTTCCTCTTTGGGCAGCATGAAATAGTTGAAGAACCGCTGCAATTCTTGCTCTGTGAAGCCCTTGTTGATGTTTCCATACTTTGGCTTCTTTGTTTTCTTATACTTCCTGTGGTAGACTTTGTTGAGTCCTTTTCTCACGAGTTTGAGTTTTCTTTCGGAAAGAAATTGAAAGATTTCCTCAAACCATTCCACTGTCTCTTGCGTTGAAACAGTTCTCAAACCGCCTACTACTAACTCCGTACTAACAACCGAAGAGAGAGTGCCCCCGCCGGGAATTGATGCCCCCGCCGGGAATTGAACCCGGTTCTAAGGCTCCGCAAGCCTCAATGCTCATCCATTACACTACGAGGGCAATTAGTCCTAATATAATTGCCCTTAGCTATTTTTTTAATTGTTTGTAGTGGTTTTTTGCTGTTTTGGAGGCTGCAAAGCCGACAGGGCTGTTTCTGCTATCATTCCGTAGATTGCTGCTGTTGGCTTGCATAAAAACATTGCCAGCATTGAGAAGATTCCTGCAACTGCCAGAGCGTGCAATAGTCCCATTATAATTCCAAGAGGAACTGTTTTTTCAACGGTTTCAAGAACCGGAAACTGTGTTCTTATTATTTCAACAATACTAATTTCCTGCATTATGCCTGTGCCTGCTTCGTTTATTTGCTGTTCTATTGTGTCCCTGAATTCAGGGCCTTTAAGATAGTTACTTGTGCCGTCTGCTGCAGTAACAAAAATCATTACATCAGGGTCTGTTTTTTCCCTAAGTTTTGTGTAAGCAGGGTTGTTCAATAAAATGTCAACTGTAGTAACTTGTGTATCAACTATTGTGTCAACCAAAACAGATGTAATTCCTGAATTTCCTCCTATGCTTGGCATTACTGTTTCCACAATCCCTACGCTGAATTCGTCAACCTTTTCAAGATACTTTTCGTGTGCTGGTGCAACGTTTGCAAGGATTAAGACAACCAAGCCAATTGAAATAAGCGAAGTCACTTTTCCCATTGTTGACCAACTTGCTCTTGCAGCAATTCTTGTTTTGACTTCTTTGTATTTTGTAAACGCTTCTTCAATTGCCAAAAAGACCGCAATTATGTAGAAGATTCCGATTATCCAGAAGCTTTGCAGGTTCGGAAACAAGAGCATTGCAATCATCAATGCTAAAAAGCTTGAAATCATTGCTGTAATTATAATGTTTATTTTTTCCATTTTTTTTGCAAAAATTGTTATTAGTGCAATTGGCAGTGAAAGTACAAGGAAGAATAAAATAAATGTGCCAAAGTTTGCAAGAAGTTTTTCAAGCACTATGTTAAATTTGAATGTAAGCAAATCGTTCAAGCCAATACCTGTCATTCCAAAAATGCTTGCTACAAGCAATGTTGAAAGAAATATTAATGCAACTGCAGCAATTTGCATTTTTCCAAATTTAATTGTGCCAATATCAAGTTCCATTCTGCAATTTAATGGATTTTCTTGTATAAAAAGATTGCTTTTTGGATTTAAGGTAATTTTTAGCAGAGGACAGTTGCCTTTCCGTCAAATAGTATGAAGCTTTTTTCTGCCTGTGTGACAATTTTTCCAGGTTGTTCATGTAGTACTGGAAAGGACCTTATTGCTCTTGCTCTGAGTAATTCTCTTATTGCTACTTTGCGTTGGAATTCTGGCATTTTTAATTTTTTTTCAATCCATCTTAAAGCAAATGGAAGTGTTTGATATTCTTCTGCAATCACTTCAAGCATTTTTCTCGCATGAATGTTTCTTACAAGAACAGGTTTTTCTAATGCAAAAATTTCGCTTTGAATTCCTTCTCTTACATATCCTTCTCCATCTGTTGCAAAGGGCTCAAAAGCATAAGCGTTTCCTTCCTCTAATTGCTTTGTGTTTCCTGAAGCAATGTTTGGAATGCTTGGGCTTGCATGTGCTTCAAATTGGCCAAGACCGTGGCCTGAAAGGTTTTGAATAGGGTTAAATCCTTTTTCTTTAATTGTTTTTTCTATCACTGTGCCAATTTTTCCCAGTTCTGCCTTGTCGGCAGCAATCTTAAGCCCTTCTTCCAATGCAAGTTCTGTTGCCTCAATCATTTTTGCATGAGAATTGTCAAAATTTAAAGTAAAAGCAGTGTCGCAAATAAAGCCGTCAATATGACATCCTATATCTACCTTTAAAACATCTGATTCTTTTAGAACAAGCTCACAGTCTGTTCCTGGCGTAAAATGGGCTGCATTTTCGTTAATGCTCAAATTTACCGGAAAAGCATGTTTTGCCTTTCCCTCACCTGCCCCTTCAATGTTTTTTTCTATAGTTAACGCGATTTCAAGCAGTTTTTGCCCTGCTTTAATGTCTTTTTTGGCTTTGGAAACCACTGTTTTGGTTATTTGCCCTGCCAGAATGTATTTTTCTGCTTCTTCTTTTTTCATCAAAAATTCCTCTAAAAAGACCTGTTTTTCAAAAAACGGTAAATTATTTGCCCTTAAACAAGCTTAAAAACCAAACCTTTAGTTTTTCTTAAGCCATTGAGGTATATCGGATTGTTTTTCTTCTTGTTCTTTAACAGGTTTTTTCTTTCTTTTAAACCATGCTCCAGTCTCTTGCTTTTCTGCTTCTTCTCCTTTTTCAACAACCTGTTTTTCTGGAACAAATGATGGTTTGCTTTTAACAACAGGCTTCTCTATTTTAACATCCTTCTTAATTTTAACAGGTTCCTTTTTTTCAACAGGATTTTCACTTATATTTCCACTTGTTCCTTTTACAAGTTCAACAAGATTTTCAAATCTTTTTATAGACTCTTTTGGTTTTGTTTGTAATATTTTTGGTTTAATTAGTGAACTATCTGCTTTTTCTTTAATTCTGTTTTCACTTGATGGTTTCACAATTTCAATCGGTGCCACTTTAGGAATAACCGGTTTTTTTTGCACTACTTTTTTTGCTTCCATTGAATAAAGTTCTTCGTAGGTTTTTTCTTCTTTAAGCATTTCAATTTCTTTTTCAAGAGATTTTATATTTTCGCTTGATTTTGCTGATTGTATTGTTGCTTTGATTGGTTTTATTGGTTTTTGAATTCCTTTTGGTTTTATAGCTTTTGGCTTTTTTTTTCTTTTTAAAAATCCAAACAATCCTGCTTTTTTTTCAATTGGTTTTGTTGTTTTAATTGGTTTTGTTGTTTTAATTGATTTTTTTTCAATTATTTTTTCTGCGTAAATTGGTTTCATTAGTTTTTTTCCGATAAGGTCTTCTGTTTTTGTTTCTGGTTTTGTTGTTTTTGTTTCTGCAGGAGTTTCCATTTTTGTTGGTTTTTGAATTCCTTTCGGTTTTTTTTCAGTTGCTGGCTTTTTTTTTCTTTTTAAAAATCCAAACAATCCTGCTTTTTTTTCAACAGGCTTTTCTTTAGCTGGTTCTGCTTGTGAAGTTTTTTCGCCTGGCTTTTT
>JAFCCG010000063.1 GCA_017610335.1 Chloroflexota bacterium | reverse complement strand
AGTCCCAATAATAATTTTTTCAGCTCCCTCATTTAGCAGTTCGTCTGCAATTTGCTCATTTCGTATACCGCCCCCGACAAAAACAGGTATTTTTGCAATTGACAAGATTTGTTTTATTAGGGGAAGATTATTTCCAGTTCCAAATGCTGCATTTAGGTCAATGAGCCATAATGCATCTGCACCTTCTTCTTCCCACTGCTTTGCAATCGCTAAAGCATCCAAAGAAAATTGAATAGACGTTGGATTGCCCTGAATCAGTTGAACACACTTTCCATTTAATATGTCAATTGAAGCTAATATTTTCATTCGCTCTCCATCCTTATCGATAAGTATGCAATGCTCGGGATAACATAATCTGCACCGGCGCTTTCCAGCTCTTTTTTATTGTCAAGACTTTCGTAGAGCCCTACTGACTTGAAACCAAGCGACTTTGCAGCTTGAATGTCGCTTACTGTATCTCCAACAACGATGTACTTGCCCATGGGAAATTTCGCCTTGATTAGTGACAATAAAGAAATCTTGATGGGATTGCTTGTTGCGTCCTCTTTTCCAAAAACAGTTTTATCGCTAAAGAGGTAGGAGAGCACGGTTGAATTTACAGCTTCTAAAGCTTCGATTCTTGGCCTAGATGTTGCTATAAAAAGTGAAAAATTGGCCCGCAAATTTGTTAAGACCTCCATTATAGAATCATTTCCAATTGCGAGCTCATTTTGTGGATTCATTTCCTCCAATTTTTTCTGGCAGATGTTGTAAAATTTCTCATAAGGAACCTCAACAGTATCCTTGACAAACTCGTAGCATATTCTCCAGTTTGAGTTAATTCCTTTATTTTTGCATCCCTGAATAAAGGAGAATGGCAGTTCTTTCCCAGTCAAGTCAAAAGCTACCGCTCTTGCTACTTCCCAGTACCTGTTCTCCTTTACCAAGGTTCCGTCCATGTCAAAGATTATTCCTTTCATTAGTCCAAAGTGCCTTTTACTCCGGCAATTGCTCCTGCCCTCCAAGCATTTTTTTCAAAGCATTTCTTCAGCGCCTCGCCGAGAGCCCTAAAGGTGGCTTCCCATGCGTGGTGCGGGTCAGTCCCGGTTTCAATTTTAATCTGGACTGTTCCTTTCAGTCCCTGTGCAAATCCTTCAATAAATGCCCGCATGTCATATGTCAACATGTCCTCTACCTGCTCCATTTTGTCCACGTTCTCACAGACATCTATGAAAGAATTTGCACGGCCTTCTATGCTCACCATTGCTCTCGCTGCGGACTCGTCAATTGCCCCAAAACCGCATCCAAAGCCGTTTGCTCCCTCTTTAATTCGCTTTTCATACATTTGTGCTATGGCTGTTCCGAGTACAATACCAAGGTCTTCTGCAAGAGTGTGAACAGAGAAGTACTGCGTGCATTCTGCCTTTGCATCTATGTTCATGCAGAGCCGCCAGGCTATCTGCCGTATCTGGTGGTCGAGGAAATACCTGCCAGTCTTTATTTTCATTTCCCTTCTTGCAGAATCTTCTACAGTCACTCTTATTTTGGACTCTGTAGTCCCTCTCTCGATTACGGCTTTCTTTCTGCTTGCTTGTACAATCTTGGTTCCAAGATTCATTTTTTACCCCCTTCAAACCTTATACTTACTGATTTTGCGTGGGCGTCAAAGCCCTCAACTTCTGCAATTTGTTTGATTATTTTTTCGTTCAATGTTTTCAAGCCCTGCTTCGTCAAATACTGAAACTCCGAACGCTTCATGAAAGTTTCAACCCCAACAGGACTGAACATTTTTGAATACTGCCCTGTGGGCAAGACGTGATTTGTTCCGGAAGCATAGTCACCTACTGCAACAGGAGCATAATTCCCCAGGAAAATTGAGCCAGCGTTTTCAATTTTTGGAAGCAATTTCCACGGCGCTTTTACCTGGACTTCCAAGTGCTCTGCTGCATATTCATTCATGTATTCAATCGCTTCTTCCATACTGTCCACGAGAATTATTGCAGAATATCTGGCAAGAGCTTCCTTTATTGTTTCAAACCTGCTCAATTTCTTTGCTTGCTTCTCAACTTCCTTTTTGGTTTCTCTTGCAAGCTTTTCAGAATTTGTTACCAGAACTCCTGCAGCATTCGGGTCGTGCTCTGCGCGTGCAAGTATGTCTGCTGCTACCCATTTTGGATTCGCGTTCTCATCTGCGATTATTAAAGCCTCACTTGGGCCGGCAGGCATGTCGATGTCAATTTCCCCAAAGCAGAGCATTTTTGCTGCGGTTACGTAAATGTTTCCGGGCCCAACTATTTTCAGCACTTTTGGAACGCTTTCAGTTCCATAAGCCATAGCTGTAATTGCCTGTGCTCCACCCATTTTGTAGAATTCATCAACACCTGATAAATCTCCAGCAACCAGGAGTTCTGCCTTGATTTTTCCATTCTTTCCAGGGGGAGTGCAGGCGATTATTTTCTTGACCCCTGCTGTTTTTGCGGGCAGTGCAAGTATTTGCATTACTGTTGGATAAGGTGCCCTGCCACCAGGAACATACAAGCCAACTGACTCAATTGGGGTTGTTTTTTGCCCAACTATAACTCCCGGAATAGCCTCAAATGACCATTCTTCAACAAGTTTTGACTTTTGGACTTTGCAGAATTTTCTTGAGAGTTTTATCTGTGCCTTTATTGATTTGAGTATAGCAGGGTCAATTGATTTATAAGCCCACTCAATCTCTTTTTCATAAACCTTAATGGAGTTTAATTTAACCCCATCAAACTTCTCAGTGTATTCTATAATGGCTTTATCACCACGCTTTCTTACATCCTCAACAATCTTGCTTACTTTACTTTTTACAGATTCTATATCTGTCCTCGCCCGCTTCATGATTTTCTCCTTCTCAGACTGGGACATTTGCTTTAATTTGTAAATTTTTATCATCTTCAACCTCCATTGCTGTTTTCAGCTTTTCAACAAAAGAATCCACTAACTCCGTATTTCTGTTATAAAATCTCGGATTGCAAATCAGGCGGACTGTGGATTCCATAACAGTATCAGCGATGCGCAGGCCATTGAGCTTGAGAGTAATCCCAGTGCTTGTTATGTCAACGATGGCATCAGCTAATCCAAGAGCAATGGTGCTTTCAACTGCGCCGTTTACAACAAAAATATCTGCCAATATCCCTTTTCTTGAGAAATATGAAGCTGTTATATTCGGAAATGCTGTAGCAACCCTTAGCTTGCCGTTAGGTTTCTTCGGCTTGTTTGGAACTGCAAGTACAAGCTTGCAATAACCAAATTTTAAGTCCAAAAGCTCCTTTACTTTTGCCCTGCTTTCCTCAATTAAATCACAGCCAGTTATTCCAAGATTTAAAAGTCCGGTTGAAACATGGGTTGGGATGTCTTTTGCCCTGAGAAAAGTTATGAAAATCCGTTCATTTTTAACTCTAGTAGTTAGGATTCGCGGGTTTTCATCCTCCAGAGCAAAACCAGCTTTTTTGAGCAATTTGATTACTGGCTCCCTTAAACGACCCTTAT
>JAFCCG010000029.1 GCA_017610335.1 Chloroflexota bacterium | reverse complement strand
AATTGTATGTCCTGTTGGAGCAATAGAATTAATTGACGAAATGGTTGTTATAGATAAGGAAAAGTGCACAAATTGCATGGCATGCGTAAAAATTTGTCCTGTTGGGGCAATGAGCATTGAGAGATGATTGAAAATGCCAATTGTGAAAATTGATATGTTGGAAGGAAAGACTGCTGAACAAAAAGAAAAGCTTGTAATAGCTTTGTATAAGGCTTTTGAAGAAAACCAAATTCCAAAAGAATGGGTTACCATTCTTTTCAATGATAACCCTGTTGAAAACTGGGCTGTTGGAGGCGAAATGCTTTCAGAAAAGATAAAAAAAGAAAAGTGACTGGTTAAAAAAGAAAAATTATAAGGTAAAAAAGAAAAGTGATTTTATGCAAGAATTTGACGCAATAATTGTTGGAGCAGGCGTTTTGTGTATTGACAAAAAGCAGGAAATTGGCGTTCCAAAAAGGTGTGGAGAGGGTCTTGGATTAAGCTGGATAAAAAGGCTTGGATTAAAGCCTGATAGTAAATGGTGTCTGCAGGAAATCAATGGTGCAACTTTGTATGCTCCAAGTATGAAAAGTGTTAAAATTGATTTCAAAAAAGTTTCAGGATATATTATTGAACGAAGGGTTTTTGAAAAAGAGCTTGCAAAAGAGGCTGCTGGCAAAGGCGCTTTGATTAGGGTAAAATGTCACGCCAGAGATTTTGAAAGAAAGAACGGGAAAGTAATTGTAAGCTGTATGGAACAGGGCGAAAAAGTGAAATATTCTGCCTCTCTAATAATTGCGGCTGATGGTACAGAAAGTCTTGCTGCAAGAAAACTTGGCCTTGACACAAAGATTGGATTGAATGACATTGATTCAGGTTACCAGTATGAGATGGCAAACATTTCTTTTGAAAACCCGCATTTCATTCACTTTTTCTTTGGAAATGAAGTGGCACCACGTGGTTATCTTTGGATATTTTCCAAAGGCAATAATTGCGCAAATGTCGGAATTGGAATTGCTGGTTCTGAGTCAAAGACTGCAAAAGAATATCTTGACAAATTTGTCCAAGCACATTCTGGACTTAGAAACGGAAGTATTATTGAAGTAAATGCAGGAACAATTCCTGTTGGCGGCTTTTTGAAAGAAATGGCTGCAGACAATCTTATTGTTGTAGGAGACGCTGCTCATCAGGTAAATCCAATTCACGGCGGCGGAATAGGGCTTGCAATGGAAGCAGCAACTATTGCTGCCGAGGTTGCACTCAAAGCACTAAGGAAAAAAGATTTTGGAAGCAAATTCTTAAACCAGTATACTGCTGAATGGTATGAAACAAGAGGCAACAAACTAAAGCGGATTCTAAAGCAAAGGCATATGTTGGAAGAATTAAATGATGATAATTTTGAGACCCTTGCAGATACAATAGATGCTGATGACGTAATGCTAATATCTAAAGGGAATCTAAAGTCTTCTGCAAAAATGATTATAAAAAAGCTTGTAAGGCACCCAAAGCTTGCAAAAGTAATGCTGAAATATTTAAAATAAAAGTAATGTTCAAATACTTAAACTGACAGAATTAAATACTTCTTTTTACTTTCTATTATTTGATTTAAATGAATAGCAGTGCACAAGCAAGTTTGGATTATTTGTTAACATTTGGCTGGGCAATAATATTAGTTGTAACTGCTATAGGTATCATTTTTTTTGTAACAACTATGTCAACACATGAAGCAATTGTTTCTATAAATCAATCTGACGAAATTATTCTCAAATCAAGTTCGGTTGGTAATATTTTACAAGCAGTTTTGCAAAATGTAACCTCTGGTCAAATAAAAATAATGGATATAATTGCAACAGAGGCTTTGGAAAACTGTACAATAAAAATTGGCGGCAACGAAGCAGGATTAATAAATTCGGGGCAAATAATGCTATTGGAATGCAATTACTCGGAAAAAGAACCTGGCAGTGTCAGTATACTCTATAAAAATTTTGCTGGTTTTGACAAAACAGCAACAATTAATGTTGTTTGGCCAAATGTATAAATGTATAAAAGTTTTTTTTCTCGCAGCCTTTAGCTAAAGCATTTAAAGCAGTTTTCCTGCAGTATTCTTTTGATTTAAAATGCAAATTCCAAATATTTCTTTGGCATATATTGTGGCAGAATTAAGCCCGATACTTGATGGATGCATTGTAAGAAAAGTGCAAGAGCTTGACAACGGCTGGCTAAAGTTTAAGCTGCAGACAAGGCAGGGTACAAAGGATTTGATAGCTGCGCCAGATGCATTGTTCTTGACATCATTTTCTATGCCTGCAAGGCAGACAACATCTGGTTATGGTGCTTTTCTTAGAAAAAGGATTTCAAACAAAAAGGTTCTTTCATTCAAACAACATGGCTTTGACCGTATAATTGTAATGCATTTGGAGGGCTTTTTTCTTGTATTTGAATTGTTTGCAAAAGGAAATGTAATTTTGTTAGATGAGACCAAAATAATTCTTTCCGCTTTTAGAAAAGAACGATGGAAGGACAGAATTCTTAAAAAAGGCGAAGACTACAAATTTCCTTCATCTAAAGGAATAAATCCTGCAGAACTTGACAAAAAAATGCTTGAAAAAATGTTAAAAGAAAGCAATTCAGACCTTGTAAGGACTCTTGTAAAAGAGATAAATATCGCCCCTCCAATTGCCGACGAAGCCTGTTTTAAAGCCTTACTTGATAAGGAAAAACCAGCTAAAGAACTCAACAAAAAAGAAATTACAACGCTTCTGGCAACAATAAAAGACCTTTACTCAATTGACTTAAAGAAAAAGGCTGTATCAGTTAGCAAAAAAGCAGAGGTTGAAATCCTGCTTCCATTTGAGCTTTCAACTCTTGAAAAGACTGATTCTTTTAATTCCTTAAATGAAGCAATTGACCAATGTTTTGGAAAGCAATTTTCTGAAGTAAAAGGTGCAGATGAACGAAAAGCGGTTTCAAAGAAAAAAGCAGAGTTAGATTACAGCATGCAGCAGCAAAAAGAGGCATTAGAAGTCCTTTCTTTAAAAATTGAATTAAATGCAAAAAAAGCAGAATTGATTTACGCAAACTATTCCAAGCTTTTTACCCTTACTCAGGCTCTTAATTCTGCAAAAGACAAAAAAATGCAGGAAACCGAGATTATGTATAAGATAAAAACTGAGTTTCCTTTTCTTAAAAGCCTTAACCTAAAACAAGGTAAAGTAATTATCTCATTGGAATAATGAGAAAAAAGAATAAAAAAAAGTTTTTCAAAGTTAGTTTGCAGGTGCAGCTTCAGCGGTTTCTATTTCGCGCTCGTCAACTATAAATACATCACTTACTGCTGTTACAGCGCTATAAGGAATTTTTATTATTCTGTCCTTTCCTTCTACCTTTTTTATGAATTTGCTTTCCCTGTCAAGTTCTACCAAAAGATACTCTATTTCGCCATTTGCTTCATCTATTATAAGATCTGAAAGCTTTCCAACTTCATCTCCTCTATTGGTAATAACCTTTTTTGTTGCTAATTGCCTTGCAATTGTGTACTTATACATTATTTTTCCCCCGTTAACAAATTAACCTGTACAAATAAAAGGCAAACTTCTATTTAAATGTTGCTCTTTGCCATTTCTACATAAACTCTCTTTTTTAAACAATTCCCCTCACTTCTCTCTTTATGCACTCTATAGAGCAATACCTGCCAAAAGAAACAATTGAAATGCTTGCAAGGCAGCATTACAAACTCTTTGGTCACAGCGCAGTAAAGCTATGCCATTGGACCAAAGCCTCGATTTATAAGGGTGAGGTTTGTTACAAGCAAAAATTTTACGGCATTCAAAGTCATAGATGCCTGCAAATGACTCCTGCTGTTTCCTGGTGCGACCAAAACTGCCGGTTCTGCTGGCGTCCTTTGACAAAATACGAGCCTTTTCCAAAGGAGTTTGACGATCCTGCTGAAATAATTGACGAGGCAATAAAACAGCAGCGCATTCTGCTTTCTGGTTATGGGGAATTCAGGGAAAAGATTGGTGAAAAAAAGCTTTGGGAAGCAAACAATCCTAATAATGCAGCAATTTCTCTTGCAGGAGAACCAACTTTGTATCCAAAAATTTCAGGTCTTATTGAGGAATTTAATAACAGAAAATTTTCAACCTTTCTTGTAAGCAACGGTCTTCATCCAAAAACTCTTGCAGAAATACATTTACCTACACAACTTTATCTTTCCTTGGAAGCTCCAATCAAGGAAATGCATAAAAAAATAAATGCACCGCTTGTCAAAGGAACCTGGAGAAAGTTGAATGAAAGTCTTGAGTTAATGGCTTCTCTGAAAACAAGAAGGGCAATAAGGATTACTGCTATCAAAAACATTAATATGAATCATGAAAAAGAATTTGCAGAGCTTATTGAAAAAGCTGAACCTGATTTTGTTGAAGTAAAATCATACATGTTTATAGGGTATAGCAGAAAAAGGCTTAAAATTGAAAACATGCCATTACACAAAGAAGTAAAAAACTTTGCTGAAAAAATTAACGAGTATTTAGGTTATTATTTAACAGACGAAAGCAAGCCAAGCAGGGTCGTGCTTTTAAGCAAGAAAAAGAACCCTTCAAAGATAACGGCAAAAGTATAAATACTTAAATTGCCTTTATACTTTGTGGTTTTTTATGTCTGATGATGAAGAAGCTGAGCCAAAGCGCAGAAAGAAAGGAAAAAGAAAGGGCGTTTCAAAAAAGCAGGCAATTGTCTTGATTGCAATTCTTGGCATTTTGGTTATTGGAATGGCCATTCAGCACTTTGTAATAGAGCCATTGTACGGCGAAACCGTTGAAGAAAAGTATGCAAGATGCATTACTCAAAAGAATGTTTTAGACGAGCGTTTTGTTGAATGCGGAAATGCACTGCGAGCCTGTGAATTCCAATTAAATCAATGCCTTGAAGGCTAGACTTTAAACCAACTAATTAAACATTAGGCTTCTTCAATTTCGCCTTTTGGTTCAACTTCTGAAAAGATTTGTGCTTGAAATTTGAACACTTTTGTTTCCGTTGACTGCCACATGTTTTTCATCAATTCTGCTTTGACACAGCATTGGTTTAGAAATTCTTCAGCATCCCATTTTTGTTCTTTTGCAACCTGTGGTAAAAGAAGGCCTGAATGGTTTCCTCTTTGAATAATCAAACCGTCTTCTCCAATTTTGACAAATTTTGGAAGCTTTTTTCTTTCGCACAAAATTTTTTCCGGCTGTGTTAAAACACTCACTTCAACAATTGTTTTCCCAAGTTCTTTTCCTGTCATTGGAGAAAACCTTGGGTCGTGAATTGCGGCTTCAACAGCCATTTCCAAAACAGCATTCCACAATGGTTTCATAGCATAAGGCATTCCAATGCATCCTCTGAGTTCTTTTCCAGGAAATGTATGCAGTGTAACAAAAATGCCTCTTTCTTCCAAAAGCTGCTTGTTATCGCATGCCTCTCCAAGCCTAAACCCTGAAGCAAGTGAATACTCTATGCTTTTTCTTGCAAGTTGCACCAATTGCTTGCCCTGTTTTAAAGAAAGTTTTTCTGACATAAATAATACTGTCTGCAACACCTTTTTTTACCTTTCTTTTTCTTTCCAAATCTGGTACAAGCCAAAGTACTGGCTTTTTCTTCCATTTTTTTTGGGGTTAATTAACGGCTTTTTTTTCCAATAATTAACTTTAAATATATCAGATTACTAAATAATGTAAATGAATAAAATTGCTTTCATTGTATTGCTTGCACTTTTTCTTGCCCCTGCTGCGCTTGCCTGTGCAGGCGGTAATAGCCAGCTTATAATGAGAATCAGCAGTCCAAGCAATGCACATGCAGAACTCTGGAACGGTGCAGGCAATTACCCAACAGAAATATGCTATGATGCAATCTTTGAGGCTGCTTATCCAGCTTCAGGGACTGAGCACAACTGCACCGGAGCAAACGGCGTTCTGCGCCTTTCGTCTCCTACAAATGCCCATATCCGGGACTTTGATTGGCCGTCGCCATTTTACCTTGAAGAAGTTTGCTTTGGCGACCTTGTCTGCGATATTGTTGGGGGTGGTAATCTCTGTACAGTCTTTGATCCTGATGCAGAATGCATTGCAACAATTTCCAATACAACAAATGCCCATATTGCAACCTGCTTAGGAAGTCCTTATCCACTTAAGGTATGCTGCAGCAGTAATGCTGCGGCTGTTCCTGGTGCTCCATACCAGTCCGATTGATGTTGGTGATTCAACTGATGTGACTGTTTCTTATTCTAATTTTGCAGGTGTAGCTGCAGAGGATTCTGTTGATTGTGATGATTCTACTGCTGTTGATTCTGGTTTTGCGTGTGGTGCGACTTGTGATTTTGCTTGTGGGGCTTATTCTGATTTTGCCAATCCTCATTCAATTGCTGTTACGCTCTTGGATGGGGTTAATCCTGTTGTTTGCACTCCTGGTTACCAGTCCGATTGATGTTGGTGATTCAACTGATGTGACTGTTTCTTATTCTAATTTTGCAGGTGTAGCTGCAGAGGATTCTGTTGATTGTGATGATTCTACTGCTGTTGATTCCGGATTTGTTTGCGGTGCAAGTTGCGATTTTTCTTGCGGAATTTATTCTGATTTGGGTCTCCACACTATTGATGTAAGCCTGTTGGATGGAATTACTTCTATTCCTTGCACTTCTGATAATTTGACTGTAAATTCGCCTGCTTTGCCTGGTGCTGCCGAGTTCCAGATTGTTTCTTTTGATTTGTCTGAATTTTTTGTTTCTGTTGATGCCGGTGATTCAGTAGTTGTTGATGCAGTTGTAAAGATTAGGAATATTGGGGGTGATGCTGGTGATGCATTTGTTGAAATTGTTGTTAAGGATATGGATGGTGTTGCAATGCTGGCTGTTCCTTTAACTGCGTCAAGCCCTGATTTAGCAGTTGGTGCTAGTGATGAGCATGCTTTTGTTGTTTCTGTTCTTGGTTCTTGGGAGCCTGATATTTATACTTTTTATGCAAATGTTGGTGATGGCAGCCCTCCTTTGCATGACCAAAAGCTCAAGACCTTAACCCTTGCCCTAATCAAGCCTGCTCCTGTTCCTGAGTTGCCTTTGTTTTTGGTTCCTTTGGCTGCCTTTTCTGTTCTGACAATGCTGTTCTTTGCAGGCAAGAGAAAAGGCTTGTCTTAGGGGAAGGCGCCTTTTTTGCCCTTCGTTTTTTGCCGAATTTTTTGCTTGCTTTAAAAGCTTTGCAGAAAGCAGGTTTTTTATGCTAAAGCAAATAATCCTGCCATTGCTTGCAATTTCTCTCTTGCTTGCTTTAAGTGGCTGTGTTGATTCTTTGAGCCCTGAGCAAAGATTTTATTGCCTTGATTTAACAGAGAAAAGCTATGCTTTTGTGCCTGAATGCAATGATGAAAAGGAATGCTTTTCCAAGCTTGAGTCGGAATTTTTTTCCTTTGACCAAAGCGTTTTCAGCAACGAAGTCAAAAGCAGGCTTTACATTTACAAAAACAATGCCTCCTTAAGCTGGCTTTACTTCAACAAGGCGAGAAAAAACATTTCAACAATTCACGGAATCTGCAACAGCAACAAAAGCATTACAGGGCTTATTTTCCAATTAAATGAATTAACCCACAATATGCCAAAGGCATTTGAATTCAGCAATTTGGCAAATAGGGAAAGCTTTGTAATCCTATTGCTGGAATTTGAAGATCTTGAAGAAGAAGAAATAAGGCTTGCAAAAGAAGAACCCTTGTTTAATGATTTTGCCCTGCTTTCATTAAATCTAAGCCAGCTTTCAAATCCTGAAGCCTGTCAAAGCAATGAAAGCTATTCTTGCTTTTACTTAAGCCAAACAGAAAGTTTTGTTTCTATCACAGCATCAACAGGCTTTGGTCAAACTATTGTAAGTGAATCAAATATTTTTTCCATTCTAAGTCAGCCTTCTTCCTTGTTTGCAAAATATCTTAACACAGAATTTAACATTCCTTTCATTGACCCATTACTCCCTTCCTTTGTTTCCTATCTTGCAAACCTTTTCACTTCAGAAGATGTAGTTGACAATCTTGAAAAGATTCCTGCATTCCAGTTTTTGCAAATTTACAACAATTTTATGGGAACAGGAAACACTTGTCTGAGCAAATTTTCTGACTTACTTGAACAAAATGCATTGCACAGAAAGCAATTAATGCAAAGGAATGCAGAACTTGAAGCAAGTGCATTGCAGGGCATTATTGAAGCAGAAGAAGGAATTAATGCCCTTCTTTCAGAAAACTATGCTGGCTTTGACAGTGATTTTTTTCAAAAACTTTACGCTGGCCTTGACCAGGAAAGCACTGTTTCGTCACAAAAATATAGTATCAGGGACTTTGGTGAATTAAGAGAACAATCTACTGCAAAGCTTTCTGAATTAAAGCAAGCGCTTGTCTTACTTCAACAGCAGGATCTTTTAAACAACCTAAGCCTTGGTAAAAAGGCAGAATCACTGAAACAGCTGAATGCTGAGATTGCATTTCTTAAAGAAAATTCTGTATACCTAAAAAATGAGGTTCTTGGGGGATTGTTGGTGCTCTGTAATGAAAGAGCAGGTTTTATTGAACAAGAGCTTGAACAGGCTTCTCTTCCTGCAGATTATATTTCAACCGCATCTGACCTAAAAGCAAGAGCCAAATTTAAGTTTGCCTTGTTTAAGCAGGCAAAAGACCAAAAGCAAAAGCTTTTTCAATGTGGTGAAATGGTTGACGAATTTTCAAGGTTTTCACTTGCATTACAAAACTTTGAAGAATATCAATTGCTTGAAGAAACAGAACTTGAAGACTGCCTTTCATTCCTCAACAAAAGCCTTGAAAGCAGCAAAGCAAGCGGAATTTCATTTGACCCTTTTACCCTGAGGTTTCTTCAACTTAAAAACATTGAACAGCCTTATACCGGCCTTGAAGCCGTTAAAAGGATTTGTATCGCACTTGAAACAGATCTGAGGGCATTTCTCCAAAACCAGCCTGCTGTAACAGACATCGAAAACGATTTTTCTCTTGCCAGGCAAATGCTTTCAGCCCTGGAGATTGCTGAAGCCAAAGGCCTTGTCTCCAAAACAAAAATGAAAAACATTGAATCACAAAAAGCCTATTTTGAAGGCTTTTTTTCAAACCAAAAACTTGTCTTTGAAAAATCCCTGCCATTGCTTCCTGACCTTGGGCAAAGCCTTGCAGAATTCCTTGAATTGCTTGAAGAAACCCTTAATTCTGCAATCCATTCATTTGTCCAGGAAAACGCCTCAATTATTGAAACAAGCGAAGCCATTGAAATAGAGCTTGACAACACTTTCCCCTATTCAATTACCGGTCCCCTGACAATGCACATTCCATTTGACAAAAATACGGAAACAGTTATTGCCTTTAGTCCAAACATTCTTTCCTTTAAAGCAGACGGAAAAACAATTTCCCTCGACCTCAATGGACTGCCACAAGGAAAAACAGTGCTGCGTTTTTCAAAGAGTACAAGTAGCAGCCCCACTCAAGCCCAGATTTTTTTCCCGCAAACCATTGACACAAACACTTTTTCCCCTTCTTCCAATCCCCTAAATAACGCACAGCAAATCCAAAACATTGCCAAAACAATAAAAATTTCTGAAAAAATAGATTCCTTGCAATCCAACCTTGTATCTGCAGAAGAAAGTCTTGCTTTGCTTGACAAAATCTTTTTCACAATTTCGGATGAGGAAATAATTTCATCAAAATACATTCTTCCAATTACTCGTGAAGAGCTTGACAAATTAAGGCTTAACTTAAACAGCCTTAAATCATTTCTTGGAAAAAAGCAGGTGCAGGACTTTCAACAGCTTACAGAACAAGGGGACATTGACAATGCTCTTGCAAAAGCAGGTTCTTTTTCCAGCCAGCTTGGTGGGAAACTTTTGGAAGCAGAACGCATTTCTTCACGCCTTTCAAATGCCTTTTCCCAAATCAAAGAGGACGCGGTTGTTTCATTCAACAGTGCGGCAGAAATATTCAATACAAATCCTGACAATTCTAATGCAAAGGAAAGTCTTGAAAATGCTGAAAAGCTTTTGCTTGACGGGAGCTATCTTGAATCAATTTCTGAATCAAAGAATGCAACCGCATTGCTTGCACTCCCTCCTGCTTCTAATGGTATAAACTTTTCAATTCTTGCCATTCCAATACTTGCCTGCACAGGTCTTGTTTTGTTTGTAAGGTTCAAAAAAGAAAAAGACGGAAAGCAAAAAGAAGAGCTTGTGAAAAAGATTGAAAGCAATTGGTAATTTTTCCATGCCAAGTTTGAATTACCCTGTTTTCATAATATAGGTATAGATGATAATTGCAATTATGGCAAATGCAATTGCTATGTAAATGATTGGATTTATTTCAGGCTGTATGAATTCTGCAAAGCTGTTTTGGCACTTACTCTCTGAAACATTGACATCAGTGTATGTTATTGTACAGCCTATTGGAAATTTTCCAGGTGTGCTGCTGATAATGGTAAAATTCAAATATTTTGTTTCCTTTGGCTGCAAAACTTCTATTTCGGTTTCCTGTTGATTTATTTTTGCATCTGATTCCATGCTTATGCTCAAACTATAGAGAGGGCCGTTTCCAACATTTTTTACAGCAAGCCTCATTTCAATAGCCTGTTCAATCATTGCATTTTCCACATCTTTTACAACAAATGCCTCTATTTTCCTTTCAGGTTCTCTTACATCCAATTCAACAAGGTTGCTGAATTTTGATTCAGTTTCTCCAAAAGGGTTTTCAAAATAAACAATTGCAGGGGGTAAAGTCATGTGCACTGCCCTTCTTGGTTTTACAACATATTCTAATTCAATTTCCTGCCCTGGTCCTATTTCTCCTGTGTAATATGTATCCCCTTCAACAACTGAAAAGGCGTTTTTGTCATCTGCCAAAGGCCTTGCAAATTCTACTTTTACATTTGTTACAGCACTACCTTGATTATGTAGAAGTATCTTTATTGTTGTTTTTTCGCCTTTTACCAAATCTATTTTTTCTGCGGTTGTGACAAATGCATTTTCTTTTGAGAAATCAGCCGCTTTGTAAAGTCCTATTCCTGAGTTTTTGTCAAGCATTATGCTTGTTATACTATTACCTGTTTCAAGGCATATTTGCAGTGAATTTTCTTCTTTAAGCAGTAAATCTTTTGGCAATGCAAGTCTTTCCCAGCATTTTCCTTCACTGCATTTAAAATCTTCTAATTGAAGGTTTGCAATTTGTTCTTCATTCAAAAAGGCATTTACATCTATTTTTCCTTCTTCTATTGGTCCTATTTCAATTGCAATTGATGCAATTGGGTATATTTCATCGCTTTCTATATCAATATCTTGGGGGTATAAGAATTCTGCTTCAAAACAATCTGTTTCAGAAGCTCCTTCTACAAGAAAATTTTCATATCCCATTTCTCCAAAGCTTCTTTCAAAAACAGTTTCTCCAAAAGCAATTGGCATTGTGAAAACCATTATCACTACAAGAAAAATCCACTTATTCATAACTTTTCCCCTTTTTCTTAAACCCTTTAAAATTCAATTTTTTATAATTTGGCTCCTTTTTCCTTTAATCCCATTATTATTCTGTCCAATGTTTCTTTTATACTTTTCCCACTTTGAACCTCTATAATCTTTTTTTCCGTGTAATTTCTCAATACCTTCTTTTTACAGTAATCAATTCCTTCACAGAAAACATTGTCTTGAACCTTTTCTTCCGAATAATTTCTTAAATGCAGTCTTCCTTCAAGCAGTTCAGGATGCACTCTTATCAAAACAATAAAATCCGCCCCTGCCTTTAATTCGCATAAAAGATGTCCTTCAATTATCACATTTTTTTTCTCTGTAAAAAGTTTATTCAGGGCCTTTGCATATGGTTCTAAAGGAATAACAAGTTCATCTTCTTCAGCATTCCATTTGCCAATCTTTTCCTCAAGAGCAAACTGCTTTTCATTAAGGATAGCATAACCAAGCTTTTTACCAAGTGCCTTTGCAGCACTTGTTTTTCCGACTCCTGGGCTTCCTGTAATTATAATGCGCATATAAAAGAATTTGCCTGGAAAAGGAATTTAAACAGCCCTTTTTTTGCCATATAGCCAAGGAAAGGGTATTAGCTGTCCGTTAGCCTATGCAGTTTCTTTTCCAGTTCTTTGTATAGTTCTTGCTTTTTCTGCTTGTTTAGTGTGAACAGCGGCTTCTCAATTGCCTTTTCTGTAAGAGTAAAGATATAGTTTGTTTTGATTACGCTTTCTTTTATTGCCCCGTCTTTTTTTGAGAGTGCAATTCCTTTCATTTCAACATTGCTTGTTATTCCGGCAACAACAATGTTTCCAAATTCTTCAAACAGTACTACTGCAGGCCTCTTCTTTATTTCAAAAGTGTCTGTGAACTGGATTTTTGCCAGTATCACGTTGCCTGCTTCAGGCATTTTCCCAGGCCTCATCTTCCTTGTTATCCCAAAGTTCCGTCATTTTTTCCTGCTGTATTTTGTGCAGGAACTCATCATACTGGTTTTTCATTTTGCAGGCCTTATAAATGCGGGCAAGCTCAAGGATTAGGTCTGAGTAGGTCTGCCTTGGATATTGCTTGATTTCCTTCAACTTTTCAAGGGCTGGTTTCTTAACCTGGATAGTAGTGATATCAGACATATAATTCACATATAAGTACTATATAGTTAAATATATAACACTTTCTTTTCCGGCCTCTCTCAAGCACTGTAGCGCCTACCAAGCCTTGGGGGCATTAACCTGAAGTTAGTAGTCCCTAAAATCTAAAGGCACCAAAGCCGAATTTTTACTATAATATGATGGCATAGTGTAACGAATAAATGGGTAACTTATTGAATTTTAAAGCTCTTTTATCTAATTAATATTCAATGTCTGCGAAGAAAGCTTCTGGAAAATTCTCAAGAATAAATTTTTCTCCGGAAAGAAGAAAACGCTTAAGCCAGCCATGACCGCATTCAAAAAAGAACACAAGATAAGTTTTAGGGCATACAGGGGAAAATTAATGGGGATTTTTGAAACAGCAGAAAGATTAATTGGGAGAGCCGATTCCAAGACTGCAATTGTTTTTGTTGGACAAGGAATGAGGCCATTATTTGAATCAGTGAGAGCAATAAATGAATTGAATAAAACTGTGCCTGCAAAAAACCTGATTTATGTCGTTACTCCTGAATTTTCTTACAAGTCTGCTGGTCATCACATAAAAGCAGCTGGAAAAGCGTCGTTAGCGGGAACAGCTGAGGGTGGCAGGGCGATTGAAGAACATAGGGTAGCCCTGGTAAAAAATAGATTGTTGAAGCACAAAAGAGGCATCGCAAAAAAGAAGCGAATTTTAATAGTAGATTACAGGGCGCCAGAATTTAGCATTGGTTCAAATATGAGAACTATTAAAGACGCAATCAAATCAATAAACCCCTCTACAGAGGTTATTGAATTGGCACGGGAAGAAAGTTTAAGCTATGGAATCTATACAGCAGAACACCTAAAGCATCCAACCACAAAGGACTTTGACGGAAATTTATCTCGCAGCGAAAACAAATTAGAAAGAGATGAATACTTGCTGTTCCAGAGAGAACTTCAAAAATATTTAACAGGAAAGAAAAAAAAGACTAAAAAATAGGCCTTACAATGGCTACCAATTTCAAATCAAGAACTCCGGGGGGGGGGGGTTGGACTCTAATTTGAAGCAAAGGTTTTGTGTCCTTGAGTAGGGGTGAAAGGGCATTACCGTTGACACCTTTTGGGAAAAGCAGTTTCGCTGTCAGACCTGGTAATGCCCCCTTTGCTTAGAGTCTTGCCTAGCTCAGATGCCTTTTCCGAACTTAATTCAGCCATTTCAAAATGGCTTTCATTTATCCTCATATTAATCCCTTCGCAAAGCACTAGTATTATATGCGACCCCATATAAATACTTTTCGCTTCAAAAAGCCCAATTTGGGCTTTTTTTTATGTATGTAAAAAAATATAACCTTGTATCGTGAAATAGGGCTCAATTTAGCCTTTATTTTTATGTATATTTGCTTTTTTTTGAACTTTTTAAAATTCAGGAATTTCCGCAAAAAACACCGTTATGTAGAAGGTGTTTTTTTGTGCCTCAAACAGTTCATTTTCCTTTATATGCGAACGTGTTTTCTTCGCTGTTTTATGGCAAGGCTCGTTCTGCGTATTATTGGATTTTCAAACCACCTGTTTTTTTTAAGGTTAAGTTGTCTCGGAATCCTCAATATTTTTCCTTTGCTGGAAACTATTTTCAATTCTATAAGTTTTTGAATCATTCTTTTTGCCGGTTCTGAAATTCCTTTTAAATAAATGTGGGTCAATCCTTTTTGTTTACCCCATTTTGCGGCCCTTATCATAAGTTCTTGGCCTGGTGAGCGTTTGAATATTTTTATAAATGTCCTGTTTGATGTTGGGTTGGTGCTTTGGATATCTATCCAAACACTTTTTGGAAGCTGTACTTCTGCTTCAATAGATGCAATTGTTTTGTTTTTGTCTATCATAGATTTTTATTCTAATTGAATTTTCGGCTTCAGCAGATTCGGCATAAAACCTTGGCTTTTTTATTCCAATCATAAAAAACCTATCTTTCTATGTGTGCTTTTTTATATACAAAATAATTAGATTGGCATTTTCTCTATATTAATTCTTTGCTTTATACACAGCAGTGTAGAAATGCTATTTTCTTTATAAACCGCTTGTTGCTATTTTAGCGATAAACGCCAATTTAAGACATTCAACTTTCGCATTTATAAATCATTTCTACAGAGCCTTTATACGCTAGCTTTACTTTAACCTTACTGCGTCAAGGTTGCTTATTGAGCTTGCGTTTAGTTTGAATCTCATTGAGAGGGTTCTTGCGAATTCTGCTGCTCTTGTTTTTTCACCGTGGTTTATCAGAACTTTTTTTGGTTTTGGTTTTAGGTTTCTTACATATGCCAAAAGCTGGTCCCTGTCTGAGTGGCCTGAGAAGCCGTCAATTGTTTCAATTCTCATATTTATGTTTAGGGCTTTCGTTCTTCCTTTTTCGTCTGTCCTTGGAAGCATTTTTAGTCCGCCTTGAACTTTTCTTCCAAGACTTCCTTCGCCTTGGTATCCTACAAAAATCATGCAGTTGTTTGCTTCATCTGCCATTCTTTGGAAGTAATCCAAACTGGCTCCGCCTGTTAGCATTCCACTGCTTGCAATTATTATTATTCCTTTTTCCTGTAATACTTCTTCTCTTTTTTTGCCATTCATTGGTTCAAATATTTCTGCAGTAAACGGGCTGTCGTTTTGTAAAATTCTTCTTTGAACGCCTTTTCTTAAATATTCCGGATATGCGGTGTGAATTGCACTTGCTTCGTTTGTCATTCCATCAACATAGCATTTTGCGTCAAGCAATCCATTTCTGAAAAAGTTTTCAATTACCAGCATTATTTCCTGGCCTCTTCCTACTGCAAAAACAGGAATCAAAACGTTTCCGTCTCTTTCAATAGTTTCTTTTATGACTTTTAGTAAATAATCTTCACAATCCTGTCTGTTTGGCTGTATAGCGTCTTTTCCTCCGTAGGTACTTTCAATTATTAGTGTTTCAAGCCTTGGATAATGCATGTCTACGCTGTTAAATAGTCTTGTAAATCCGTATTTAATGTCGCCTGTGTAGACGAGGTTGTGTGCTCCTTCTCCTACATGCATGTGAACTGAAGCAGAGCCTAAGATGTGTGCTGCATTGTGCAGTGTTAGTCTCATGTCTGGTGCAATGTCTGTTACTTCTCTGTATTCTCTTGGAATGCAGTATTTTAGCATTGTTTTGACATCGGTTTCATTGTATGGTGCGTCTTTTCCTTCTTTTGCCAAAACATCAATGTAATCAAATTGCAGTAATGTCATCAAATCTCTTGTTGGTGGCGTACAATATACTGGCCCTGTATAACCGCTTTTGTATAGGAATGGTATAAATCCTGAGTGATCAAGGTGTGCATGTGTTACTACTACTGCGTCAAGTTCACTTAATGGCATGTGTAATATATTTAGGTATGGAAAGCTTCTCAGCGGGTCGTTTGCGCCTGCAACATTTATTCCGCAATCAAGTAATACTTTGGTGTGAGGTGTTTCCAGAAAAACACAGCTTCTTCCAACCTGTTTAAAGCCGCCTAATGCTTCTATTCTAAACCAATCTTTTGGGCTTTGGTCAATATCGGCATAAATTTTTTCAGCGGTTTCTTTCAAAATCTTTTTTCTTTCACTGCTGTTTTTGTGCAATTGGTTTCTTATTCCTCTAAGTACTTCACAGGATTGTGTTGGCGCCCTGATTATGTTTGGGGTCCAGCCTGTTTCAAGAATTATTTTTTTGCTTGTTTCTCCACCTTTGCCTATTACTAGTCCTGGCTTTATTGACTCAATTGTTATTTCTGAAAATGCAGGGTCAAAGTATATTTTTTTGATGTTTGCATCATCTGGAATTATTTCTCTTGCTTTTGCTTCAGCATCCTTTTCGTCCATCAAAAGGCTTTTGTCTGTTCTGATGTTTACCCTTTTCTTTAATTCAAATGCAGTTTTTGCCACAAAATTTTCGTTTTCAAAGAAAGCAGAAGGATTTTTGGTATAGATTGCTACTTCCGGTCCTTCCATTTCAATTTTTGTGACCTGGCATTTTTCAGGTAAAATTCCGTGAATTGTATCTTTAATTTGGTCTATTGTGCTCATTTAAAATTTCTCCGCCTGCCGTTAGATTGCTTTTTGAATTGTTTTCCAAGGCAAAAAATTTCCAAAAATTCCTTTTTAGGAGTTAAGCCTTTTTTGGCAAGTACTTTTGTACTTCTGAATCTTTTAAGTTTCTTATTCCTTTTTCGCTAATTACCATTACAGAAATGCTTTTTCCGCCTGAGTAAATGTCTCTTGTTTTTCCTGCATTAACAGCTTTTATTGCAACTGCTATTCCTTCTTCTTCTGTCATTCCTTTTTTATAATTTTGATCCAGTGTTGTCATTGCAGGTTCTGTTCCAGAGCCTGAAACAGCAAACTTGTCTCTTTTTAATATCCCGCCATATGGTGTTATTTCAAAAAGTTCTGGTCCGTTGTTTAATCCGCCCATAACAAACTGGGCTGCAAAAGGATAATACCTGTTGGCATTTAAAACATTTGAAAGATATGTGACAAGTGCTTTTGGTGTAATCTTAATGTCTCTTTCAATTTCGTACAATCTTGCATGACTTCTTAAAAATCTTACCAGTGTTAAACTGTCTCCAACAGAGCCTGCATTTGTTACTCCAATTCTGTCAGTAATTTTGTAAAGCTTTTGGCTCTCTTCATCATATGCAATGTGACCAAAACTTGCCCTCATGTCAGCAGCCAAAACTACGGAATTTGTTGCAACCAATCCGACTGTTGTTGTTCCTGTTTTAAAATCTTTAATAATGTTTTCCATTAATTACCCACCAAAAAAATGTGTGACAAACAGTAAAAGCCTCTGACAAACTTTTGCAAGAAAACCTTTATAAAGCTACTTTTGTTGCTTTTTTTCTGCCTGCTCTTTTCCTGTTTTCTCTGTTTTGGAATATGCTTCTTTTCCTTTTTTTTTCCGTCTCTTTTTTTCCACGGTTTCCTTTTCCTTTTTTACTGTTTTGCCCTTTTCTTCTTCCGGTTTTTTTCCTGTTTTGAAATTTGCTTCCTTTTCATCTTTTTCTGTTTTGTTCTTTTCTTCAGGCTTTTTTTCATGTTCTTTTTTTTCAACAAATTCTTCAACAAACTTTACTTTTGAAAACCCTTTTACATGTTTTGTCACAAGGCTACTGAAGATTTCTTTTAATGGCGCTAAATTTGTGCTCCATCTTGGGCTTAAGCTAACTTCAATTTCCCCTTGTTTTAGCTTGAGCTTTTTCTCGGCATCTGGCACCATATAAAAATACTTTTTGTAAAGGGCTTCAGCCTGCTCTTTTGGTTCAGTAATTTCTCTGACAATTTTTAGCTCATATTCCAAATCCTTTCCTGCCAAAGGATGATTAAAATCAATCCTTACTCTGCCGCCGTTTACGCTTTGAATTTTTCCCTGCCTGCCGTTTATTTCAACAACAAGCCCTGGAAAAGGCTGCATTTTTTCTTTCTTAAACTGCTGCAGTGGAACAACCGCAATATTGCCTGGCTTTCTTTCACCCCAGCCTTCCTCTGGCTTTACCAAAACCTTTCTTTCTTCACCTTGTTTCATTTCTTTTAAGGAATTTTCAAGTCCTGGCAAAACATGCCCTTTTCCTACTACAACAACCATTGGCTTATACTGATTTTCTTTGCTGAAAATTCCTGCATCAATTGCCTTTTTTTCAACGGTTGATTCAAAAACATTTCCGGTTAAAACAGACTTTCCTGTATAATCTATTTCAACAATACTTCCTTCTTTCAAAAAATCACCTTAAAAAAATTGTGAGAAAAAGCCATTTTATTCAATTTCTCTTACAAACCTTCTAAAAGCAAAAATATTTAAATAGGGTGAATTCAGCTTATTCAAGTCTGTGCAGTGAATTTTTCTTAATTTTTATTTTAATAATTTTAA
>JAFCCG010000028.1 GCA_017610335.1 Chloroflexota bacterium | reverse complement strand
AGGTTCCGTTTCCACAGTTTGCCCCTTGGCTTGTGCCAGTGCCTCCTGCAATCCTGATGATTGCTTCCCTTTGCAGGCTAGCGAAATCCGTGTAGGTTAGAACGACCGCGCCTGCTGGGTCTTCTCCGGACAAAGGGCATTCGAGTAACATTATTTCGCCTGCCAGGATGTCAATGTCTGTTGTTTGTTGATTGATTGTGCAGGTTGTGTAGCTGTCACCTGTTGCTGAAAGGTATGGCGATGTTTCCGCCTGTTATGTTTTGCACGATTACTGTTATTGTTGCGGCATACAGGTTTCCGCTTTTTATCATGATTTTTGTTGGGTCTGAAGAAGAGAAGGTTATGTCTGAGTCCGGGCTGCTTGTGACGAATACAAGTACACCTATAACTGCTGCTATTAGTATTAGTGCCCAGCCATAGGTCATTAGGTATTCCAGACCTGCTTGTGCTTTTGAATTCATTTTAAAACAAGTATAATAAGGTTTTTGTTGTTTAAAAAACTCACTTTTTCCAATTTACTTTGAGGAAATGGGTTGCACAACTTATGCATGGGTCGTAAGCCCGAATCAGTTTTTCTATTTCAAGATTGGCTTTTTCCTGCGGCAGATCCAAAAGCGTTGGAATGAATTCAGTAAGGTCTGTTTCAATTGTGTGGTTGTTTTGGTTTGTTGGAACAATAATGTTTGCCTTTTTAACAAAGCCTTTTTCGTCAAAAGAATACTGGTGGTAAAGGGTTCCCCTTGGAGCCTCTGTTACGCCAATGCCAAGGGCTTCTTTTGGCTTGATTTTCTGTATTGCCTCCTTTTCAGGCTTCAGTTCTTTAATCATCCTGATACTTGAATCAATCAAGTGAAGCAATTCAATTGCCTGGGCAAGGTTGTTGAAATAAACCTTGTCGCTTGGGAAGCTTAAGCCAAGCTCTTTGATAATGTCCTGTGCCGCAGGCTCAAGAGCCTTTTTGTTCAGGTTAATTCTTGCAAGAGGGCCAACCCTGAAGGATTTTCCTTCAAAACTTGTTTGTGCAGCGTTGCTGTAGGGGACAATAAATTCTTCAACATGCTTTAGCAGGTCCTCTTCTTCAATAACTTTGCCTGAAGCAAAATGAAGCTTTCCTTTGACAAGGCTGTAGTTTAAATCAACAAGTGCCAGGTAATCTGTTTTCCTTTCAAAAGAAAGCTTTTCGGAAAATGAAGCAAAAAGCCTTATTGCATCAATTGCTGTTTTCCTTTCCTTTTCAAGCAATGGAAGGCATTTGCCAAGCTGTTCCTTCTTTGGGATCATTGTAAAGCCGCCTGGCCTTAGGCTAACAGTCTGGTAAATACGCCCGCCCAAAAGCCTTACAATGTCACTGCCGGCCTTTTTGAGATTAAGCCCCCAGTGAAGAAATTTGTTCTCTTCTTTGCTGAATTCAAGAATCGATTCCCTGCCAAGATAGTCAGGCAAGGCAAGGAAGAACAGGTGCAGTGCATGGCTTTTTAAGAATTCCCCGTTTGTTGTAAGGTCTCTAAGAATGCTTGTTTGCCTGCTTGCCTCAATGCCAAATGCTTTTTCAACGGCTTCAATTGAGGTGTTTAAATGGCTTACATTGCAAAGCCCACAGATTCTTGAAACAATCAATGGCACTTGTGAAAAATGCCTTCCTTTGAGCATGTCTTCAAAAAACCTCTGCCCTTCATAAATTCTCAGCTCGCATTTTTCAACCCTGCCATCCTTCAATTCAACATCAAGATTTGCATGCCCTTCAAC
Organism: Chloroflexota bacterium; assembly: GCA_017610335.1. GTDB lineage: Archaea > Iainarchaeota > Iainarchaeia > Iainarchaeales > JAFCCL01. The sequence continues at coordinate 10,978 of JAFCCG010000028.1, read as the reverse complement.
CTTTGTAATTTCCTTTATTGAAAAACAGCATGTTTTGCGCATTCACTTTTCCCCCTTCAAAGGATGCAATTCCTTTATTTTACTCATTCACTTCCACCCCTTAAATCACGCAATTCCTTTGGAAGCGGATTAAAATAGGTAAAAAGATTGAATCTCTCCTTTTTTCCGATGCCCATTTCTTTAAGCAAATTGTCCAATGACTTAAAATTGGCGTCCTTTGTAAAGCCCCTGCAGCCAATGCACTGCGCATTCTGGCCAGGGCATAATGCATCACATCCTGCATAGGTTACCGGCCCAAGACAGGGAATTCCTTTTAGGAGAAGGCAGGCGTTTCCATTGAGCTTGCATTCAAAGCATACCGGAACCTCTTCAAGTCTTGGAATAACGCCGTGCAAAACCCTGTTCAAAAAGTCAAGAAATTCAAGCTCGTTGACCGAACAGCCATTAAGAATGTAATCAACTTTTACAAAGGCTGACAAAGAGAATGCCTTTTCCTTAACAGGAATTATTGCCTTTTGCTTCATTCTTTCCTGAACCCCTTCAGGCAAGGCATTTCTGATTCCGTTTATTCCGGCAATTGCCGCACAAGCGCCAAGCGCCACAAGAAAATCGGTTTTTTTCCGGATGTAATGCAGCTTGTCAAGGTCATGCTTGCTTATTACACTTCCTTCAACAAATGAGATATCAAGCCTTACTGCCTCTGGCTTTATTTTTTCCATCAGGACACGGGATTCAACTATTTCAAGGTAATCAAATGCCTTGAGCAATTTTTCCTCAAGGTCAAAGACGGCAAACTCACACCCCTCGCAGCAGGTAAGAGAAAAAAATCCAACCTTGACCTTTTTTACAGACATTTTTTAATTCTCCTTCACCGGCAACTTTTCCAAATCCTTTGCATTAAACACAGGCCCATCAATGCAGCTATACTTATTTCCAATATTGCAGTGACTACAGTAACCTACACCGCATTGCATTAGCCTCTCTAAAGAAGCAAACATTTGTTCATTCCTAAAGCCCTTTTTTCTCAGTTCAATTAAAGAAAAGTGAATCATTACTGACGGACCGCATATCATTACAATTGTGTTCTCAGGCGAAAAATTAACTTGTTTGAAAAGACCTGTTACAACACCAGTGTTTCCCTTCCAGTTCTTGTTTGGATAATCAACTGTTGAAAGTACATTAAAATTTTCCTTTTGCCATTGATTCATATCCTCATTAAACAAAACATTTTCAGGAGTTTTGCATCCAAACAAAACAGAAATCTTTCCAAATTCGCTTTTCTTTTCCTGCACAGCATAAATTGCACTTCTTAATGGAGCCAATCCACAGCCACCACTTACAAACAAAATATTCTTTTTTCTGAATTTTTGCAAAGGAAAACCTGTTCCAAAAGGGCCTCTTAATCCAATTTGCTCTCCTTTTTTGAGTTTATGCATTGCGTTGGTTACATTGCCAACATTTACTATTGTAAATTTTATTGAATTTGTTTTATAAGGAGAGGAAGAAATACTTATTGGAAATTCTCCAAATCCAAAAACGCTTATCATCATAAACTGCCCTGGCATGAAACTGAATTTTTTCTGAAGCTTTTTGTCCACAAACCCAACTTCAAATGTTTTTGTGTCACTGGTATCCTGCGAAATTGAAATTATTTCCGCAAGCAACGGCTTTTCAGGAGTAATCATTTTTTTGCCTCCAAAGAATGTTTTTGAAACTCCAAAGGGTGTTTTTGAATCTTGTTTGCAATATCAACAAGGCTTATTTTAACAGGACAGGCAGTAATGCATCTTCCGCATCCAACACACAAATGCATGCCATGGTATTTTTTGTAATAGGAAAACTTGTGTAAAACAAACTGCCTTAATCTTCCTTCTCTTGAAGGTCTGAATACATGATTTCCTGAAACCTTTGTAAAACGCTGAAGCTGACAGCTGTCCAAAACCCTGAATCTTTCACTTTCAGTTCCTGAACCAAAAACAAATTCATCGTTTGAAGTATAACAATAACAGGTAGGGCATGATTGAGTACAGGAAGTGCAACTAAGGCATCTTTCCGATTCCTCTTTCCAAACAGAATGATTAAAATTTGCATAAAGGTTTTCCCCAAGACCTTCAATATCAAGCTCGTTTTTACATTCAATTTTTGAAGAAGGCTCTGCATCAGAAGTGTGCTTGAAAAGAGTTGGGTCAAGAAGGTCAGTACCTTGCTTTGTTTCAGCTCTTACAAAAAAATCGTGTCCACGTTCAATAAAAAGCAGGTCGTGTCCTGATGCCTGCGAGGTTCCCATGCTTGTGCAAAAGCCATTTTCACATGCTTCATTACATTGAAGTGCAATTATTATTGTATTTTTTCTTTTATCGCTGTAAAAGTTGTCTTCTCCCAAAAACTTTATGAATAATTCATCAAGAGTGCTGAGGGCGTGAGTTCCACAGGGCCTTATTCCAAACAAAACCTTTTTTGTGTTATCATGCTCTGACTTAACCTCAAAGGAAGAACTTTTTTTCTTAAAGGAAAACATTTTTTCTTTTGCCGGTCTGAAAAATTCTTTTGCAGAAAAATCAGTTCTTGATTCAAGAAAAAGCTCTTGACCAGAATAGGATTGAAAGCATGTTGCACCTGTTTCGTTTTTTGCAGGAACAATAACTTTGCCAAACTTTTTTTTAAGAAGTTCAAGAAATTTTGGAAAATCTTCTTTTTTTAGAATATAATTCATGCTGTTCACAATTAATTTTATAGTGGCAATTCAGGCTGTTTAGGTTCAGCTACTTCAGACTCAGACTCCTCAGACTCAGACTCCTCAGACTCAGACTCTTCAGCCACAGATTCCTCAGCCACAGGCTCTTCAGCCACAGGTTTTTCTAAGGTAAGTTCTTCCTTTACTACTTCCTCAACAGGCACTTCTGCTATGGCAGGTTTTTCAATTACAGCCTCTTTAGGTTTAAATTCAGAAGTTTTACCTTGAAGAGCAATTAATCCAGGCATTTCTTTTCCGCTAATGTACTGTAGCAAGGCTTTGCCTGCCAGGGAAATATGTGAAAAATCCTTGTCTGAAAAATCAACCTGTTCCAATGCTGTTTCAGTATCACCGCCACCAACAAGAGAAAAACCCCTGGCTTTGCTTATTGCATTAAAAACTCTTTTTGTTCCAATTTCAAAATCCATTCTTTCAAAAACGCCCATTGGCCCATTTGCTACAATGAACTTTGCACCCTTTAAAGATTCTTTGAATTCGGCAACTGTTTCAGTTCCGATGTCAAAAATAGAATTTTCTTTTGGAAGCTCTGAAATTGCAATTTCTTCTCTTTCATCAGAATCATTCATTATTGCAACATCAACAGGCAAAATGATTTGCTTGCCGTAATTTTCTAAAACTTGTTTTGCCGGCTCAACCAATTCATTAAATCCTTTTTCTTCAAAAAACTTGTCTTTTTCTCCAAATACAACGCCTTTTGCTTTCAAAAATAATTCTCCAAGCAATCCGCCTACACAAATTTTATCAGCTTTTTGTTTTCTAAAAAGCTCATTTATCAAATAAAGACTGTCTTTGATTTTTGAACCACCTAAAACAAAAACACATGGCTTTTCGCCTGAATCAAAGTGCTTTAAAGCTGCAAGTTCTGCTTCAAGTACAGGGCCGACAAAAGAAGGAAGCAATGGAGTAAATCCTATAACACTTGGCTGGCTTCTGTGGCAAACGCTTAAGGCATCCTGTACAAAAAGCTGACAAACAGAGGCAATTTTTTGAATCCATTCAATTTTAGAAGCATCTTCTGCAGAAAACTCCTGCTCTTCGTTGTCGTGAAACCTTACATTTTCCATTAAAACAATGTCGCCAGCTTGCATTTCTTTTATGGCTGTTTCATAATCAGAATCCCATGATAAAACTTTTATCTCTTTTTCAATACGTTCTGAAAGTTCTTCAGCATGGGGCTTTAGTGAAACACAATCTTCATTTCCTTTCCGACCCTGATGGGCTAGTACAACAAGCTTTGTGTTTTTTTTAGACATTTCTTTTAATGATTTGGCATACTTTCTCAGCCTTGCATTTTCAAACAATTCACCGTCTTCAACATTGCTGTTTAAATCAACCCTTATTGCAATTGTTTTGCCTGAAATATTTTCATCTTTCAAAAATTTGTAATTTCCCATTTTTTAACGCCTCCCGACAGGAATTTCTTCAAATGCCCCAAAAAGAAAGGGATTATAAGAGTGAACTACCACCCAACAAGTTAAATGGCTTCCTGTTTCATTGACAGTGCTTGCTTCGGGCTTATGCCGTCAGTAGTGGCTTCATCTCTTTCAGGCGTTAATTTGGGGGTGTTCCAGCCCTATCTTACCTTTTGTAAGAATGTTTATTGATGCGTTTATGTCCCTGTCTATTTTTAGACCGCAGTTTGGGCAGTTGTGTGTTCTTGTTGCCAGTGTTTTTTTGGCAATCTTTCCACATCCGCTGCACTTTTGTGATGTGTTTTTTGGGTTCACTTTCACTACTTTTCCACCAGCGCTTTCAGCCTTGTAGGAGAGTTTGTTTGTGAAATCACTCCAAGAAACATCTGTTATTGCTCCTGCGAGTTGGTGGTTTTTTATCATCCCTCGCACATTTAGGTTTTCTATGAATATTGTTTCATATTTTTCAATAAGTTTTCTGCATAGTTTCCAGCCGTAGTCGTTTCTGATGTTTGCTATTTTTTCATCCACTCTTGCCAGCCTTACTCTTGCTTTGTTTCTGTTGTTGCTTTTTTTCTTTTTTTTGCTGAATTCTCTCGCCAGTGATTTTCTTTTCTTTGCCATTCCTTTCATTGGTTTTGGATGGTCAAAGAACTCGCCATCACTTGTGGCAACAAAGCTGTTTAGACCAAGGTCTATTCCAACTTCTCCTTTGCCATGTTTTAGTCTTTCTGTGGTTGGATTGGCACAAGAGATTGTGATGAAGTGTTTTCCGCTTTTTGCCTTTTTGATTGTCAAAGTCTTTGGCCTTCCTGTTATTGGGCTGTGGTATTTTGTATTCAGCCAGCCTATTTTTGGAAAGTAGGTTTTTTTGCCAATCTTTTTTGGGTTTACTATTTGTGGGAGAGCGATACTGCTATACACGCCGTATTTTTTGAAGCGTGGAAAGCCTTTTTCCTTTTCGCCACGTTTCACTCTTGCAAAGAAGTTTCCGTATGCTTTGTTTATTCTGTCTGCAACATTTTGGCTGACTTGAGAGTAGGTTTCTTCATTTTTGCCTTTTGTTTTTTTGATAAGGTCAAAGCGTGACAGGCTTGTTTTGTCTTTTTTGTAAGCATCTTTCTTTAGTGAGAGCAGTTCGTTATACAGTTGTCTGCATTGTTCTATTTGCAAGTCTATGGCTGTCGCTTGCTCTTTCGTAGGATATGTCCTATATTTGTAGGCTTTCATTTTTTACTTACCCCCCCACATATTTTTTTGCTTACTGTATAATTTTACTTTTTTCCTTTTTTAAAGGCAAAGAAAGAGAGCGGGTTTCCGGTGATTTTTCCACCAGAAGGATTTCCGATGAAAAAAAGGTTCGTTCTCACCTCTTGTTCAAACAACACCCTGAACTCAAAAAAGATTATTGGGGCGGGCATGTATGGTCGCTCAGTTATTATGTTGACACTGCTGGAAAAGTATCAGCAGAAACAATCAGAAAATACATTAATGGTGTTTGCAATTTATCCACTCGTTAAAACGGGCACTATTCTTGCGAATATGTTATAAACCCTTTTTTGTAATGAAAAGCATAAAGTCTGCGAGCAATGAACTATAACCCCATTCATTGTCATACCATCCAAGCACCTTGACAACATTTCCATTGACTTTTGTGAGCTTGCTGTCAAAAATGCATCCATGAGGGTTTGCAATAATGTCAGTACTTACAAGGTCTTGCTCGCTGTATTCAAGGTTTCTTGCCAAATAGCCTGAAGCCGCCTTTTTGAACAAGGCATTGACTTCCTCTGCGCTTGTTTCTTTTTTCATGATGCAGGTTAAGTCAGTAATACTGCCTGTTGGAACAGGAACCCTTACAGCCATTCCGTCAAGTTTGCCCTTTAAATCGGTAAAAATTGTGGTAATTGCTTTTGTCGCACCAGTGCTTGTTGGAATCATGTTTATAGCAGCAGCCCTTGCCCTTCTTGGATCCTTGTGCGGCCCGTCAACCAAATTCTGGTCTGAAGTATAAGCATGAATTGTTGTAATAAAAGCTTTTTCAATTCCAATACCTTTATGCAATGCCTTTACCATTGGCGCAAGACAATTTGTGGTACAGGAAGCCATGCTTACCACATTTTCCTTTGAAGGATTATAATTTTCAGTATTGATATTTAAAATATACTGATTGCAGCCTTCTCCTTTTGGAGGCGCACTAATTACAACCTTTTTTGCACCTGCTTTAATATGCAATTCAGCTTGATCCTTGCTTCTAAAAATACCGGTGCTTTCCAAAACAATATCAACACCAAGTGCTTTCCAAGGAAGCTTACTTGGATCGCGTTCAGCCAGTGCTGTAATTTTTTTTCCACCAACAGAAATAAAGTCCTTGCCTGCCTCGACTTTTTTGTTGTAAGGCCCGTAAACAGAATCATAGCGAAGAAGCTTTGCCAGCGTTTCGTTGTCACTTAAATCATTTACTGCAACAACATCAGTTCCCTTTGTTGCAAGCATTGCTTTAAATGCCTGTCTTCCAATTCTTCCAAAACCATTAATTGCAATCTTTACCATTTTGAATTACTCCAACAAAGCTGGATAAAATTATGCCCTTATTGTTTTTAACAGTTGCTGTGTCTTCTTATTCATTAAATTTTTTGTTTTTGCTTCCAAATTTAGCCTTAGCTTGTTTTCGGTTCCCGAGGGCCTTACATTAAACCACCAATCACCAAAATAGGCGGTAAATCCGTCAAGCTTGCTGGTTTTTTTGGCTTTTGGAGCGTAAATTTGTTCAATCTCTGCAATTTTAGCCTGCTTGTCTTTTACATCAGAATTGGTTTCCTGAATCTTAAAGTACTTGTGATAGGGCTTGGCAACACTGCTTAGTGGCTCGCCGGTCTCACTTATTGCCTGCAATGCCACAACAAATGCTATAATGCCTGAGTCAGCAAAGTAATTGTCTCTAAAAAAGAAGTGCCCGGAAAGTTCGCCTCCAAACAGGATGTTGTCCTTTCTCATTCTGGTTTTAATGAAGGTATGGCCAACCCTTTCAATTGCAGGAATTCCACCCAATTCCTTGATTGTTTCAGGCACAATTTTTGACATAACTATTGTATACAGGATTTTGCTCCCGGGTTGTTTTTTCAGGAAAACTTTGGCAAGCAAGCAGGTAATGTCTCTGGCAGGGACTGTTTTCCCTTTTTCATCAACCATATACATCCTGTCGCCATCCCCGTCAAACAATGCACCTGCATCGGCCTTTTCCTTAACAACTTTTTCCCGGATTTGTTTGAAGGCCTTCGGATCCAATGGGTTTGGGGCATGATTTGGAAAATTTGGGTCAAGATCAAAGAAAAGGGGAGTTATCTTTAAGGGAAGCTTTTTCTCCAATGCGGAAATTGTTTTTGCAGCCATTCCATTGCTTGCATCAACAACGACATGCAGTGGCTTTATCTTCGCAAGGTTCACAAAAGAAAGAACTTTTTCAATGTAATCGTCCATTACATCCTTTTCAGCGATTTTTCCCTTTTTCACAGAATCATCAAACTGCTCTTTTTCCATAAAGGCACTTATTTCACGCAGCCCTGTTTCGCTGCTTATTCCTGAAGCGCCTTTTCCAACAAGCTTGAATCCATTGAATTCGGAAGGATTGTGCGAGGCTGTAATCATTGCACCACCGTCAAAGCCATATTTTCCAACTGTGAAGTAAATCATGTCTGTGCTTATCAGGCCAACCTGTGTTACTGAACAGCCTTGGTCAGCCAGACCGGAAGAAAATCCCTTCAAAAGCTCTTCGCTGCCGTTTCTGTGGTCGCGGCCAACAACAAAGGTCTTGCATTTTAGGTGGGATGCAACTGCCCTGCCAAAAAGGTAGGCAAACTCTTGGCTTAAAGGCTTTGGATAAATACCTCTTAGGTCATACCTTTTGAAAACCTGGTCTAAAACTTCTTTATTCAAAAAAAACCACCTAGAACAAATTATGAAAGATTTTAGAGACAAAAGTATATAAAACCTTAAAGGTGCAATGCTCAAATTAGGGCCTTATTCAGCTTCTTCCCTAAAAAATTCTGCTGCGTGCTCCGGAGAAACGGTGTTTATGATGCAACCAGTGCAGTTTTCAAAGCCGCCCCAGGTAATTAAGCGTGGGATAATTTTTACGTGAATATGGTGCTTTTTTCCAGGGGGCGCTTCGTGAAAGTAAACATTAAAAGGCGCCTGCAATTCCGCAAGCTTTAAAAGCACTTTTTTCAAAAGCTCTGCAAGATGTAAAATTTCAGCCTCGTTCAAGTCAGAAAAATGATCAACATGTTTTTTTGAAAAAATTCCTGCTTCAAATTCAAAAATAGAAGCATAAGGAGTAAAGGCAAGGAACGAATCATTTTCAGCAATTCTTCTAGGGCCCTTTCTTTCAAGGTCAACAACTTTACAATAAGGACATTTCTTATGCTTTACTTTATACTTTGCAATCGCCTTTATTTCCCTTTCAATATTTGCAGAAAGTTTGTTGTAGGCAATTGTTTGCGTGTGCTCGTGCGCCAAAGAGGTGCCTGCTTCAAGCCCGTGGTTTTTGAACATTGCAACAAACTTTACTCCGGAAATTTTATACAAGACATCACGCCTTTTGAACAAAAGGCCCAAATACTTTGCAATCCTTTCAACAGGCAATTCATGAAATTGCTGATTGTGCCTTGGCGTTTCAACAATAACCTCGTGCTTTCCAAAAGCATTTCCTTTAGTAAAAAATTCGCCCTCAGTTTTGACATGCGGTTTTCCTTCAGTTGTTACGGCAGGAAATTTATTTTCAAAACAACGCAAAATCCATTTGCCGTTTTCTTCAACTCTTGCAATCTCAGGAGGAGTCATTTTTTCATTACCGGGACAAAAAGGGCAAGGTCCTGAATCATTAATCTTTGGATGCTGTCTTATGAAATCACGCGGCCTCTTGGCTCGCTCGGTGTTGACAATCACCCATCTGTCAAAAATATAATCCTTTCTAAGCTCGTGCATAAACAGCCAACTAAGGCAATATAATACTATAAGGGAATTTAAATCTTACCCAAAGGGAAAAAGAATAAAAACAGGAAATTAACTGCTTACGGCTCTGTAGAAATGATTTATAAATGCGAAAGTTGGATGTCTTAAATTGACGTTTATCGCTAAAATAGCAACAAGCGGTTTATAAAGAAAATAGCATTTCTACACTGCCACTGCTTACAAAAGAAATAAAAAGCTGGAGAGTGTTATTGATTTGATTATGTCGTTTGATATTGTAAGCGTTGGAAATGCAACAATTGATGCTTTTATTTGCGTTAATGGAAAGGTCAAAAAAGGCAATTTGATTTTGCCTGTTGGCTCAAAACAGGAAGTAAAAAGCATTTTTTACGCAACAGGCGGCGGGGCAACAAATACTGCTGTTGGCTTCAAAAGGCTTGGTTTGAAGACAGGAATTTTGGCAGCTGTTGGAAATGACCCAGGCGGAAAAATTATCCTGAAAGAATTAAGGAAAGAAGGGATTAATACAAGGCTTATTTCAAGACTTAAAGATTATGAAACCGCTTACAGTGCAATTTTAACAGGATTTGGACACGACAGGATTATTCTGGTTTACGGCGGAGCAACAAGACATTTGGGCGAGGAAAGGCAAGTGCACTGGGCCTGGCTAAGCAAAACAAAATGGATGCATATAACAAGCTTTCATGCAAAGCCAGAAATTATGAAAAAAATTCTCGAATTTGCCGAAAAAAAAGGAATAAGCGTTTCATTTAACCCCGGAATGAGTGAAATAAAACTCGGATTAAAAAAATTAAGGCTTTTGCTAAAAAAAGTAGACATTCTATTGCTTAACAGAAACGAAGCAGAAATATTAACAAAAGAAAAAAATGTCAAAAAGCAATTGCAAAAATTACAAATAATTGTCCCCCTTGTTGTTGTAACAGAGGACAAAAAGGGCGTGCATGCATTTGACGGAAGCATTTACTATTACAAGCCAGCTTTTAAGACAAAGATTGCCGACACCACAGGAGCAGGGGATGCGTTCCACTCAGGCTTTGTTGCGTCAATTGTAAAAGGAAGAAGCGTTGAAAAGGCTTTGGATGCAGGAACTGCAAATGCCACAAGCACAATAATGCACTTTGGTGCAAAAAACAAGCTGCTTACACAGCACGGTGTTGAAGAATTCCTTGAAAAACACGAAACAGGCAGGACAAAAGTGAAAAAAAGCAGGATAACTTCTACATAATCTATTTTTCTTTCAAAAATTCTTTGACGCGGCAACAATTTTATTCTTTTTCTTTCAAAAATTCAATTGCCTTTTCAAGAACATTTTTTGTATTTTTGAAAGAAAGTCTTTCCATTGCTTTTTCATAGGAAAGCCATTCAAAGCCCTGGTGCTCGTGAGAAATTTTCACAACCCCTTCACGGGATTCTGCAAAATAGAAAGCAACCTCTTTGAACACAGTTTCCTGCCCTCGCCTGAAATAGTATTTTGTATACTGCCTAAAGCCAGGCATTATTGCAATATTTTCCAAGGTTGTTTCTTCCATTACTTCGCGCCTTAGAGTTTGCTCTTCTGTTTCACCTTGTTCCACATGTCCTTTTGGAAAACCCCAGTGCCCTGCCCTGTAATGCAATAGAAGAAATTCTTTTCCTGAATCCTTTTTTCTGAACAAGGCACATCCTACCGATTTTTCTTTCACCATTCAAACAAAAAAAGGAAGGGAAATTGTTTATAAGCTATTGACCAGCCTGGTTTGCGTCTAGCTCATGCCCTCTTGGATGCACGAGTTCGAATCTCGTCCCCTGCGTTCGTGTCATCGAGCCCAAGCGAAGATGGCAC
>JAFCCG010000003.1 GCA_017610335.1 Chloroflexota bacterium | reverse complement strand
ATTATTTTGTCGTCTGCTTTTTGTTCGTTCCAGAATGGCTGTTCTTCTCCCAGCATTGGGTTGTTTTCTTTTTTGAGCATGGCAAAGTATTGTTCGATGCATTGCTGGTAGCCGATTTGCGTGTAAACCTTTTCATGGTCCTTGAAACTCCAGGCTAGCCAATAGTGTTTTATCACATAAGGCCAGTTATAGGCTCTGCTTGAAAAAATGTTCCTGAAAAAGTGCAAAGCGCGCCTCTCTTTCCAAGGAATCCCTGTTTTCTTCAAGGCCGTATCAAAGCTCTTCTTAATCGCGGCATATGTAATTGACTTGCCCTTTGACTGGCAGAAAAAGAAAGCTTCCGGGCCTGCTTGCTTGTTAGGCGAAACCTTGGCCCACTTCTCCAAAAAAGGCTTGGCCAAATAGCTAATAACGGTTCGCGGCGTAGTTTTTGACTCCGGAAAGCTTACAACCAAATAGTTTTTCTCTGGCCTTACATGCTTGTTGCGCATGCTCAAAATCTCTGAAATCCTTGCCCCTGTGTCATTAGCCAAAGCCATGATGGCCTGGTTTCGTAGGGAGAATTTGTCGCTGGTGTAAGCAGCGCTAATCAATTCCTTTACTTCTTCTTGTGTGGGCATTCTGCCGCAAAGCTCTGGCCTGGGCACCTTCGGCATTTCAAGGGAATCCATCAAAGGCAATCTTTGCTTGCCGTTTAAGCCGTTAACCCATTTGAGAAACCGCTGGCAGCACTTGAATTTCTTCTGAAGAGTGCCATGCCTTATCTCTTTTTCCTCGTAACGCTTTAATTCTTCTTCCCACCATTCCCCTAATTGCGCCGCAGTTACTTTGTTTGCAGGAGTCTGGCCAAAGAGTATGCATAAAACCCAGCTTGCGCTCAAATTCTTCTCAAAACTGCAAACGCTGAACTCCTGCCTTTTAATCTTTCGAATCATCCAGGCCGAATACTCTAACAGCTTTTCCTGGTTGTAGCCGCAAAGCTTGGTCTCAAAGTTTGGATGGTGGTTTGCCTTAATATTGTTTATTACGCGAATGCTTTGCTTTCCTCTTCTATGCGGGCCAAAGTCGCTTTCAAAAACGCTTAAATCCAGTTCCTCTAAATTCATGTCCATTACCTTCCCTATTCCCTGTGTCAGGAATATTTAAAGCTTTGGACTCGAACTTTTTGCTGCCTTTCCTCCCGGGGCTATATAGGGCTAGGAGGGGTTTATCTCTTTTTTTTGAATCTTTTGTCGTAATCTGGATTGGAATCTATTATTAGAATAAAGCAGAATATTTCTATTTCTTGCCGAGGCCTTGCTCAATAAGTCTGACTCTTGCTTTCATACTTCAACGCTGTCCTTGAGCCATTTCTTCATCTTTGTTGGGGGGGTATAAGTCCAGATTATGCCTTTTTCACTGTCCAATACCATGCCTCTTTTTTCGAGATATGCAAGTATTGTATTCAGCGTTTGCCTCATTATCTTTTTGTCAGATCTCTTCATTATTTCGTACCTTGAAAGAGGTTCTTTCGCTTCCTTAAGTGTTTCTTCAACCATAAGAACAGTTTTGAGTGTAGGGTAGTGCAAAACCTGAATAGTTTTTGTAACCATAAAACCACCTATATAAATTTATTACCTATAATATACTTATTACCTAAGTGTTTTTAAAGTTTTCTAATTCGTCTACATCTGATTTCGCTATGCATAAATGTTTACCGCTATACTATTATATTATAGTAAAAAATTATTCGGCTTTGAAGGCCTTTGCGGTAGGGGCTACTAATTTCGGGGTGCAAAACTTGCTTTATTTTTTCTTGTAACCAAACTTTTTGTTGTATGCCGGGTGGTCTATCAAATCAAGCACAAATGCAATTATTTCAATCTTTGTTTCGCTGTCTGTCAGCGAGTAGAACATTCTCCAGTAGTTTGGAAGCTCTACATGGAATAGGTTTGTTATTCCATATTTTTCCTTGTACTCTCTTGGAATTGCTTTTTTCCCGACAGGGCTACCCTAGTGAGGGTTTTGCTTTATGAGCTCTTTCTTTTGGTTTATGGCTTTCAATATTGTTCTCTCGGTTTTGGATACTGGTGCTTCCTTGTTCAAGTAATTATAGACTTCTTCAGCTTCTGGAGAAAGGACAACTCTTACAGTCTTCATAGTTCAAGACCTCTTGATATTGCTGCTGCCCTCAGCTTTTGGTTGGGATTGTGAATCCAGGTAATGCCCCTCATGCTTACCGCAATCTTGTTGCTTTCTTCAAGATATTCGAGAATTACTTTTATGGTGTTGTGGTTAACCTGTTTTGGCAGTTTCCTTTTAAGCTCTGCGACAGTGATAACGCTTTCCTGCATGTTCTTTAAGGTATTCTCAACCATCAGAACGGTGTTAAGTGTAGGGGCGTGCTCCAGCTTTTGAATGGTCTTTAACATAAACATCACTAAAAGTTATTAACTAATAAATAATAGCTACTAAAAAGTATTTAAACCTTTTGTTTTGCTTTTACTGATTAGTTACTCGTTTATTCCTTACGTAATACTATTATATTATAATAAAAAAGTTTTCGGCTTTAGTGCCTTTAGATTTTAGAGGTTACTAACTTCAGGTTAATGCCCATTCAGTGGCTATTCTGTTCTTGCAAGGCTTTTTATATCATACCTTTTAGTTTCCTTTTTAAATATTCCTTACCCTAATTTTTTCTATGGCTGCAATAGCTGCAATGAAAGCATTGATTGAAAGGGATGGCAAATTTCTTGCCTTAGAACTTGAGATTGGCAGAAAAAAGCTTTGGGATTTGCCTGGTGGAAAGGTTGAGGATGGCGAAGAGCCAATGCAGACCCTTTGCCGTGAGGTAAAGGAGGAAACCGCCCTTGATGTTGAAGTGGAAAAGCCTGTTGGTGTTTATTGGTTTAACCGAGTTAGTGACGGAAACCTTTCGGTTTGCACTGTTTTCAAATGCAAGGCTTCCTCGGATGCAAGCGTGATTTTGCCGCATAAAAGCAATGAAAGCATTGCAAGCAGCAAATGGATTGGCAAGGACGAGTTTTTGTCAAATGATTTTGAGGCGCCTGAAAGTCTTAAAGAGCTTGTTAAAAATAACTTGTAATTTTTACGGCTCGGGCACGACTTCTATAAAGTCTATAAGATCTTTTTCAACGTAAATTCCTGTTATTGTTGGATTGTCGTATCTGTAGCGGATGTTGCAGTGTTTTGAGGATTCTCTTCCACGCATTGAAATTGGTGCGCTTAATTTTGCTTTTATTGTTTCGGTTTCTCCTGCTTGAAGGCTGTCAATCGTGTTTTCTATAAGCAAGAGCCATTCTGTGTCGCAAATTACGTTGTTTGCAACTGAAAACACAATGTTTTCAAGGTCAAGCTTTCCTGTATTTTTTGCTTTGATATCAATAATTTTTTCCTCGTAATTGCCGATTGTTTCATCCCATTCAATTTCTATGGGGCTTCTTGGCGAAACAGAAATACTCACGCCATAGTCTGCCCCTTCTGTAACGTCAAGGGTTAGTGTTCTTTTTATTGGTTCTGCAAGATATGGTGCATTTAGGATAATGTTTCCTTTTATATCGTCTTCTTTTTGTGCAGTTATTGGAATAATTATCTGAAGTTCTTTTTCTACATCTCCTCTTGCCTCAATGCGTGTGATTTCAATTTCCTGTGGATTTGGCCTGTTTGCCACTTCTGTAAACTGAAACCATTGTTCTATTTCGTTTTTAGAATTGTTTGTTGCGCTTGTTATTTCAATAGTAAGTGTAAGATCTTCTATTGGAAACTTGTTGTTGTTTTCAATTCCTATTGTGTCCTGGTCTTTTTCTCCTGCCTTTGCACCAAAGCTTGCCTCGTCAAGGTCCATTTTGGCTGCAGGGTTTGGGTAAAGGATAAAGTCTGCGTTGCTTTTTTTTGTTATATATTTTACTCTGACAGCTGCTGTTTTTTGGTCTCCTTCGTCTTCATCATTTATCTCTGCATTTTGCGGAACAGTGATTTCAATTTCCACGTCTTTTGTTGAATTTGGCTGAATTGTGCCAACGGTTGCAGTTACCCATTTTTCAATGTCGTCTTCTGCTACAAGTTCAACATTTTCTGCAATATTGTCAGAATTGTTTTTCAGCTTTATAGAAAAAGTACTTTTGCTTCCTGCATAGAGTTTTTCAGGAAAGTTTTGTTCAAAGTTGATTATATCAATGTCAAAGTCTTTTTTTACTTTAATTATAGGCTCTTTGTCTTCACTGCTTATGGTGAAAGAGCTTTTTGCTGTATCGTAGCCATTTACTGTAACAACATACCTGTAGGTTCCTGGCTTGAGTTGCATATCGTAAATTGAAGAATCCGAGTCAGAAAACATTGGTTCTTCTTGCCCTTCGGCATAAAGCTTGATGGTATTTTCGTTCAGCATTTTGCCTTCAATGTTCTGAATTGTTATTGTTGCAGAAAGCACACTGCCAATAAAAAAGTCATATGCAAGGAATGCAATTACCGCAATTACTATTAATGCAATTATGGCTGGTAGGAATTTTTTCAATGGACCTATTGCTCCTGTTACCTGCCCGATTGGACTTTCGTTTTCAAATTCTACATCTCCGCTATATAATGGGTCATCAAATTTGTCAAAGTCAGCCATTTAAAACATTCTCAATAATTTTTTATTAAACAAATTCTTTGTATTAAGTAAATCGAATCTTATTTAAATAGCTTTTGCAGGTTTTTATTTCCCTCTTTTAATCACTTCTGTTGTTTTTCTTTCATTGCTTCTTCTGGCTTTGCCAGAGCGCCTTTCTTCTGGAAAGCGCCTTTCAGTAAAAATGTAAAATTTTCCATTTCTAAAAATGACATAGCCTTTGATTTTTGATTTCCATGGAAGGCTATACTTCTGGTTTGGATACGTCCTTAAAATCTGCATTTCTTTCCAAAAAGTCTGTGAAATTGTTTCCCCAAGGTCTTTTTTTACCAGAATCCTTTCCCTTTTCTTGCGCCTTTCGCCCTGTTTTCTTCTGTCTCCTCCAAGCCTTCTGTCTGCTTTGCCTGTTCTTCTTTCAGGGCCTTTATAGTGGATTGTGCTAACCCTTATCGCTTTTGTTTTTTTCCTTTCAAACATAGTAATATTCTTCTTTAAGTTAATCCTTTTGTTGGAATGCAAACCCTAAAATAGTTTTGTGAAGTACTATATTTAAATGCACATTTTTCTTGTATCGGATTCAAAAACAGGAATTAACTTTTTTCCAGAGCTTGAAGAAAGGATTGCAGGGCAAATTGCCGATTTAGAGCTTGACACAATTTTTGTGCCTTTTCCGGAAGACATTCCTGCTGCAGTTCATGCTATTGAAGGAGAGGCTGATTTTGTTTTTGTATTTGTTTTGTATGACGAGCTTGATTTTAAAATTCAGGCGCTTTTGAACAAGCTTATTGAAATTGAAATGAGAGGCGAATTAAAAATTATCAAAGTAATTGAAGAAAAAGACTTTGGAAGCTTAAACGAGGAGCGTCTCAAAGTCGAAAAAGAAAAACTTTCCCAAAAATGGTCAGAACTCATAATAAACAGACTATTCAAACCAGGTTCTTTTGTTCCAAAGGAATCAGGAGATGATGGATTTTCATTGTGATATTTACTTTTTTTTCTTTAAAGTTTTTCGTGTTTTTTTAAGTAATTGTTTTTTTACTGTATCATGTTTTTCTTTTGTTTTTAAAAGCAATGAAAGTTTTTTTACTTGTTCTTCCAAACCATGCTCTTTTTTGAGTTTGTCTTCGGCTATTTTTCTAAAATGTCTGACTAAATCAGATTGTTCTGAAACCTGTCTGTGAAGTTTTTTTAATTCTGCCGCAAACTTTTTTTCAGCCTCTGCTTTTGCAGCAAGTTTGTTTTCCTGCAGTCCCAAAAGCTCGTTTGTGTAAGAACTTCTAAGCTGCAAGGTTTCGTGTTCTACATCTAAAACAACACTTTTTGCATAATCTCTTTCTTTTTTCAAATTTTTTATTAGCTCGCCTGATTTTTCACTGTAAACAAAAAAGAGCTCTTCCAAAGAATCGATTTTTTGCTTTAATTCAGCATAGCTGTTTTCAACATATTCAACCTGGCTTTTGTGGAATGTGATTGTTTTTCCAACCTCGTCAGCGCTCAAAGCCATTTTTCTTCCAATGTCTCCAAGTTCGTGTTCTAAATCGGCAATACTGTCTTCTTCAAAATATCCAAGATAGCTTTTTTTCCTGATGTCCTCGTATTTTCCCCTAAGCTCTTGTAATTCATCTTCTTTTCTTTCAAGGATTTGCATTACTTGTTTTGCCGTTCCATTTCCTGTTAATGGCGTAAAGCCTTCTCTTCGCAAAAAGATTGAAGCTCTTTCAAGTGAATATCTTGCCTTCAAAAGCATTCCAAGAATTCTTTGCTCAAGATCTGCATAAAGTTCTGGAATTTCTTCTTTTTCAAGCACATTTACAGTTTTTGCGTTGCTTTTCTTTTGCTTTTCAAATTTCAAATTTTTTTCAAGCATTGCCAAAAGCTTTTCAACTTCTTTCAAAAAAGGCCTGAGGTCAGGGCTTCCTTCCTTTGGGTCTTTTTCAATATTTTCAACAAGATCTTCAAACAATTTGTTAATGTTCTGAATGTTTCCAATACTTTTATCCAAAGCATTTGTAAAAACAGTTTTGCTTGCAGTTCTCCAAGGTTGCCTGCTTAAACCTGCCTGCAATTCATTTATTTTTTCACCTATTTCACCAACAACTCTTTCAGCACTAGTCATAAAACAACACTATAATAATGCTAAACTTGGTTTTAATTCTTTCTGCTCAGTTTTAGCCAAGCATTTTTATTCCATTAAGCTCTATTATTAACACAATGCAAATTCATTCAAACAAAGCCCTTTTTGTAGGAAATGTTCCTATTGACGCAAAGGCCAGCTGTAAAGCTGAAAAAGCTGTTATTTCACACGGTCATTCAGATCATGTTGCAACAAACAAGGTTACCGAATATGTTTGCACTCCTGAAACAAAGGCAATAATTAAAAGCAGATATAAAAAAGAAGGAAATTTTAACTCATTAAAATTTAACAAAAAATTTTCTTTTGGAGACTCAACAATAAGCCTTCACAATTCAGGTCACATTCTTGGAAGCGCGCAGGTTCTTGTAGAAGGAACCAAAACAGTTACAGTAACCAATGATTTCAAAACACAGGATAGCATCATTCAAAAAGGAGCCTTGCCATTAAAATGTGACATTTTAGTTATTGAAAGCACTTTTGGACAGCCATGTTATTCTTTTCCTGCACGCGAAGACGTATATCAACAAATTGGAAATTTTGTAAAAGAAAAAACCAAACAGGGTTTTGTTGTTCTCGCAGGTTATTCTCTTGGAAAAGCCCAAGAGCTCACCAAAGTAGTGAACGAATATGCAGGCATTGCCCCACTGGTGCATGAATCTGTTTACGACAACAACAAGGTTTACGAAAGCCATGGCACAAAGCTTGGCAATTTCCTAAAGCTTGACCACAACCTTCATGACAGCAATGTTTTGATAATGCCTCCATCTCTTGTCAATCACAACATGCTGCAGGTTCTTGAATTTTCCCTGCACAAAAAGATTTTTTCAGGAATGGCAACCGGCTGGAATTTCAGAAACGGCTTTAACAAAATTTTCCCCCTAAGCGATCACGCAGACTTCCAACAGCTAATGGATTACACAAAGCAGGCAGAGCCAAAGCTTGTGGTAACAATGCACGGCAAAGAAAGGGAACTGGCTTCCTATATGCAAAGAAGGCTTGGCATAACGGCAAGACCTTTGAGCGAAAAAGGGCAAAAAACGATTTCGGAGTATGCGTGAGGTTGGAAAATGACTGCTATGGAAAAATCAAAACTTGTTGAACTGAAAAAAATGGCGTTGCCTTTCTTTAAGGGTTTTGGAGCGCACGGCTTTGATCACACTGAAAGGGTTCTCAAGTTTGCTGTAAAAATTGCAGAAAAGGAAGGTGCTGATTTGGAAACAGTGCAGGCTGCGGCAATTCTGCATGATATTGCAAGGGAAATGGAGGACTCCGGAAAAATAGGCTGTCATGCGGATAAGGGGGCTGAAGAAGCTGAAAAAATTTTGCTGGAAACAAGCTTTCCAAAGGAAAAAATTCCAATCGTAAAGGAAGCAATTTTCTTGCACCGGTTCAAGAAAGGAAAAATTCCAAAAAGCCTTGAAGGAAAGGTTTTGCAGGACGCCGACAGGCTGGAAACCCTTGGTGCAATTGCAATTGCAAGGATTTTTTCAAGAGGCGGAGAAATGGGCCGGCCTTTGTATGATTCAATGGAAAATTATAAGGGCAACAATGAAAAACATGAAGGTGGCTGTCTTGGGCATTTTCGTAAAAAGATTTTCAAAATCACCCCTGAAAAGTTTAATACAAAAACCGCGCAAAAGATTGCAAAGCACAGGTATAAATTTACACAGTTGTTTGTGAAAGAATTTTTGGAAGAATGGAAAGGAAAGAAATAATTATGTATACGTCTATTCTTTTTGTTTGTGCAACAATTAGCTTTATAACCGTTTTTTAGCAATTTTTCTTTAGTTTAAATGATTTTTTATGAAGAGAACTAATACTTGTGGACAGCTTTCTGAAAAAGCCATTGGCAAAAAGGTAATTTTGCAGGGCTGGGTTTCAAAAAGAAGAGACCATGGCAAGTTGATATTTATTGACCTGCGCGACAGGTATGGTGTTACTCAAGTTGTGTTCAATCCAAAGGACTCAAAGGATGCACACAAGCTGGCGGAAAAGCTTGGAAAAGAATTCGTTGTCCTGATAGAGGGTAAGGTTTGCAAAAGGCCAAAGGGAACGGAAAACAAGGAAATTACCACTGGCAAAATTGAAGTGCATGTTTCCACGCTTGAAATTTTGAATCCTTCGGAAACCCCTTTGCCAATAGAGCTCGACAAGCATCTTTTGGCGGGAGAAGACCAAAGGCTAAAATACAGGTTTTTGGATTTAAGGCGACCTGAGTTGCAGAAAAATATTATTTTAAGACACAAGGTTGCAAAAGCATTTCGTGACTTTTTTGACAAAGAAGGATTTTTGGAAATTGAGACGCCAATTCTTGCCAAGAGCACGCCTGAGGGTGCCAGAGATTTTCTTGTTCCAAGCCGTGTTCATCCAGGAAAGTTTTTTGCTTTGCCCCAGAGTCCGCAACTCTTTAAGCAAATTCTAATGGTTTCAGGTTTTGACAAATATTTCCAAATTGTAAAATGCTTTAGGGACGAGGATTTGAGGGCTGACAGGCAGCTTGAATTTACTCAAATTGATGTGGAAATGTCGTTTGTTGAACAGAATGATGTTTTGAAATTAATGGAAAGGTGTATGGCATTTGTTTTCAAGCAGTCGCTTGGCTTGAATGTAAAAATTCCTTTTCCGCGAATGTCTTTTGAAGAGGCAATGAATCAGTTTGGTTCAGACAAGCCTGATACCCGTTTTGAATTGGAGCTTGCTGATGTAACAAATGAATTGAAGGGAACAGATTTTGGAATTTTTAATTCGGTAATTGAAGTCAAAGGAGCAATAAAAGCCCTGGTTGTTGAAAAGGGTTGTAAAAAATTGTCAAAAAAAGATGTTGACAAGCTTACTGAAATTGCAAAACTTTACAAGGCAAAAGGATTGATGAGTGTTTGGGTTAAGGACACCGGAATTGAAAGTCAGATTTTAAAATTTCTGCCTGAAAAAACCGTAAAGGCACTGCTTTCCAAAACAAAGGCAAAGAAAGGGGATTTAATTTTGCTTATTGCAGATTCATGGGAAATTGCCTGTAATTCTTTGGGCTATGTTCGCCTTGCAGTTGGACAAAAGCTTAACTTAATCGACGGAAAGAAATGGAACTTCCTTTGGGTTTATGATTTTCCTCTTTTGGATTGGAATGATGACGAGCAAAGATATGTTGCAATGCATCACCCGTTCACTTCTCCAAAAGATGAAGACCTAAAACTTCTTGACAGTGCACCGGAAAAAGCAAAGGCAAAAGCTTATGATATGGTTTTAAACGGTGTGGAGGTTGGCGGTGGAAGCATCAGAATTCACAACGAAAAAGTTCAGGAAAAGATGTTTAATGCTTTGGGAATCAGCAAACAGGAAGCCGAAAGCAAATTTGGTTTTTTGCTAAGTGCCTTTAAATACGGTGCGCCTCCGCATGGTGGAATTGCTTTGGGTCTTGACAGGGTTATTGCCTTAATGGCCGGAGAAGACAGTATTCGTGAAGTAATCGCTTTTCCAAAAAACAAGGCAACTGTTTCGCTAATGGATGGAGCTCCAAGCGAAGTAACAGAAAAACAGCTGAAAGAGCTTGGCCTAAAGCTTGATATTGAAAAGCCATTGCTAGGGCAAAAAAAGCAATAATTCCATTTAAATTCCTTTTACTCTTCTATATTGTGGGGTTTAAATGGCAAAACCAAAGGTTGACAAAAAGCTTCTTTTAAAGGTTTCAACAAATGCGCGTCTGAATCTTACAGGCAAAGAAGTTGACGAATTCCTTCCTCAATTGCAGGAAATTCTCAAAGCATTTGGCAAACTTGACGAAATTGACGTCAAAGATGAAAAGCCAAGCTTTCAACCCTTATCCTTAGAGAACGTAGCCAGAAAAGACCTTGTTGAAAAGTGCTTAAGCCAGGAAGAGGCATTAAAAAACACAAAAAACAAGAAAGACGGGTATTTTATGGGCCCAAAGGTGACCTGATATTGTATGAAAAAAGCCCAAAGTATTACTGAATTTGTCAAAGAAGTCAAAAGGGGAAGCATTTCCATAGTGGAACATACTGAAAAAATTATTGAAGAAGCTGAAAAAAGCAATTCACAATTTCATCACTTTAATTTAATTGCAAAAAAATCAGCACTACTGCAGGCAAAAGAAATTGATGCAGGAATAAAAACAGGCCAGCACAAGGGAAAACTATTAGGTGTTCCAATAAGTGTAAAAGACTGCATTTGTGTAAAAGATTTTGAATCAAGAGCGGGAAGCAAAATTCTTTCTGGTTACCTTCCTTTATTTGACGCAACAGTTATTGCAAAAGCAAAAAAGGAAGGGGCGATAATAATTGGTAAAACAGCACAGGACGAATTCGGTTTTGGAACATTTTCAAACAATGTCGGAGTAGACTTTGAAAAACCATTAAATCCACTTAATCCAAAAAGATGTTGTGGTGGAAGTTCTGGCGGAAGTGCTGGTTTTACTTCACTAACAAGTCTGACGCATGCAAGCATTGGCCAAAGTACTGGTGGAAGCATTGCTGCACCTGCATCATTTTGTGGTGTAGCAGGACTAACTCCAACTTATGGCCTGGTAAGTAGATTTGGATTAATTGATTATGCAAATTCTCTTGATAAAATTGGGACTATTGGAAAAACAATTTCTGACGCAGCATTGCTTCTTGAAGTAATTTCTGGTTATGATATGAACGACAGTACCTCCTTAAAGGCTGAAGCACAGAATTTGGGGAATGTAAAACATTTAAACGATTTCAGAATAGGTGTTGTAAAAGAATTTTTTAAAGGTTGTGAAGAAAAAGTGCAAAAAGAATGCATGAACGCAATTAACAAGCTTGAAGAAGAGGGTGCAACAGTGGAAGAAATTTCCCTGCCACTAAATGCAAAATATGGAATTGCTGCTTACTATCTTGCTTCAACAACAGAGGCAAGCACAAATCTTGCACGTTTTTGTGGAATGCGTTATGGTTTGCATGATAAATTAGAAGGAGATTTTAACGAATATTTTTCAAAAGTCCGTTCACAGGGTTTTGGAATTGAAGCAAAAAGGCGTATTTTGCTTGGAACCTTTGCAAGAATGTCTGGTTTTAGAGATGCTTATTATCTAAAGGCAATGAAGGTAAGGACAAAGCTGATAAAAGAATTCAGACAAGCGTTTGAAACTGTTGATGTACTTGTAAATCCAACAATGCCAATAATTGCCCCAACCTTTGGAGAAATAAAAAAACTTTCACCACTGGAGCAATATGCAATGGACTTGTGTACTGTTCCTGCAAATTTGGCAGGGTTGCCGCATGCATCTGTTAAGGTAGGGGAACACAAGGGAATGCCTGTTGGATTGATGATTACAGCAGACCATTTGCAGGAAAATAAAATGGTGCAGGCAGCAAAGGCAGTGGAGGAACTGAAATGAGCAAAGAGCTGGATGTTGCAATAGAAGCTGCAAAAAAAGCAGGCAGGCTGCAATTGGAAAAATTGTTCTCCAAACATGAGCTTAAGGAAAAAGGGCCAAAGGATTTTGTCACAGATGTTGATTTGGAAAGCGAAAAAATTATAATAAATCATATAAGGGAAAATTTTCCTTCCCACAGCTTTTTGTCAGAGGAAAGCGGAAAAAGCAAAAATTCAAGCCAAAGCAAGTGGATAATAGACCCTGTTGATGGCACACACAGCTATATGAGGGGGCTTCCAAACTTTGGAATATCTATTGCTTTGGAAAAAGAAGGGCAGATTATTGCCGGAGTGATATTTCTGCCTGTCTTTGGAGAGCTTCTTTCGGCTGAAAAAGGCAAGGGTGCTTTTTTGAACGGCAAAAAGATTTTTGTTTCAAAGAATGCTGGTCTTGAGGGAACAAACGGAAGTTTTGAATTTGATTCCTGTTACAAATCACTTGAAGAATATGCCAAACTTTTTGGAAAAATTTTTGCCAAAATGCTTAGCATGCGTAGCCTTGGAGGAGTAGTCGACTATGCAATGGTCGCAACAGGGAGAACCGATTTTTGCGCTCACGTGCAATGCTATCCCTGGGATGTTGCTGCCGCAAGTTTGATAATATCAGAAGCAGGCGGAAAGCTAACAAGCTTTAAAGGAAAGCCTGCGCCATATATTTCAAACATTGTCGCCTCAAACGGCCTGCTGCATGAAAAAATCCTGAAGGAGCTGGGCAAATGAAGAAAAGTAAGGAATTGCTTGTTGCAATTATCGCCGCAAAGGCTGCCGGGAAAATTATAATGAAGCATTATGGCAATTTGCAGTATGTGCGAATCAAAAGTGCAAGGCTTGGAGTTGTAACAGAGGCTGATATCCTGGCCCAAAAGAAGATTAAAAGCGTTATTAAAAAAAACTTTCCAAACGCATTGTTTTTGGCAGAAGAAGATAAAAAGCATCCAAAAGTTTCAGACACTGCCATTTGGGTTGTTGACCCTTTGGATGGAACAAAAAACTTTTCCCGTGGAATAAAGTCCTTTGCGGTGTCAATAGGTTTGGTTAAAAGAAAAAAAGCGGTTCTTGGAGTGATTTTTGATCCAAGCATCAACGATATTTTTTACGCAGAAAAAGGCAAAGGAGCTTTTTTAAATGGAAAAAGAATTCATGTTTCAACAGTCGGTAAAATGGAGGAAGCGGTTTTTGACGTGCCTGTTTCAATAAGGGCCGGGATGAGAAAAAGGCATTTTGCCGTTTTAAAAAAACTTGTCGCCGGCAAGTTGGGGGTACTTAGAATAATTGGAGCAGCTTCCCTGAGGCTTGCCTTTATTTCTGCTGGAAGATTTGATGCTTGGATAGAATATGGCCCTTTTCCATGGGATTTTGCGGCAGGAAGCGTAATTCTCAAAGAAGCAGGCGGAAAGATAACAAATGATAAAGGGAAGCAACTTGACCTTTTTTCACACAAGCAAACAATTGTCGCAAGCAACGGCAAAATACATTCGCAAATCATAAAGGAGCTGAACAAATGAAATTAACAGTTCTTGGAAGTGGCTCAGCTAATTCAAACAGGGTAACAACAGGTTTTGTACTTGAATTGCTCAAGCAAACTATTGTTATTGATTTAGGTTTTGGGTGTTTTAAGAATATGCAGAGCGCAGGCATTGATTACTCAAAAGTAAACAATCTTTTCTTTACCCATTGTGAACACCCTGATCATATAAATGACCTTGCTGCTTTTTTATTTGCAAGAAAAGGGCTTACTGAAAAAAATCAGATTAATCTCTTTGCAGGTAAAGGTTTGAAAAATTTCGTTCAAAATATGTTTAGACTTTATCCTTTGTTTGAAAACCTTCCCTTTAAATTGAATGTAGTTGAATTAGAAGCTCATTCAACAAATAAATTTCCAAACTTTTCTTTAATAACCAAGAAAATGAAGCACATGTCAAGCAGTTTGGGCTTTAGGTTTGAGGCAAACGGTAAAAGTGTTGTTTTTTCCGGTGATACTGAGCAGAATGAAAACCTTGTTGACTTGGCAAAAAATGCCGATTTATTTGTTGCTGAATGCAATTTTGGTGAAAAAAAGGGTGAAGATCATATGAATGCAGAGCAGGTTGCCAGTATTGCTGCAAGAGCCAATGCAAAGGAATTGCTATTACATCATTTTTCGCCGGAAGCTGAAAAGGCAGATACAAAAGCGCTTGCTGCTAAAAAATTCAAGGGCAAGATTTATGTTGCCAAAGACTTAATGCAGGTGAATGTTTAAATGAGTGAAATAATTGAAGGCAAGGCCTGGGTGAAGGATTTTCTTGAAAAAAGAAAAATTCAATTTAAATTTGTTGAACACGCGCCTGTAAAAAAGCCTGTTGACAGCGCAAAGGTAAGGGGCGTTGAGCTAAAGCAGATTGCAAAAGCCCTTGTTTACATGGTTGATGGAAATCCATTGCTCGCAATTTTGCCAGGTGATAAGCGGGTTGACGAATCAAAGCTCTTAAAAGTAGTTAATGCAAAAAGAATCAGGTTTGCTGAACCTGCAGAAGTTAAACAATATACTGGTTGCGAAGTAGGCCTTGTTCCCCCCCTAATTCCTGAAATTAGGAAAGTGATTGACAGGTCCTTGCTTGAAAACAAGGAAGTTTCTTTCAATGCAGGGATTGCGACAGCCGGAATAATAATTGATTTAAATGAATTGCATAGGATTCTTGACCACTGCAGCAAAGCCGATATCTGTTCAGGCGAAACAATGATTGGTCTTGAATGTCATGTTCAATTAAGTACAAAAAGCAAGCTGTTCTGTGGTTGCAAAACTCAGGCAGAAGAGCCAAATTCTGCATGTTGTCCAATTTGCCTTGGGCATCCTGGAAGCAAGCCTGTGTTAAATGCAACTGCTTTGGATTATGCAATGAAGGTTGCTCTTGCTTTGAATTGTGAAATTAATCGGGAATTCTTTTTCAGCAGAAAAACATATTTTTACCCTGATATGTCAAAAAATTTCCAAATAACCCAATATGAAATTCCAATAGGGGAAAAGGGCCATATTATGTTAAGCACTGGCAAAAAAGTCGGAATTACCAGGGTTCATTTAGAAGAAGATCCTGCAGCATTAGTACATTCTGAAGGAATGGGTTCAAGCAATTTTTGTCTTGTTGACTACAATCGTTCAGGAATTCCATTGGTTGAAATTGTAACAGATCCTGACATGCAAACACCTGAAGAGGCACGTGACTTTCTTGACCAGCTTACGACAATTCTTTCATATCTCAAAGTTTATTCTCCAACAACCGGTGTGCTAAAGGCAGACTGCAATGCAAGTGTTTATGGAAACAATAGGGTTGAAGTGAAAAATGTTTCAGGCAAAAAAGGTGTTGAAAAGGCACTTGCTTTTGAAATTGCAAGGCAAAAGCATGTTTTGCTTGGAGGTAAGAAAATTGTAATGGAAACAAGGGCATTTGATGAAGCTAAGGGGACCACAAGGGCAACAAGAAGCAAGGAAACAGAAGCCGATTATGGTTACATTTTTGAACCTGATTTAACTGCTTTCAGGGTGACAAAAAGTGAAATAGAACAAATAAAGCGCAACCTTCCTGAATTGCATGGTGCAAAATCAAAAAGGTTTATTGAAGAATTTGGCTTGGATGAATATACTTCAAATGTTCTTGCAGGAAATTTTGCTCTGGGAGTCCTTTTTGAACATGTAGCAAAAGATATTAATGCAAAGATTGCAGCAAATTTCCTTACAAGAGAATTGATGGCGGTAGTAAACAGAAGCGAGCTTGACCTTGATTCTCTCGAGCTTGACTCCGAAGAGATATCCTCCCTTCTTTCACTGCGTTCCTCTGGCAAAATAACTGAAAAGGTTGCAAAGGATGCAATAATTGCATATCTTACAAAAGGCATAAAGCCAACAAAGTTTATTGACAGCCAAGGTCTTGCAATGGATTTGGGCACAGGGGAAATTGAAAAGGCTGTTGAAAAAGTTATGGCCAACAACAAGGCCGCAGTTGCTGATTTGAAAAGAGGAAAGCAGGAAAGCCTCAACTTTCTTGTAGGGCAGGTAATGCGTTTGACAAGAGCAAAAGCAAATCCAAAGGACGTGCAAAACATTATTTTGAAAAAAACAAAGGGCGAATAAATTGATTGAAATTCCTGTAAAATCAGGCAAAAGAAACGAGCTGATTGACGTTACAAACCAGGTGCAAGAAGCTGTTGCAAAGTCTGGTGTGAATGAAGGAATTTGTGTTATTTACTGTCCTCATACAACAGCTGCAATAACAATAAACGAAAATGCAGATTTTGATGTAAAGCGTGATATTATTGATGCTTTGGAAAAACTTGTTCCTGAAAATGCAGGCTATAAGCATGCCGAAGGAAACTCGGATTCGCATATAAAGGCGGCTCTCATGGGAAACAGCAGAACAATTTTGGTACAATCTGAAAGGCTTATTTTAGGGACATGGGAAGGGATTTTTTTTGCAGAATTTGATGGGCCGCGTGACAGAAAATTGCTTATATCAATCAAATAATGTTTTCTTTTAAATCAGCCTGTATTGTAATTTTATGGCTAATACGCGCCCACCTTCGATTTTTGCACTATTGTTTTTTTGTACCAAAATCTCTTTATAAAGCAAAGATGGCTATTACTATGTGAAACAATTACCTCCTACAATTGTATCACCCCAAAGGAAGGCAACCTGTTTATTTTTGTAAACAGTTTCACCTCATAGTTGGTTGCCTTTCCTTAATTTTTCTTTTTAAATCCTTTTTGGTTTAACATTATTTAAATAAATGGAGGTTTTTCAATGGCTTTTTGGGATATTCTTAGACCTGTTACAAATCAGGCAGTTGCTTTTGATTTTTTTACAAGCATAATTGTTTTTGTACTTTCAATTGCACTTTTTGCAATTTCAATTCTTGCATTCAGGCGTACAAGAAGCAGACGATTCGTGTTTGTAACAATAGCATTCTTTTTGTTTGCAACAAAATGTAGTTTGAATATAATCGACTTGTTTATTAGTCCTGGATATTTTTTTCACAAGGCAGCAAATAACATTTTTGAATTAGGCATTTTAATTTGTCTTTTCTTGGCAATCTTTAAGAAGTAAAAAGTAGGGGTTTTTGGCATAATGCAAGACGAACAATTAAGTGAAGCACTTGCTCTTGGGGCAAGAAATAAGATTTACAGGGCAATAAGTAAAAACCCTGGTTTGCATTTCAGAGAACTGCAAAGGCGCACAAAAATTGCTACAGGAAGCCTTCAATACCATATTGACTTTTTGTTAAAAAGGCATTTGATTAAATCTGAAAAAAATGGTAAATTTGTCAGGTATTATAGTACAAGGGGTCCTCAGCTTGGAGCGGATCAGGTTACAATGAGTCTTTTGAGACAGCCAAGCCTTAGAAAAATAATTCTTTTTCTTTTAACCAAGAAAAGGGCAAATAATGAAAAGATTGCGGTCGCAGTTGGTTTAAGTCCAAGTACTGTAAGTTGGCACATGGTAAAGCTTGTTCAAGGAAACATTGTTGAAAAAAGGCGAGTTGGAAGAAAAACCTTTTTTTACATTAAAGACTCCGAAAATATTTCTGCTATTTTAAGCAATTACAAGAAAAGTTTTTTGGATGAAATGGTTGACAGTTTTGTTGAAATCTGGGATGAAATGCAGTTGCCGAAAAAGTAGGCCTAATTTATCTTCTTCAAAACAAGTACCCAATTTGGGTAAAAGCGAATTGTACTAAATGGCACTGGGTGAAAGCTTGCCTCAAAGCCCCTTTTTCTGAAAGCCTTTTTCACACCCTCAAAATCATCCTCCATCCTGCCATTTTCAAGCCTTGCCGCAAATTCTTCCTGAAAGTTTCCTCTCCTTCTGTCAGTACTTTTAGAGAGACCCCTGCGCAATACAAACTCTTCTGGCTTGTGTGTGCCTGCCTTTTCAACACAGAATCCAAGCATCATTATGCCACCCTTTCTCAGCGAATGTGCGTATTTCAATAGTTGGTATTTTTTTACCAAATTTTGCACGTGGTCTATTGAGCCGAGAACGGAAAAAATTGCGTCAGCCTGCTTTTTTGGAACAAACTCTTCTGCAGGTCCATAGACTGCTTCATTAATCAAGCCTGTTTTCAGGTTTTTTTCAATGCCCTTTCGCCTGCGCAGGCTTACCGCAATAGTCCTTGATTCAATGCCATTTTCCAGAAGCGCCTTTTTCAGCTCAACCAAAAACCGCCCCTTCCTTCCGGCACCGTCGTCTATTATAACAAGCTTTTTCCTTTTCATTTCCTGGAGTACATCAATTATGTTGCGTCCTGTGCCAATTCTGAAAAGGTTGTTGTAAATCCTCAAACCCCTGTTTTCGGTTAGGATAACAGGTGCATACCCTGCTCCAATTCCCAACTTGTTTCTAACTAATTTACTTCTTATTTTTTTTATATAATACTCCGGAGCCCTTGACATTCCCACAAAATCACCTAAAACACGTCAACTGCTATAAAAAATCCAAGCAAGCCAAACAAAGTATCCTGTATCTTGTTCAAAGGGGTTTCCCTGAAAGCCCTCCAATATTTGCTTACCATCATCATTTCTAGGAATTCCCATGCAACAATCAAAGCAATTGCAATGCCCCAATCCTTGATAAATGCGCCTACAGCAAGGCCTCCCAAAAAATGCGTAATTGTGTCAATATACGGCCTTGTATAATACCATTTTTTATAAAATGCAGTGAAATGTGCAATCAAAAAAATGCCAAGAATTGCAAACTTTATTTCAAGGGAAGGCATGATATAATTGCTACAGTTAAACTATAAAAAACTCTCATCACCTCCAATATTGGAATTTTTTCTTAGGACTCTGCTTTTCTCGGCTTAAACCTTTGCACGTTTAAATCTTTAATTTTGGTGCAAAGGGTTTAATGCCTCCAAAAGCAGCAAAACAGTCCACGAAAAAATTCATTCTAAATTGGAGGTGATATAATGAGTTTTTCTCAAAAACTTTCAGAAACAAAAGGAAATCCTATAAGTTACGGGATTTCTTTAAATGAAATATTGCAGAACATGAAGAAGAGGTCTTCACAATGAACTTGAAGTGGATGGCCTTTCCTTTATTTCTTCTCGTCATTCCGCCAATTGCATTGCAAATGCTTGGCTTTGACTGGAAGAGCACAGAGCTCTATACCTATTATATAGGCTTTTTTCTCGGGATAGCTTTTGGATAGTGTTTCCTTTGATTACCGGAAACCTCGACTATGCAAAGCGGTTTAAAAAGAAGAAACAAAAATTTATCATGCTAGACAAAAGATTGCGTTTTCAGAAAGGAAAGCAGAAGGAGTTTTTGGAGAAAGTGATTTGGGAAGAATTCAAACTTCTCAACAAGTTTGTGCAGTTTATTGGCTTTTCAAGAAGAAATGTTTTTGATTGGCGCAAAGAAAAACTTCTTTTACCCAAGAATGTTTTTGAGAGAATTTGTATTTCTTTCCCAAAATATAGAAACTTTGGCAAGTTCATTCAAGAGGAATTGCTTTCTGATTGGGGTACAAAGAAAGCTCAAAAAGCCAGTGCCCCAAGAATGGAGTATATTCAAAATAGAATGAAGGCTTCTGTGGCGAAGAGAGATACTGTTGCATTGAAAAAGTGCCTTGAACTAGTTACAAAGAATAAAAAAGGGAATAAAGATATTGTTTTGCCTACACTAGATTACCGTATCAAAACATACCCTGTTTCTTTGGATACTTCCAAGGTCGCATTTAGTAGAAACGATTTGGCCAAAGGCATCATTTTGCCAAAAGAACTTTCTGTCGATTTGTGTTATGTCATTGGAGCACACATTGGCGATGGCTGCATGAACATTTATAAACGCCCGGGTCAAATAAGCTATTACTACAGTTGTTGTGGGCATCTAATAAATGATAGGAAATGGTATGACTCTGTTTTGATTCCCTTAAAGAAGAAACTATTCAATTTAGAATTAAATACAAAATTGTATAATAATGGTTGTTGTGCCATCCAATTTAGGTCGAAAGCAATCATTGGTTTTTACAGCAAATGCATTGGTTTACCTCCTGGTAAGAAAAGTGGACTGATTGACATTCCTAATATTATTTTAGATGCGGGTTTGCCATATGCTCTTGCCTGTATTAGCGGAATATTTGATACTGACTTTTATTTGGGATTCAAGAACAAGAACAACACTGTTCACACTTATCCTTTCATAGAACTGATAGTCAAGAGCGCACGTTTGGTTAAAACAATTTCTAAAATTTTAAAACAGAGTGGTTTTTCTTATTCGACAAGAGATTGCACCAAATTCGATAAAAGGTTTGGCAAGACTATTGAATTATATCCCGTAAAAACTAGCGGTAGGGCTAATGTTATCAGATGGTTTAAATTGATTGGTTCCAGAAATCCAAACTACCTTTCAAAATTCCTTATTTGGAAAAATTTTGGGTTTTGCCCTCCAAATCTCAATTACTATCAAAGAAAAGAAATATTGGAAGGGAGAGTAAATCCTTTAAAATTTTATAGTGCGCCTGATCGGATTTGAACCGATGACCGCGCGATTATCAGTCGCGTGCTCTACCAAACTAAGCCACAGGCGCTTTATTAATAATTTAGAATTGGGAACTAATTTAAAGCTATTTACCCCCTAATTTTTCTTATTACCATTAGCCCCGTCGTCTAGTGGCCAAGGATACAGGCCTTTGGAGCCTGGGACCAGAGTTCGAATCTCTGCGGGGCTAACCTTTTTATATTCTGCAGTATCTATTCCCTTACCACATGGGCTTTTTTGACAAGTTGAAAGGAAAAAAGGAAGAGCTTGAAAAGCAAAAAAAAGAAGCCGAAGAGGCACAGCCTGAAGGGAAATATAATAATCCTTGTTCTCTTTGTGGTGGTGTCGGAACTGAAAAAAAGTGGATGGGACAATACTGGCATCACAAATGCTTGCGCCAAACACGTAAATCAAGTCGCAAAATGATGTAGTTCTTCTATAGATTTATCATAATCTCTATTATTGGAATTTTTTCTTAGGATTCGAATTTTTTTGAAAAGCCGTTATACTATACTGAAAAAGCTATTTTTTCAGCGCTTTTTTGAGAACGCCTATCAACGGCACTGGCTCTGGGTCAATCTGGTTTAGTAAAGCCAAATAGTAAGATGTTAGTGCCGCAAGCTGCAGTACGTAAAAGGTTGTCGCCATAAGAGATTTTCCTTTTAAATTCACTTCCGTAATATTGTAGTTCTTTCCCATTATTCTTTTCAAAATCTTAAATCTTTTTTCAACCCTCTTGTTTTCATTATCATGTCTCAAGAGGAAAATTTCGCAGCTTCCCCTGCTTAAGCCAAAGCTTGAGCATATCTCATTGTGGTTTTGCTCCGGCAAAAAATGGCTTAATGCAAACTGCTTCGCATTTTCGTTAATTTCTGTCCTGAACCTGTATGCAATAGTTTGGAGTTCTTCTGCTGCATAGATTATTGGCAATTTGTCCTTCATTTTCAGGGCCAGCTCTTTTGCCTTTTCCTCAAGCGACCTTTGCTCTTTTTTAAGGAGGAAAACCGCTTCACCAAGCTCGCTATCCTTCTTTTTGATTAGTCCCATTTTTTCAAGCACAATCAAAATCGGCAGGCTGGTGTAAGCTAATCCCATTCTTGGCTGTGGTGCACTGCTTGGAACCAGAATGCCGTTTCCTTTCATCATTTTCTTGAGTTTTCCGTTTGTTGTAATGCTTACGGTGTAGGCCTGTTTCTTCTTTGCCTGTTTGAAGCAGGCAAGCGTTTCCTCTGTGTTTCCTGAAAAGGAAACGCAGAAAACCAATGTTTTTCTGTCAACATATGCCGGAAGCTCATAAGAATTGAATGTTTCAAAAGGAACATTTAATTCGTCTTTGAACAGATTCCGCAGGATAGCGGCTCCTACGCCACTTCCTCCCATTCCGCAGGCAATAATCTTGTCGATTTTCCTTTTCTTTGGCTTGAATTTCTTGCCATAGTAGACTGCTTCAATGCACTGGTCTGAAAATGTCCTCGTCCAGGAAAGTACTTTCTTTTTGTCATACTTTTGCTTTAGTTTCTCCCATTCCATAACAAGTACTATAACTCATTTGGGAAATAAATAGTTATTGGTTCAAAAATTGCCTTTATTTTTTTGTCTTTTTTGCAAGTTCTTCTTTTAATATCCTGCTTATTGTGGAACCGTCGGCTTTTCCCTTCAGCTCTTTCATGGTCTCTCCCATCAATGCTCCGATTGCCCTTTCGCCTCTTGTTTCCACAATGGCTTTGTTTTTCTCAATTACGCTTGCAATGACTTTTTGCAGCTGGCTTTCATCAGCTCTTTCAACATTCATTGTCTTCAAAATTTTCTCGGCTTTTGATTCAGGGCTTTTGCTCCATTCTCTTAGGAAATCAAGCAAAATGTCTTTTGAAATCTTTTTTTCCTTTTCAAACACAAGTACTGTTTCAACCATTTCATTTCCAATATTTTTCATGCCTTCCCTTCTCAATTGCGTAATGCCATCAAGCAGCAGAGAAGCAGCGGTTGTTGCATTAATTCCTTTTTTCAAAAGCTTTTCAAAAAAGCAGGCGAAATTACTTAGTTTCATTCCTTCAACAAGCTTTCCTGAAAGCCCTTTTTCCAAGTAAAGTTTTTCCCTTGCCTTTACTGTTAAAGGCAATTGCTTTGCAATGCCTGCAAGCTCTTTTTCGTTAACAATTATCGGCGCAAGGTCTGTTTCAGGGTACATTCTTGCTGCGCCAGGCAATGGCCTGCTGTATTCTGTATTTCCATCTTCCAAGGCATTTCTTGTTTCTTCAGGCACACCTTTCAAGGCTTCTTTGCATCTTTCAAGCACTGCATCAATTGCTTTTTCGACCTTTTTTTCTTCCGCCTGCACTATGACAAAAGCATCGTCCATTATGCAGTTGCACTTGTGCCTGGTTTGTTCAACTTCCCTTTCACTTACACCGTAAGCAGGCAATTCATCCGAATGCAGAATTCCTTTAAGCCCTGCTTTTGATTTTACATATCCGGCAAGCTCTGTGCCAAATCTTCTTTCGGATTGAATTTCTTTTCCTAAAAGGTCCTGCATTTTATGGAGCTTTGCGCCAAAAACCTGTTTCCCTTTTAAAAACTTGCATTCGCTTTCTGCAAAAATTTGAGAAAGGTTGGCAATTTCAATATTTCCAAAATCTTCTTTTCCAATTTTTCTTTTTTTCATTTCTTCTCTTATTGCAATTAATGCCTTCTGCCTTTGCACTTCTCTTCGCACATATTCATCTATCAGATTAAGCTCTTGCACTCCTTTAATTTCAACCCTTGCCCCTTCTTTAATTGAAACATTTACATCCTGTCTTATTGTTCCAAGACCACGTTTTGCTTTGCATGTTCTTCTAAACATTTCTCCAATTTTTTTTGCACATTCTTTAACCTCCTCAGGAGTTTTCAAATCAGGAGCGGTTGCAAGCTCTATCAAAGGGATTCCTAATCTATCAAGTCTGTAAACTGTTTCAAGCTCCTTTTTTTCCATGGGCCTTGCGGCATCCTCTTCCAATGCAATGGTTAGAATGCCTACTTTTTTGTTGCTTAATTCAATTTCTCCGCCAAGGGCAACAAGCATTGTTCTCTGAAATCCAGAAGTATTCGAACCGTCAATTACAAGTTTTCGCATTACAAACGATTCGTCCAAAATATTGCTTTTTGTCATCAAGGCTGATTTAAGAGTTATTTTAAGGGCTTCTTTGTCAACTGGTTGCGGTGGCTCATCATCTAATTCGATTTCGCAGTTGCTATCATTGTATACTTCATATTTATATGAACGGTTTTTGCTAAATGCTTCCAAAGCGGCTTTGTCAAATTCTCCTAATTCTGATGCAACCGGTCTAAGAAATCGTTTTACTTCAATATCAGGTTTGTCTTCTCTAAGCACCGAAGGGCACCTGCAGAACAATTTTCCTGTGTCTAGTTGTTGGTGGCATTCCAATCCTGCTTTTAATCCAAGCTTTTCCCAGTTTTCCTCCATTTTAATCAAAGTATTCAAGCAGAAAAAAGCTTTTTAAGTGAATTAGGAAAGGACAATTTTTTTGCCCAATTCAAGGCATTTTGCCATAAGCTTTTCATCGTTTTTTGCCTCTTTTGGCAAATCAACCTGCGGGGAAAGCCTTTCAACCACCTTCATTTTGCAGATTTTTGGAAATTGCTCAAATGCACTCATTCCCTTTTCCCTGCTTTCTTTTCCCTGCCCTCCTGGCATCACAAGGACAACTTTTTTGCTTTCAAGCCTTGTATCCTGCCAGTGGGCGTTCATTCTGTCAATAAAGTTTTTCATCAAACCAGAAACATTGTTGAAGTAGTTTGGCGAGCCAAGCACTAAAACGTCTGCGTGAACCATCTTTTCAAAAATTTGCGGAAACTCATCCTGTATTTTGCACGTTCCTGTGTTTTCACAGCCCATGCATGCCTTGCAGGCTTCAACATTTTTGTCATACAAATTAATTAGTTCAATTCTTGCGCCATTGCCTGCTGCCCCGTCAAGAATTTTTTTAAGAATGGCTTCTGTATTGCCCTTTCTGTGCGAGCCGTTGATTGCAAGGATTTTCATAAATAAAACAAGCAGAAAAAGTGATTTAAAGGAAAGTGATTTACCTTTTCTTGTGGCTGCCTTTCTTTTTGGCTGCTTGAATGGCTTCGGCCCTATTTTTTTGAATCGCCTCTGCACTTGCAGGCCTGTTTTTTTCTGAATCAAGCCAATTTTTGTGTGCCTTGTCCTTTTTTTTCTGCTTTGAGGCCTCTCTTTTCTACTTGTTGCTGCTTGGGTGATGGTCTATTGTACTCTTGCTTCTTCTTGGCATTCTTTTTCACCTAAAAACTAATATTCTTCCTTGTTTTTATTTCTTTCGTTCAACCTTATAGCCTGGCCCTGGAGAGACAAAGTTTGCCCCAGTGTAATGCATTACAATCTCTTTGTCCTTAAGCCCTTCGTCTTTTTCCGCGTGCACTATTTCTCCAATTACCAAAAAGTGGTCTGCTTTGTCTGTTTCAATTATTTTGTGGAGCTTGCATTCAAGCACAATTTTTGCCTCTGCAGCGCTTGGGGCCTTTACCTTCTTGCTTTCCTTCATGGTTATTCCGCTTTTTTCAATCTTGTCAGGAATCTTTGCCTCGCATGCGATGGCTTTTGAAGCCCATTCTTTTGTGACAATGTTTACAACAAATTCCTTTGTTTCACGCATGTTTTTTATTGTAAGCGTTTCCCTGCGCTGAATTCCCAAATAAAGCATTGGCGGCTTGAATGAAACAGGGGCAATCCAGGAATAGGGTGCAGCGTTTGTTTTTCCTTTTGCGTTTTGTGTTGTAACCAAAACAGTAATTCTTGGGTAAATTAGGCCAATTGCTTTTTCCAAAGGAATCTCGTCCATGGCACTAATTTAGCCACTTAGTTTTTTAAGTACTTTCCTTTCCATTCTATTTAAGTGGTGGATTAATAATGGATGTTATTCCTATTGTTTTTGGCATGGTTGGAGGCCTTGCCCTGTTTTTGTATGGTTTGCTTTTGCTGAGCACTTCTTTGCAAAAGATTGCAGGTGACAGGCTCAAAACCATTTTGGAAAAGATTACCAGCAAGAGGTGGAAAGGTGTTGCAGTAGGCGCAGGAATTACTGCCGTAGTCCAAAGCAGCAGCGTAACAACAGTAACTGTAATTGGATTGATTAATGCAGGGCTTTTAACCTTGGCACAGGCTGTTCCGGTAATAATCGGGGCAAACATTGGAACAACCATTACGGCACAATTGATTGCGTTCAAAATCGGAGCGTTTGCAATGCCAATTATTGCTTTTGGTTTTCTTTTTTTCTTTGCCGGAAAAAGCTATAAGCAAAGGCTTGCAGGTGAAGTAATTCTTGGATTTGGATTGCTTTTTCTTGGAATGGAAATGATGGGTGTTGCTGTTGCCCCCTTGAAAGAGTCGCCTCTTTTTATGGGAATTATACAGGAGTTTGGTATATATCCAATACTTGGTCTTTTGGTTGGATTAATTTTTACCGCTGTAATTCAGAGCAGCAGTGCAACACTTGCCTTGGTTATTGTCATGTCTATGCAGGGGCTTATTGGATTGCCTGTTGCCCTTCCAATTATTCTTGGTGCTAACATTGGAACATGTGTAACGGTCATGTTTGCTTCAATTGGTGCAAGGATTTCAGCTAAAAGAGCTGCTTTGTCACATATTATTTTCAATGTCGTCGGCGTTCTAATAATCTTTCCGTTTTTGTCGTTGCTTATTCCTGTTTTTTCACTTACTGCTGCAAGTGTTCCAAGGCAAATTGCAAACGCTAATACAATATTCAACATTGCTTTTGCAATAATATTCTTTCCGTTTATAGGTCTGCTTATTTTGGCTGTTAAAAAGCTTCTTCCGGGTGAAGAGCCAACAATTGAACGTGGTGTAAAGTTCCTTGATAAGCGTACTCTTAGAACGCCCGCCATTGCAATAACCCTTGCTGAAAAAGAAGTAGAAAGAATGGGTAGTATGGCGTTATTTGCACTTGGCCAGTCAATTAAAGCTTTTCAAACAAACGACCTAAAGCTTGTCAAAGTTGTTGAAAAGCAGGAAGAGGCTGTTGATGAATTGGATAATGCAATTGAGGCTTTCCTTATTAAGATTAGTAGGCAAGAGCTTAGCAAGAAGCAGGCAAAAAGGGTTGCTTCATTGACGCACATTATTTCCGACATTGAAAGGGTTTCAGATCATGCAAACAATATTGGAGAGCTTGCTAAAAGGAAGGCACAGGAAAAAATTGTTCTTTCAGCTCCTGCCCTGCGTGAATTTGGCATAATGTCCAGGAAATGCAGGGATTGCTTTAACAAGGCATTGAATGTTATGGTTTCAGGAAATGCTAAAATTGCTGAAAAGGTTTCTGTTCTTGAAGCAGAAATTGATGGTTTGCAGAATCAGTTTGAGCAAAACAATTTTGAGCGAATGAATGGCAAGAGATGCGGTGCAAAGGCAAGCGTTGTGTTTGCTGAATTGATCAGAAACCTTGAAAGAATAAGTGACCACGCACACAATATTGCTCTGGCAACGACCTTTGGGTTTTGAGAAAGCAAACATTTAATTATTATTTACAGTATAATTCTTTTATGGTATTTTCAAAAAGAAGGGCTGTTAAAAGAAATCCCCGGGGTGCCTGGAGGGAAATGATTGCCACGGAAGAAGCTCTTCATAAGGCTTCAGAGCAATTTTATAAAGGAAAGGGTTCTGGAAGAGTTCTTATTGGTAAAGCAATGCAATCTGCTATAGCAAAGAGGCGGTTAAACAGGCTTCTGCTTCTTGATGCAAAGTTCAACATAGAGTCTGATTCTGCTTTCAATGAAAGATTTTTTCATTTCCTGCGTTCTCCAAAAGCAAAAAAGCCATTTTCTTTTGCAATTGTGGATTTTGATAATCTAAAACATTTAAATACAAAAAAAGGCTATGCTGCAGCAGACAAGCTATTGTCAATGTTTGTTAAAGAAATATCCAAAGTCGCAAAGAAGAATGATGGCTTTGCTGCAAGGTTTGGCGGAGATGAGCTGAAAATTCTTATTCCAAAGGGGGTCAGAACACTTTCCGGGGATTTAAAAGCAGCTCTTGCAGTGCTTCAAAATAATGGTGTAAGTTTTTCAGCAGGTGTTACAGGCTCTTCAAAGATTGCAAACCTTCCTTCTTTGAAAAATAAGGTTATAACCCTGAATCTCGCTGCAAATCGTGCTGTTAACAAAAGCAAAAGGGCTGGAAAGGCTACTGTGACCATTGCAAGCTAGTTTTCGCCTGTTTCAATTTCGGTTATTTCTGTCCTTTTGCTTATTTCCCCGCGCAGGTTTTTTGCCATGAGTTTTTTTGTTTCTTCTGCTGAGTAATTTCCAAGCAGCCATGCAAGCTTGATAAAGGCGGTTTCTGTAAGCATGTCTTCGCAGAAAATTATTCCTATATTCGCAAGTCTTCTGCAGTTTGTGTAAATTGTAGGATGAACTCTTCCAAAGATGCATTGCGAGGTTAATGCAATAATTCCTCCGCTTTTTATGAATTTTTTTAATGTTTCATAATTTTTTTCATGTTTTTTTGTGTTTGTGGGAGCCTGACCAATTCCTGTTGCTTCCAATACAAATCCTTTGTATTTGTTTTTTTTGAAAAATTCAAACGCTTCTATCTGCATGTTTATATGTGTTTTTAATAACCCGGTTCTTTCTTCAAACTTATCTTTTAATGAAAATTTTTTGCTTTTATCAGATTTTTCATAGTTTTTTTTCAAAAATTTAATGTTTGCTGTTTTGTATTCAATTAATGCAATTGGTGTATCGTTTACAGCTTTGAAAGCATCCCGTCTGCTTGTGTGAAGTTTTCTTGTTTTGCATGCTGGGAGGATTGCACATTCTGTATCAGATTCGTGGTGATGCATGCAGATTGCAACTCCTGCAAAATTAGATTTTGCAATAAAGTTTGCTGCACAGGTTAAATTCATTGCAGCATCCGAACTGCCTCTGTCACTGCTTCTTTGTGATCCAACAATCAGAACAGGAATTGGTAAATTTTCAAACATGAATGTAAGAGCAGTTGCTGTTACTGCAAGAGTGTCTGTTCCATGTCCAATGATTATTCCTTTTACGCCTTTTTTTATTTCTTCTGTAACTGCTTTTGCAATCGTTTGATAATCTTTAAATATGATGTCTTCGCTCATAATATTTGTTACAAGTCTTGAATTAAAATTTGCTATTTTGGCAAGTTCTGGAAACATTGCAAATAAATCGTTTGCTCCAAATGCTGCATAAACACCGCCTGTTCTATAATCAACTCTTGAGGCAATTGTGCCTCCTGTGTGTAAAATACTTATTGTTGGAAGTTTTGGGTTCTTTTTTATTTCAACAGTTTTTGCCTTTCCAACAGTTTTTCCAGAGCCAATTTTTTTTACCGATTTTATTTTTTTTAGTGAAATTCCAACATTGTAGCCGTTTTCAAGTTTTAGTGCAAGAACGTTTTCTTTTGAAGGAATTATTGTTCCTTTCATTAGATT
Source organism: Chloroflexota bacterium (assembly GCA_017610335.1). Taxonomy (GTDB): domain Archaea; phylum Iainarchaeota; class Iainarchaeia; order Iainarchaeales; genus JAFCCL01. The sequence continues at coordinate 7,590 of JAFCCG010000003.1, read as the reverse complement.
GCCTTTTTGTTCAGCAATTTCAACAATGTTGCCTTCTTCAACTTTGTTTTTTTTCAGAAATTCGTTTATATTTTCATTCATGTTAATCCAATAAATTAATATAAAAGAAGCAATTTATATTAATCGGTTGTTTTTTAGGTGATATAATGTTTAAACAAGCAGTTTCTTTGTTAAGACAGGCAAAAAAAGGTCGTTATGCGCTCCCTTCTTTTAATACAAGTAATCTTGAAGTAAGCAAGGCAATTTTTCAGGCAGCTGAAAAGACAAAATCGCCTTTGATGATTCAGGTTACCGAAAGCACAATAAGGTATGCTGGTCTTGAAAACGTTTTTGGAATTGTACAAGAGTTTGAAAGAAATGCAAAGGTGCCTGTTTGCGTGCACCTTGACCATGGCAAGCATTTGTCTTTGATAAAAAACTGCATCGATATTGGTTTCAAAAGTGTTATGGTTGATGCAAGTAAGTATTCTTTAAAAAAAAATATTGCAATTACAAAAAAGGTTGTTTTAATGGCAAAAAGTAAAGGTTGTTCTGTTGAAGCAGAGCTTGGTGCGCTTAAAAGGCTTGGTTCAAGTGACTCACATTTAACAGATCCACAAGAAGCAAAATTTTTTGTTGAAAAAACAAATTGTGATAGCTTGGCTGTTGCAATAGGCACATCACATGGTGCTCACAAATTTAAGGGAAAGTCGAAGCTTGATTTTTCCAGATTGAAGGAAATCAACGAGCTTGTTTCAGTTCCTTTGGTTTTGCATGGTGCTTCTTCTGTTCCAAAAGAGCTTGTGCAAAAATGCAATCGTTTTGGTGCAAAGATTTCCAAAGCAAAAGGCGTTTCTGAAACTGATTTGAAAAAAGCAATAAAGTTCGGTGTTGCCAAAATAAATATTGACACCGATTTAAGGCTTGCTTTTACCGCCGGAATGCGCGAATTTTATGCAAAGAATCCAAAAGATTTTGATCCAAGAAATGCTTTATTACTTGCACAGGATTTAACCCAAAAGGTTTGTGTGCACAAACTTGTTTTGTTTGGTGCAAAAGGAAAAGCCTAATTTTGTTAAATGTCTACATTAGAAGGGTCTGAAACAGGGTCATTCGGAATTATATAATCAGGGTCAATGTTATAGGGCTCAATATCGTCTGGGTTGGGAATGGTGTCATCTGGAATAATGTCATCCGGGAGGGGGGGCTATTTACTGGCAATAATCTTTAGGCACTTTGAAATCAACAATATTGCTTCCAAGCACTTCTTGTTCGTAATTTTTTAAATCAATTTCCGGTATTAATTGCAGGGTAACATTGTCTGCCTGAAGCAGTTTTTCTGTGCAGTTGCTTCCAAAAAGGCAGTTGTTACAATGACATCTGGTAATGCAGTTTTCTTCAATTAGGCGTTGTTCTTCACAATGGCTTGCAATACATCCTGTGTTTGCACCTGTTACTTCAAACTGTACTATTTTTTCGTCAAAGCCTGCTTCAAGTCCTGAAGCCCTAATCCTTGTTTTAAATAATCCGTTTTCATTGAGTTTTATTTCAATTGTTTCAGTTTTGCTTTTACCTTTGTCAAGTACGCCAAAGTTTTCAACTGTTGAAATATTTTCAATTCTTTTTTCAATCCATCTTCCTTCTTCAAGGTAACGTCTAAAAATTTCTATTTCAACTGTGGTCTGAAGTGCATCAAGCCCGCCTGTATTTGAAAAGGTTATTTCAAATGTAGGAGATTCTTTTTCAAGGTCAACTTTTTTAGGAACTTTTAATGAATCTATTTCAATTTGTGCAGGGCGTTCTCCAAAGTAAATTGTGCAAGTATAGATGGTGTATTCTTTTTTGCATCTTGTTGTTGTTGTTATGTCTTTTGTTTTGTTAAATTTGACCATTTTACTACCCCATTCAATTGCTAAATCGCATTCTTGTCCTTGTGGGCAGCAAAGTGTGCTGCTATTACATTGGAATATAACATTTTTTGTTGTTGAATCGAATGTTTTTCCTCCAAATCCATCTCCTTGTTTTACTTCGAGTTCGCTGGTGAATCCAAATCCAAGTCCTGTTTCGGCTGCTTTAAGGTTGTTTTCAAAAATTGCAAGATTGTTTCCTTCTGGAAAAAGCATTGGAAAAATAATAAGGGTTAGAAGCGATATTATTATTATGCTAGCTATCGAGTAAACCAATAATTTCATTGGGCCATTCATTTTTTCACCTTGCTTGTAGTCTTAGATGCCATTTGAACAGCCAAAGGACTACTATGCTTATGCCTGCAACAATCAGGCTTACAAAAATTATTTCCTCAAATGCTCCTCTTTTCAGAAAATAACCGGTCCAATTACCGCTCCATAATCTGAATTCAATTAAAACATAAAAGACGAGGATTAAACCGCCTAGTGTTATTAAAATTTTAACTAAATTTCCGGTTGTTCTTGATACAAAATTGCTCATTTTACGCACCTGTGCTTACATGTCTTTGTTTTTTGAACATTTGTTCAATTTCTTTAACTGTTGTAGCCTGTTCCGGAGTTTTATCTTGTCTGAGTTTAATCATTCTTGGAAAACGCAGTGCAAATCCTTCACCTTTTTCTTTTCCAGCTGTATGAACAGGGCTTTTTGTTATTTCATCTGCATTAACTTCAATAACATATTTTGGTTCAACCCAAATATCCGGTTTCAATTCAGAATCAACTCTTACAGGTTTTTTTTCTTTTTTTATTTTTGAAAGCATTTTGAAAAGGCTTTCAAGCATTTCTTCACTCATTCCTGTTCCAATTTTTGCAATTGATTTGAATGAATCGCTTTTTTTATCATATACTGCTGTTAGCAATCCGCCCAATCCAAATTTAGTCCTTTTGCCTTTTCCTTTGAAAAATCCAATTATTACTGTGTCAATAGTATCTCCTAACTCACCTTTATAGCTTCGCTTTAGTTTAATCCATGAAAACTTTCTTGCGCCGGCAATATATTTTGCGTTTAGGTCTTTTGCAATAATTCCTTCAAGTCCTTTTTCAACACTTTTGTTAAAATATTCTTCAAGTTCTTTAGCAGAGTTTGTTATTATGGTATCAGTTAAAACAATTGTTTTATTTTTACCAATTATTTTTCCAAGCCTTTCGCGCCTTTCCTTAAAGGGCAAATCCATTAAGCTTTGGCCATTTGCGTAAAGCAAATCAAAAGCAAACAATGTTAATGGAAATTCTTTTGCCATTTTGTCAATGTCATATTTTCTTTTCCTCTGAATTGTTACCTGAAAAGGATAATATTCCTCTGTTTCCTCGTTGAATGCGAGTGCTTCTCCTTCGAAAATTGCATCGCTTGCCTTCAGGTTTTTTACTGCTTCAACAATTTCCGGAAACATTTCTGTAACATTTTCCTGCCTTCTGCTAAAAATTGTCACCTTTTCCCCCTTTTTGTGTATTGCAAGTCTGAATCCGTCATACTTTGCTTCAACTGCACACTTTCCTAATTTTTCAATTATTTTTTTTGCTGTTGGAAGTCTTTCGGCAAGAGTTGGTCTTATTGGAATGCCTGGTTCTATTCCGATTTTTTCTATTCCTTTAAGGTCGTGTCTTTTTAGTGTTTCAGCAAGGTCTCCCAAGTCACTGTGGACATTATACTTGCTTTCAATAATTTCTCTTATTGCAAGTCTTAGTTTTTTGTCAAATTCTTCTGCACGTTTTTCTTCCTTTTTTTCCTTCAGTTTTTTTTCAACTTTTTTTACAAGTGCCTTGTCTTTTTTTGCTTCAGGTAAAAGGTTTATGGCAAAGGCATCCATAATAGTTGGGTCTCCGATTCCCAAACGCAGGCTTCCCAAAGGAATCCGAATGAGATAACGCGCTTCAACAGGAGAAGCACTGTTCAAAAGTTCTGCCAAAAGTTTTATTTTAAGCTGTTGGCTTCCGCTTCCTTCAACAGTTGCAATTCTCATTAAATTTTTGAAAACCTTTTCAACAGTAAGTTCTGCACTGAAAAGCGAACGTTGTTTTTTTTTCTTTAAAAATTCTTCTGCAACAAGACCCAAATCGCCTTTTTTCTTAAATTCCTTTTCAACCTCTGTTTTGGTATAACCAGCTGCTTTTGCAATTGCTTCTTCGGCATATTTTTCTCCCATTCCAATTTCAATGTCCTTATATGGCGGAGCAAGTTGTCCCTGACAAAGATATATAACGCGTGCAATCTCATCAACATCGCTTTTTTCAAAAAGTTCTGCAAGCAAATCAGTCATTTCAAGCCGCTTACTTACCTTTTCAACTTTGTCAAAAGAGTCTGCTAAAATCTTGAATTCCATGCAGTATTCTATAAGAATATTCGCAAATATAACCCTTTTGCAAACTAGCTTGAAATCAAAAGCTATAAATATGACACAATAGTATTTCCTCTATGCAAAAGGTTTTGAAAATACTTCTTTTAGCTTCTGGTTTGTCAATATTAGCCGGTGGTCTGTTTGGTCCAATTTATGCTATTTTTGTTGAACAAATTGGTGGAGACATTTTAACAGCAGGGACTGCTTATGCTTCTTTTGCAATTGTAGCCGGCGTCACAATTTTTTTGGTGAGCAGATGGGAAGATCATGTCAAATATAAGGAAAAGTTTGTAGTAATGGGTTATGCTCTTGGCTGTTTTGGCTTTTTAGGTTATCTTTTAATTCAAGACCCATTTGACCTTTTTGCTGTTCAAATAATTTTTGGAATTTCGGTTGCTATTGGAACACCTGCATATGACGGCCTTTATTCAAAACATTTGGATAAAGGAAAATTTGTTTCGGAATGGGGTCTTTGGGAATCGATGAATTATATTTTGATAGGAATTTCAGCAGCTGTTGGAGCTTTTTTGGCGGAATTTTTTGGCTTCAGGTTTTTGTTCTTTGTAATGCTTGTTCTTTCAATTCTTGGTCTTATTGTTTCAACCCTTTTGTTTTCAAAAGAATCTTCTAAAACAGTTCAACAACTTTAAATAAATTTGCCAGCATAATGAATGCATGGGAATACAGGTTGAATTCAATCCAGACCTTGCTTTGAGAAACATTTCAGAGCACAAAAACGGAAACAGGAAAGAGGAAGAATGTATCCCTGGAAAGATTAAAGCAGGTCAAACCTATGCTTTTCTAAAAATCGGACAACGCAATTACTGGCTTCAGGGGCAGATTCCTCTGGTGGAAACAAAAGGAAACCAGCAGCTTTCAAGGCCGGTGGCAGCAGTGGAAATTCTTGAAGCAATCCACTTCATGCTGGACAAAAAGCCCTTTACCAAAGGAAAGTACAAGGTTGTGGAAACCTTTGACCCCTCCGATTCAAAAATTCATTTTGATGGATTTGAAAGGATAAAATAATCTCAGGCCCTTTCCTCTTCCTTTACTCCAAACAAAATAACCTTTATAATAAAAAAGCCCATAATTGCTCCGATTGGCACAAATAAAAGATAGGGGTAGGGTGTTGTAAAAATAAATTTAAGTTGCATTGGCCATTCGTAAAAACTGTGGTGGACATCAAACATGAAAATTATAAAAAATGAAACAAAGGCTGAAATTCCCAGAAAAATCGCATCGGCTATAAGCTCTTCTTTTGTAACAATGGATTTTCTAACTTTTTTCAAATGCTTTCTCATTGCAATAATTAATTCTTTTTGGTAAAGATAAATCTTTCGTTAATGCTTTTGAAATACATTTATGCCATTGCTGCTGCAAGTGTCTTTTCAGCTTCTTTGTTTCCCTGCTGTCCTGTTTCCTTTAATGAAAGAAACTCATATGCTTTTTCCAATGCAAGAACTGCTTTTGGGATATCATTTGCTCTCAAAGAATTACTGCTTTTCCATTCGTCATTTTTGTCCTTGTATCTTTTGTCAAAAGAAACACTGTAATAGTTGCGTCCTTCCTTTCCTTCATTCTCCCATACTGCGACCTGAATTCTTCCGACAGCAATTTTTTTTATCGGTAAACTCATTAATCCTCACCTCCTTTGCCAGTTAATATTTATCATAAGTGTAACGCCGGCAGGTGCAAGCAAATTGCCTACATTCCTCCTGCCAAGCAATAAAAATAAAAAAACCCTTTAAATCAAGGGCCTGATAGTTTCTTTGCTTCCATAGGCTTCAACAAACCTGCATAATCTAAATGATCTCATTAACATCACTCTCCATTTTTTTTAATCAATTGAAATAATGTTGTTTAACGCGTTTAAAAACAAAAGGAGAGAGTCGGGGTTTCCGGTGAAAATTAGGGGTTAAATGTTTCCGGTGAAAATTATAAAAAGTATTTTAAAGGAGTTTAACTCTTTTTATATTTATGAAAAAAAGCAATCAAGTGCCTTTAAGAGCAAAGGCTACTCCGTTTACAAAATGTAAATATCTTCCAGAAATAATGAAAAGTAGAGAGGCTTGGCCTGTTCTATGCGTAAGGTATGGATTGTCTTCTTCTTGCCAAGACCCAAGGCAAGGCAAAAAAAAGCAAAAATAAGCGTTTTTTAAAGCTTTTCAAACACAATTATTTTAGAAACAGATTTATTTTCTTGGGGATGTAGTCTAGTCTGGTAGGATTCTGCGTTTGGGACGCTGCGGCCGGGGTTCAAATCCTCGCATTCCCATATAACATCTTGCTTTGGTGATTGCTTGAAGGATTGGAATAAATTATACAAGGAAAGGGGCGTAATTCAAAGTGATGTAGTTCCTCTTGTTAAAAAAGCTGCAGGAATTTTCAAAGAAAAGAATTTTTCAAAAATTTTGGACCTTGGCTGTGGAACTGGACGCCACATTGTTTTTTTGGCTGCAGAAGGTTTTGACGTCTACGGTGTGGACATTTCAGAATCAGGGCTTGAAATAACCAAAAAAAGGCTGGAAGAACTTGGAAAAGAACCAAAATTGAAAGTAAATGATATGGCTTCACTTGATTTTGAAGACAATTTTTTTGACGCAATAATTTCAATCTATGTTATCAATCACGCGAAAATTGAAAAATTTAGAAAAATAATTTCTGAAGTCAAAAGAATTTTGAAAAAAGGCGGCTTGTTTGTTTTTATTGTTTTGTCAGACAAGGACGGCTGGTTTGGCAAAGGTGAAGAAATAGAGAAAAACACTTTTTTGCCGACAATGTTTCCTGATGAAGCAGACGTTTCCCACCACTACTTTTCAGAGAAAGAGCTGAGAAACGAGCTGAAGGATTTTAAAATACTTGAATTCAAACATGACACCGGCTGGAGTAAAAGACGAAAAATAAACATTGCTAGCTTTGAAGTAATTTGCCGGAAATGAAATTCTCCAAAACATTTTAAATCTTCTTAAGGGGTAAATATCTATAATAGGTGCGTTAGTCTAGTTTGGTTAGGACTCAGCATTGGGGCCAGTGTCTTGTTAAACACTGCCAAAATTGCTGCAGCAGGAGTTCAAATCTTCTACGCGCCAATACTGGGTTTTCCCATTTTTTAAAGCCTTTAAAACTTTTGTTTCACAATACCTTAATTAACAAGTTTGTACCAATTTGAGTTAGTTTGTATGATGGTTGATATGGTTGAAAAGGTAAAGAAGACTGCAAAAAGGGTCAGGAGAAAAAAGCAGCCAAGGGCATGTGATACAAGCGTTCTTGCCTGGTTTAACAAAAACACATTGCATTATTCGCAGTTT
>JAFCCG010000027.1 GCA_017610335.1 Chloroflexota bacterium | reverse complement strand
TTTTTTGGATTCACTTTCACGACTTTTATACCAGCACTTTCAGCCTTGTAGGAGAGTTTGTTTGTGAAATCACTCCAAGAAACATCTGTTATTGCCCCTGCGAGGCAATGGTTTTTTACCATTCCTCGCACATTTAAGTTTTCTATGAATATCGTTTCGTATTTTTCAATAAATTGTCTGCATAGTTTCCAGCCAAAGTCGTTTCGTGTGTTGGCTATTTTTTCATCCAGTCTTGCCAGCCTTATTCTTGCTTTGTTTCTGTTGTTGCTTCTTTTTTGTGTTTTGCTAAATTCTCTCGCCAGTACTTTTCTTTTCTTTGTTATTCCTTTCATTGGTTTTGGATGGTCAAAGAACTCGCCATTGCTTGTTGCAACAAAATGGTTTAAGCCCAAGTCTATTCCAACCTCTCCTTTGCCGTGTTTTAGCCTTTCTGTTGTTGCACCATCACAAGAAACAGTGATGAAGTATTTTCCGCTCTTTGCTTTTTTGATTGTGAGTGTTTTAGGGGTCCCTGTTATTGGGCGATGGTATTTCATATTTAGCCAGCCTATTTTTGGGAAATATGTTTTCTTACCTATTTTTTCAGGGTTAGTTATCTGTGGGAGAGTGATGCTACTATACGCGCCGTATTTTTTGAATCTTGGAAAGCCTTTCTTCCTTTTCCCTCGTTTTATTCTTGCGAAGAAATTTCCGTAGGCCTTGTTTATTCTGTCTGCAACATTTTGGCTGACTTGAGAGTGCGTTTCCTTGTTTCTTCCTTTTGTTTTTTTGATAAGGTCAAAGCGTGACAGGCTTGTTTTGTCTTGTTTGTAAGCCTGTTTCTTTACTGCAAGTAACTCATTATACAATTGCCTGCTTTGTTCTATGTTTTCATCTATGGCTATCGCTTGCTCTTTTGCAGGATATATTCTGTATTTGTAGGCTTTCATTTTTTATTTAGTCCCCCACATGTTTTTTTGCTTGCTGTATAATTTTACTTTTTTCCTTTTTTAAAAGCAAGGAAAGAGAGCGGGTTTCCGGTGATTTTTCCACCAGAAGGATTTCCGATGAAAAAAAGGTTCGTCCCATTCTTGTTCAAACAACATCCGAAATTAAAAAAGATTACTAGGGCAGACATATATGATTGCCAAATTATTATGTTAGCACTGCTGGAAAAGTATCAGTAGAAACAATCAGAAAATATATCAACGGTGTTCGCAATTCATCCATCTGTTAAAACGGGCGGTATTCTTGCGAATAGGTTATAACCACAAAAAAGGGAAAATACGCCAATATAACCCAAAAAAAGCTATTAATTTAACACAGTTCCAAAATTAAGCTTTTTCTTAAAAAAACCTAAACTTTAAAAAGATTTAGGCTGGAAAAAAATCTTACCAAAAGGAGTCAATAAACATGAAAAAAGTAAGATGTCCGGATTGCAAAGAAAAATTCGAAATAGAACTCGAAGAATTTGACGAAGGCGACTTATTAAACTGCCCGGAATGCAACCTCGAGTTAATTGTAGAAGTAAACGAAGGCCAGTCAAAAATCAGGGTCTCAAAAGAAAAAGCAATAGAAGAAACAGACTTTGACGAATTCTACGAAGAGTGAAAAAGACTTCTGAAAGCTTATTAAACGTTTTTCACCTAACGAATTGTTATGAAAGAAATAGCAAGGTTAAAAAATTTGTCAAAAAGAAATTCTCTTTCAAAAAAGCAAGTTGAAGAAAAAAGCAATGCAGTTCAAAAACTTGTAGAAGAATTGCCCGAATTTAAAAAAGCAAAATGCATTATGTTATACTATGGCATAAACAACGAGATTGAAACAAAAGCCCTTATAGAAAAAGCAATATCGCTTGGAAAAAGGGCTGCCTTGCCTGCAACAAATTTTGAAAAAAGAGCAATGATTCCAAGAGAAATAAATTCTCTTGAAGAACTTACAGAAACAAAACAAGGACTTTTTGAGCCAAAAACCCAAAAACCTGTGGAAACAAAAGAAATTGACCTAATAATAGTTCCAGGAGTTGCCTTTGACAAAAGCGGTTCAAGAATCGGAAGAGGAATGGGCTTTTATGATTCGCTTTTGCGAAAAACAAGTACAAAAATTCCATTAATCGGGCTTTGCTTTGAAGAAAACCTGGAAGAAAAAATTCCAATTGAAAGCCATGATGTAAAAATGAATATTGTTGTAACAGACAAAAAAATTATAAGATGTGAAAATTGATGGGTTGATAAAATGGACAAAATGAAAATATTAGTAATAGGAAGCGGAGGAAGAGAACACACAATTGCATGGAAACTTTTCCAAAGCCCGATTGTTGAAAAAATTTTTATCGCACCAGGAAATGCAGGAACAGCACTTGTTGGAGAAAATATTGACATTGAAGTTGACGAATTTGAAAAACTCGCAGAATTTGCTGAAAAAGAAAAAATAGGCTTGACAATAATTGGACCAGAAGACCCTCTAGTAAAAGGAATTGTAAACTTCTTTGAAGAAAAAAACCTCAATGTATTTGGTCCAAGCAAAAAAGCAGCCATAATGGAAGGCAGCAAAACATTTACCCGCGATTTACTAAAAAAATACAACATTCCAAGCGCAGAATATGCAGCATTTGAAAACGCAGATAAAGCAAAAGCTTACCTGAAAGAAAAAGGCGCACCAATAGTAATAAAAGCAGACGGATTAGCTGCAGGAAAAGGAGTTGTTGTAGCAGAAACAATTGAAGAAGCAGAAAAGGCAATTGATGAAATGATTCTTGACAAAAGATTTGGAGAATCAGGAACCAAAATACTTCTTGAAGAAAAACTGATAGGAGAAGAAGCAAGCTATTTAATTTTTTCAGACGGAAAAAACATTCTTCCAATGGTAAGCAGTCAGGACCACAAAAGAATTTTTGACAACGACTTTGGTCAAAACACAGGAGGCATGGGAGCTTATTCTCCCGCTCCAATAGTAACCAAGGAACTTGAACAGCAAGTGCTAAAAGAAATAATGCAGTCAACAGTTGACGCAATGGCAAAAGAAGGCAGAACATTCAAGGGAATTCTTTATGCAGGACTTATGATAACAAAAGACGGACCAAAAATTGTTGAATTCAATGCAAGATTTGGAGACCCTGAAGCACAGGTAATTCTTCCAAGACTTGAATCAGACCTTGTGCCAATAATACAGGCATGCATTGACGGTAATTTGAATGAAAAAGAAATAAAATGGAGTGACAAGGCATGCTGTTGTGTTGTTATGGCATCAGGGGGTTATCCAGGAGCTTACGAAAAAGGAAAAGAAATTATAGGCCTTAAAGAGGCTTCAAAAATTCCTGAAACAATTGTGTTCCACGCAGGAACAAAAAAAGAAGACGGAAAAGTTCTAACTAATGGCGGCCGCGTTCTTGGAGTAACTGCTCTTGGCGCAAACATAAAGGAATCAATTGATAATGCATACAAAGCAGTTGAAAAAATTTCCTTTGAAAGAGCACAATACAGGAAAGACATCGGGCAAAAGGCTTTGAAAATAAAACAACCCTAAACTTTGAAAATAAAACAACTTAAAGATTTTATTCCCTTAGCCTAACAACTTTTTCTCAGACCAACTTCAAGTCATCCTCAATTGAATTAATAAAATTAGGGGGCATTTTGTTTCTTTGCAAAATTCAAAAAATCTTTGAGTAAAACAAGATTGCTTGTGGCATTCTGCAAATAAGCCAACTTTAACTTTTTGCTGTGCCAAGAACCTCTTTCAGATGACTTGATTGAATTTAACTTGCTTATCGTTTGAGAGGCCTAAACACACCCCCTTTCACTTTCAACCTAAACACATTCCTTTCAGCTTTTTATCCATTTGCCTGATTAGTGCTTAAAATGTCTTACACAGGTAAAAACCATTGCGATTCCATGCTGGTCAGCTGCCTTAATTACTTCTTCATCCTTTATGCTTCCACCTGGCTGAATTATTGCAGTAATACCTGACTTGGCTGCGAGATCAACATTGTCACGGAAAGGAAAAAAGGCATCTGATGCAAGCACTGCACCCTTGTGCCTACCATTGCTTTTCTTTACTGCAATCTCTGTCGCATCAATTCTTGACATTTGCCCTGCACCAACTCCAACAGATGCAAGATCTTTGACAAGAACAATTGCATTGCTTTTTGTGTGCTTTGTAATTTTCCAACCAAATAAAAGGTCTTTCATTTCTTTCTTGCTTGGCTTTCTCTTTGACACAACATTCAGCTCTCCGTTATTCAACAGCAGAAAGTCTTTGGTTTGAACCAAAAGACCGCCTTCAACAGCTTTAACTTCAAGCCCTGGTTTGGTTTTTTTCTTTCCCAAACAAGACAAAAGCATTATTCTAAGATTCTTTTTCTTCTTTAAAACCTCTAATGCTTTTTTTTCAAACGAAGGAGCAATAACTATTTCATTAAAAAAAGCAGTAATCTGTTTTGCGGTAGCAACATCGCACTCTCTGTTCAAAGCAATCACGCTTCCAAAGGCACTGGTGCTATCACAGGCAAATGCGTTCTTAAAAGCAACTGAGAGCTTTGCATTAACCGCTGTACCACAGGGGTTTGTATGTTTTATTATTACAACAGCAGGCTCATCAAACTCTTTAACCAATTCAATTGCAGCATTTGCATCATTAATATTATTAAAACTAATTTCCTTTCCATGCAATTGTTCTGCGTTTCCAATTCCGCAAGCAGTGGAAACGACATCCTTGTAAAAGCAGGCTTCCTGATGCCAGTTTTCTCCATAACGCAAAGGCTGGACTTTTTCAAATGAGATACTTAAACTTTGAGGAAATTTTTCTTCTGAAAGAAACTTGTTATGTAGAAAATTGCTTATGGTCGTATCATATGCTGCAGTTAATTCAAAGGCTTTCGCTGCAAGCTTTTTTCTTGTTTCAGGTGAAATTTTACCATTTTCTTTTAGCTCTGCCAAAACCTTTCCATACTGGCTTGGGGAAGTTACAACTGCCACTGCCTCATTGTTTTTTGCCGCAGCTCTTATTAAAGTTGGACCGCCAATGTCAATATTTTCAATTGCATCTTCCAACGAAACATTTTTCTTCAAAATTGTTTCCCTAAAAGGATAAAGGTTTACAACAACAAGATCAATAGCATTTATTCCGTGCTTTTTAATTGCGGCCATATGCTCTTTTTTGGAACGGTCTGCCAAAATGCCTGCATGAATTTTTGGATGCAGTGTCTTAACGCGACCGTCAAGCATTTCAGCAAAGCCTGTTGCCTTTTTAATCGGCACAACCTTAACGCCTGCTTTTTCAATTGCTTTTGCTGTTCCGCCAGTGGAAATTATTTCAAAGCCATGGCTTTCCAATCCTTTGGCAAATTCAGCCAGGCCTGTTTTGTCCGAAACACTGATTAATGCCGTTTTTTTCGCTTTGCTCATTTTACAAATACCTTTTTTCCAATATTTAGCTATTTAAGATTACTTTTTTGCCATTTACTGTAAGTTTTTCTTCACCAAACAATTTAATTCCTTTTAGGATAATTTCCTGCTCGGCTTTCTGCACCTTTTCCTTCAAAGAATCAACGGTTTCATTTTCAACAATTGAAACGGCTTTTTTTAAAATTATCGGACCTGCATCAGGATCTTCGTCAACAAAGAAAAGAGTGCATCCACTTTCCTTTACACCTGCCTTTAGCACATCTTCATGCACATTCCGGTCCCAGCCCTTGAATGCAGGCAAAAGACTTGGATGAATGTTCATTATCCTGTTCCTGAATGCATCAATAAAGGGCTTGCTTAAAAACTTGTTATAGCCGATTAAGAGAACAAGCTCAACCTTTCTTTCTTGCAGCACCCTAACTAATTGTTGGTCAAACTCATCTTTTGAGCTAAATTCTTTCGGGTTTAAGAAAATTGCCTCAATGCCATGCTTTCTCGCCCGCTCCAAGGCAAACGCTTCTTTTTTGTTGCTTACAACGCATGCTATCCTTGCATCAAGCTCTTTTGCTTCAATTGCATCAATTACCCTTTGGCAATCAGTTCCTTTGGTACTTGCAAGCACTCCCAAAATAAGCTTTGTCAATTTAAGGCCTCTGTGAATAAGTTAGTTTAACAATTCATTAAATAGTTTTCGTAACATCTTTTTTGGTATGAGTGTGATTGTTTACTCTATTTCAAATTGCCCAAAATGTTCTGCGGCAAAAGCCGTGCTTAGAAGAAAAAACATAGCGTTTGAAGAATTCAATATACAGGAAGACAAGGAAAAAAACGCTGAAGCCGTAAAAAAACTTGAAAATGCGGGAAATTCAACAGATGAAATAAGCGCACCGGTGCTTGACATTGACGGCATAATGATTCAGGGCTTTGATAAAGAAAAAATTCTTGCAGCACTTAAAGAAAAAGAGCTTGTAGAGTAATGGCAATAAAATACTATAGTACAAACAACAGCACTCCGCTTGTTTCTTTTAAAGAAGCACTAATTCAAGGCCTTGCCCCTGACAAAGGACTTTTTATGCCAGTAGAAATTCCAAAGCTTTCGTTAAAAGAAATTTTTGCAATGAAAGAAAAAAAATATTGGGAAATTGCATTTATTGTTGCAAAAAAATTTTTGCAAGATGAAGTTCCTGAAGAAGAACTTGAAAGAATATGCAAAGAGGCATATGATTTTGAAGTTCCTCTCGAAAAAGTTTATGAAAAAAAGTATTTAATGAGGCTTGACAGAGGACCAACAGCTTCATTCAAAGATTTTGCTGCAAGAATGATGTCAAGATTAATGCAATTTTTTTTAAAGCAGGAAGGAAAAAGCCTTACAATTTTGACTGCAACAAGCGGTGACACAGGAAGTGCTGTTGCAAACGCATTTTTTGGACTAGACAACATAAAAATAGTAATTTTATTTCCAAAAGAGGAAGTAAGTGAAAGGCAAAGAAAACAAATGACCACTTTAGGAAATAATATAAGAGCAATTGCTGTTGACGGAAAGTTTGATGACTGTCAGGAATTGGCAAAGCAGGCATTTGTAGATAAAAAACTTGCAAAATTAAGTCTTAGCAGTGCAAATAGTATAAATTTTGGCCGGCTTCTGCCACAAACCGTTTACTATTTTTATGCTTATTCAAAACTTTTTGAAAGGAAAGGCGAAAAAGCGGTGTTTAGTGTGCCAAGCGGAAACTTTGGCGATATATGCGGAGGACTTATTGCAAAAAACATGGGACTTCCTGTAAAAAAGTTTATTATAGCCACTAATGAAAACAATGAATTTCCAAAGTTTCTTAACACTGGAAAATATGAAAAACTTACACCGTCAAGAAAATGTCTTAGCAATGCAATGAATGTTGGACATCCAAGCAATCTCGTAAGACTTATTGCACTTTACAACGGCCAAATGGATGAAACAGGCAAAATTGTAAAGATGCCAGATATGAAAAAGATGAATGAGGAAATTTTCTCAATTTCAGTAAGTGATAAGGAAACAAGACAAACTATTAGGAGAACTTATAATAATTATAATACAATTCTTGAACCACATGGAGCAGTTGGCTGGTTTGCTTTACAGCATGCACCAGAAGGAGTAACAACTGGACTTTGTATTAGTTTTGAAACAGCACATCCTGCAAAGTTTCCTGAAACAATAAATCAGGTTATTGCAATTAAGCCAAACCTTCCAAAAAGCCTTGAGGGGCTGGAAGAAAAAAAAGAACAATTTAAAGAAATGGCAAATGATTATGCTGAATTTAAGCAGCTTCTTCTAAAAAAATAATTAGTTATTGTAGAACTAGCCCAACTTAAGCACTATTGTGAAGCATTGCAAGCTTTGCAACATTAAAAACAAGACATGCAATAGTCATTGGACCAATGCCACCTGGAACAGGTGTGATATAGGAAGCAATATCTTTTACACTTTCAAAATCAACATCGCCAACGGTTTTTCCGTTTTCTTTTGCAATTCCTGCATCAATTACTATTGCACCAGATTTTACCATGGTGCCATTAATGAGCTTTGGTTTTCCAACCGCAGTAATAAGAATGTCTGCATTTTTTGTATGCATTGCAAGGTCTGTTGTTTTGCTATGACAAATTGTAACTGTTGCACCTCTGTTGAGCAAAAGCTGAGATAAAGGCCGCCCTACAACAATACTATGATTAACAATACATGCATTACTTCCTTCAATTACTGTTCCGGTGCTTTCCAAAAGTCTTACAATTCCCTGAGCAGTACATGAAACAATTTCTTCCTTTTCATAATTCAAAAGCCCAAGATTAAACGCAGTAAAACCATCTACATCCTTTAATGGAGAAATTGTGTTAAGTATTTTTGGAGTATCAAAATTTTTTGGCAAAGGAAGCTGTACAAGAATTGCATTAATTGTTTCTTTGTTATTGAGTTTATCTATGGTTTGAAGAATTTTCTCTTGTGAAACCTTTTCATCAAATCGCAACAATTCAAACGTAATACTAAGTTCGTCACATGCAATTTTCTTTTTCTTGATATAGAGTTCTGATGCAGGATTATTCCCGACTAAAATTACTGCAAGACCTGGCTTTACACCTTTACTGCGTAATTCTTCAAGCAAAGTATTAGATTCCTTGAAAAGATTTGCAGCTGTTTTTTTACTGATTAAAACAGTCCCCATAAAAAAAACCTCATTTGTAGAATGGAAATTGCTTGCAGAATTCTTTAACATTCTTTTTTATTTCTGCAAGCTTTGCTTCTTCTTTACTGTTATCTAATGCCTTAATAATAAAACTCGAAACCTCTTTCATTTCAGATTCTTTCATGCCTCTTGTTGTAAGAACAGGTGTTCCGATTCTAATTCCGCTTGGATTCCAAGGCGAACGGGTATCAAAAGGAATTGTATTTTTATTACAGTAAATTCCCGCAAGTTCAAGAGCATGCTCTGCTTCTTTGCCAGTAAGAGCCTTGCTTTGAAATATATCTACAAGCAGTAAATGATTGTCGGTTCCACCGGTAACAAGTCTTATTCCATTAGCCATAAGTTCTTCAGCCATTGCTTTTGCATTTTTTACAATCTGCACAGCATAGTCCTTAAAGTCTGGCTGAAGTGCTTCTCCAAATGCAACTGCTCTTGCTGCAGTAATGTGATCATGCGGGCCACCCTGCAATCCTGGAAAAACTGCCTTGTCAATTTTTTCAGCAAACTCTTCCTTGCACATTATCATTGCACCCCTGGGCCCTCTCAAAGTTTTGTGAGTTGTAGTAGTAACTGCATCAAAGTAAGGAACAGGATTTTCATGAACACCTACAGCACACAATCCCGCAATATGAGCAATGTCTGCTACACAAAATGCACCAACATTGTCACAAATTTCTCTAAATCTCTTAAAATCAATTGCTCTTGGATAAGCAGTATAACCACTCAAAATTAGCTTTGGTTTTACTTCCTTTGCCTGCTTTTCAATTGCATCATAGTCAAGCATTTCTGTTTTTTTGTCAACCCCGTATTGGACACAATTATAATGCTTTCCTGAAAAATTTACAGGATGACCATGTGTTAAATGCCCGCCTTCAGTAAGCTTTAATCCCATAAATGTGTCGCCAAGATCCATCAACGCATAATAAACAGCCATGTTTGCAGGACTTCCTGACAAAGCCTGAACATTTACATGCTCTGCTCCAAAAAGCTTTTTTGCACGATCAATTGCAAGATTTTCAACAACATCAATTTGTTCATTTCCACCATAATATCTTTTACCAGGATAACCTTCACTATACTTGTTTGTTAAAACAGAGCCCATTGCTTCAAGAACGCTTTGGCTTACAAGATTTTCGCTTGCAATTAATTCAATTCCTTCCATTTGCCTTTTTTTCTCGGCTTCAATTGCATCGTAAACAACTTCGTCTTGTTTTTTTAAATAATCCAAATGCATTTCATATTTTGCTTCCATAAACCAAAAGACCTCTAAATAGTTATGATAAAAATAAAGCTTAAGAAATTAAAAAAGGAACTGTTGCATGCACATTTGCACAAACATAACTTTTTGCAAACATTAGGCTTTTGTACTCGTCCCCTTCAGCCATTTTACGCCAACATAGCAAAAAGGAGTGTCAAAGGCTGCAAAAAGCACTTTAATGATCCAATAAGGGATTATTAACGCAAAAATATATTCTACAGTAAATTTTGGAGTCAAAGCATAAAATGCAACAAACATGAAAATAGTTGTATCAATAAACTGGCTTATAATTGTTGAAGCATTGTTTCTAAGCCACAAATGATTTCCATTTGTTTTTTCCTTCCAATAATGAAAAGCATGAATATCGTGCATTTGGCTTAAGAAAAAACCAAGTATTGAAGCAACAAAAATTCTCAAAGTCGTACCAAAAATTGCATTATATTCAGCAGCAGAAACAAAACTTCTGTCAGCAGTAGGCAGAAAAACCGCAACAGCAGTAATAATAAAAACAAAAACTAAAACAACAAGCCCAAGGTAAACAAATTCTTTTGCCTTTTGCTTTCCATGAACCTCTGCAATAATATCCGTTATCAGAAAAAGAACAGGAAAAACAAGAATTCCAACACTTGCCTCAAAAATTCCAAAAGAGGCAATCTTCAAGCCAATAAGGTTTGCAGTAACAAGACAGCCTATAAATAAAGCAAGAAGAAAATTTGTCTTTCGTTCCATAGTCCAGGCCATTAAAAATCACTTGAAAAAAATCTATTAAAAAATCCCTGAAAACGTTACTAAAAAACCCCTAAAAAAATTACTAAAAACCCTTTATAAAATTAAAAACAGATTCTCCTTAAAAACCTACTTGCTTTTTTTCAAAAAATCCAAAGCCTCTCCGGCAACAAAACAACTTCCAGTAACAAGCACAACACCATCTTTTTTTGCACAAGAAATTGCTTTTTTCACAGCATTTTCAACACCTGCAACAAGCTCAATTTCAATTCCAAGACCTTCAAACACTCTTGTAAGCTTTTCAACACTCATTGCCCTGTATTTTGCACCAGTAACAAAAACCTTTTTGGAAATTGGAACAAGCCTTTCAGCCATTGCTATAACATTTTTGTCATTACTTGCCCCAAAAACAAGCAATGCCTTTTTTTCAGGAAATTCGTATTGGAACGCGGTTGAAAGCACAACACAGCAGGCAGGATTGTGAGCACAATCAAGCACAACAAAAGGATTTTTTTTTACAATATCAAACCTTCCCGAAATCTTTGCCAAAGAAAGCCCTTCTTTAATCGCCGGCTTTTCAACAACAAAACCACTTAACTTCAATTGCTTTACAGCAGCAACTGCCAAAGCAGCATTCCATTCCTGAAAAAAACCCTTCATTCCAACGCCTTCAAGCAAAGGCCTTTGCACAATAGACAAATGACTTTCTTTTTTCCTGCACACTTTTCGAATTACCTGAAGACCGGTCTCATTTTGCTCAGCTGTAACAACAGGAATACCTTCCTTTATTATCCCTGCTTTTTCTTCAGCGATTTGCGCAAGCGTTATTCCCAAAAATTGTTCATGTTCTATTGCAATATTTGTAATAACTGAAACCGAGGGAATCACAACATTTGTTGCATCAAGCCTGCCGCCCATTCCAACCTCCAAAACCGCAACTTCAACATTTGAATCTGCAAAATGCCTGAATGCAAGCGCGGTAATGAATTCAAAGTAGGTTAAGGAAATTCCGGATTTTTCCATTTCTTTCTTTAAGGCAAAAATTTCTTTTACCAAATTCTTGTCAGAAATTTTTTTTCCATTAACTCTGATTCTTTCAGTAAAGCAGACAAGATGCGGGCTTGTATAAAGCCCTGTTTTGTAACCGGCTTTCCTTAAAATGCATTCAATCATTGTAGCAGTGCTTCCCTTGCCATTAGTGCCTGCAACGTGAACAGACTTAAAGTTTTTTTCAGGGTTTCCAACAAAAGCAAGAAAACCCTCAATTCTTTCAAGACCTAACTTAATACCTTTGCCTTGAAGATTGTCCAAAAAATCCATTGCATCCTTTTTCTGCATAAAAAGAAATTGCTTGGAAAGCATTATTTAAGCTTTCTTTCCAAGTTAAGCAACCAAACGCAAGCCAATATGTTTAAATTCTCTTTACCATTTATTTTTTTTAGGTTTTTTCTTTGGAAGTGCTTGTAATATTTGGCTCTGAGTCAGACAAGGCAGTTTACAGTAAGCTAATGGAAAAGCTTGAAGACAGAGGAATTGAATCAACTCTCGAAATATGCTCGGCTCACAGGGAACCTGAAAGGCTTATTAAAATTCTAAAAAAAAGCGATGAAAAGATTGTAATTGCCGGAGCCGGCTTGAGTGCAGCCCTTCCGGGGTTTATTGCCTCACACAGTGACAAACTTGTTATTGGAATTCCAGTAAATGCAAACTATTTTGGATTAGATGCTTTGTTAAGCATTCATCAAATGCCAAAAGGCTTTGCAGTACTTGGAACAGGAGTTGAAGCAATTGAAGAAACAGTTGAAGCAGTTGTAAACAAAAAAGAATCAGCGCATGCAAAAAAACACTTGAAGAAGAAGATATTACTTTTGAAGAACAAGAAGAAGATTCCTACAATGACAATGAAGCAGTTTACATTGACTTTATTGAAATCGGCACTATTGAAGCAGTTGACCCAGAAAAACAATTAGTAATTTTTGTGCCAATAAAAGAAGATTCAGAAAAAAGTGACGCATTAAAATTATCAATTCTTGCCACAAAAGGCCTTTGGGTCGGATTAGGCAGGGGAGAAAATGCAGCATTGTGCGCTGCAAAAATAATTAAAAGAACAAGCGATTAAAATATTTAAATTGGAGGGAATTATATGGGAAGCGTAAAAGATTTGACAATAAAAAGACCGGCAACAGAGGATCTTGAAGGAATTGGAGTATTCAAATTTACCGACGACTATTCTGTATTTGATTACGGCAAAATGCCTGACACAATTCCAAACAAAGGCGAAGCATTGTGCAGAATGGCTGCATACAATTTTAAAGAGCTTGAAAAACAAAAAATAAAAAGCCATTTTAGAAAACTTGACTCAGGAAACAAAATGGAAGTAGACATAGTGCGCGTTTTGTTTCCGCAAAAAGACGAACTAAAACCAGGAATGAGAAATTACCTTGTGCCATTAGAAGTTATTTTTAGAAATTCTTTACCAGAAGGAAGTAGTGTATTCAAAAGACTTGCAAAAGGCGAAACAACACTTGAACAATTGGGTCTTGAAAAAACGCCACATCCTGGTGAAAAACTTGCCTTGCCAATAATGGATGTAAGCACAAAGCTGGAACCAACAGACAGGTATTTGACCTGGAAAGAGGCGGCAGAAATCGCATGCTTAAACCAGGCAGAGATTGAAGACTTAAAAGAAAAGGCTTTGGAAATAAACAACTTTTTGACAAAAAAAGCAGACGAAATAGGATTGGAACACGCCGATGGAAAAGTTGAATTTGCAATGAATCCAAAAAGGAAATTAATTCTTGTAGATGTATGCGGAACACTTGACGAAAACAGGTTTTTGTATAACGGAATCCATGTAAGCAAGCAGATTTTGAGAGATTATTATAAAACAACTCCATGGCATGAAGTAATTGAATCAGAAAAAGCTGAAGGAAAAGGACACGGAGAATTTACTGTTCCGCCTCGCCTGCCAAAAGAATTGATTGATATCACTTCAAACATGTACAAAAGCGTGTGCGAAACCTGGACAGGAGAAAAACACTGGAATGTGCCAAGCATTGAAGAAACAATGAACCAATACAA
Organism: Chloroflexota bacterium; assembly: GCA_017610335.1. GTDB lineage: Archaea > Iainarchaeota > Iainarchaeia > Iainarchaeales > JAFCCL01. The sequence goes on along the minus strand of JAFCCG010000027.1, from coordinate 3,880 downwards.
AACATTTCTTGAAAAAAGCAAGGAGGCTTAAAGATGGACAGATTTGACAATATTTCACCAATGGATTACAGATATGGAAACAAAGCCCTTTCAAAATATTTAAGCGAAGAGGCAAGAATAAAATACCAAGCAAAAGTTGAAGCAGCACTTGCAACAGCACTTGCAAAACAAGGAATATGTGACAGAAAAATTGCCGAAGAAATTGCAAAAGCCTCTGAAAAAGTTACAGCAGCAGAAGTTTACGAAGAAGAAAATGTAACAAGACACGATGTAAAAGCTCTTGTAAATATGATTAGAGCAAAAGTAAGCAAGGAAGCAAAACCATTTGTTCACTTTGGAGCAACATCCTATGACATTGTCGATACATCAAATGCTTTAAGATACAAAGAAGCCTGTGAAAAGCTCGTTATTCCAAGCCTTACAAAGCTTGAAAAAACACTAATAACACTTGCACTGAGAGAAAAATCAACTTTGCAGATTGGTAGGACGCATGGACAGCATGCAGAACCGGTTACATTTGGTTTTGTAATTGCAGGATATGTTAACAGATTAGGAAACAGAATAAGAGCAGTAAACAATGCAAAAGAAGAACTTGAAGGAAAATTTTCCGGAGCAGTCGGAGCATTCAACGGAAGCAGTCTTTTCCTAAAGGATCCGGAAGCATTTGAAAAAAGCATAATGCAACAGCTTGGACTAAAACAAGCCATGCACTCAACACAAATTGTTGCACCAGAATCATTACTTGACTTACTAAACGCACTTATTGGAGCCTTCAACGTGCTTGCAAATTTTGCAGATGATATGAGACACTTGCAAAGAAGCGAAATTGCCGAAGTTGGAGAAGCATTTGAAGCAAAACAGGTTGGAAGTTCAACAATGCCTCATAAAAGAAATCCAATAAATTTTGAAAACGTTAAAAGCATGTGGAAAGTGTTTATGCCACACGTAATAACATTTAACATGGATGCAATAAGCGAACACCAAAGAGATTTGACAAACAGTGCTTCGCAAAGGTTTGTACCAGAACTTTTAGCAGGACTTGTTTCAAGCGCAAACAGACTTGATAAAGTTTGTGAAAAAATGGTCGTAGACAAGAAAAATATGAAGAAAAACTTTGACAAAAGCAGACAAGGAATTATTGCAGAACCACTTTACCTGCTTCTTGCAGCAAAAGGACATCCTGACGCACACGAATATGTAAGAGAAAAAACACTTGAAGCTGAAAAAACAGGAAAGACAGTAATGGAACTGGCAAAAGCCGATTCAGACCTGAAACAATTCTTTGAAAAAATTAGTCCAAAACAGCTTACAATCTTAAACGACCCGGAAAAATATACAGGAGTGGCAGAAAAAAGAACACTGGAAGTATGCAAATATTGGAAGGCAGAGTTCAGGATTTAGGCAACAATTGGCTCTTTTGCCACTTTTCCTTTTTTCTTGACAAGCCTGTAGCGAATGAATGCCTCTGCGTCAGGAATCTTCTTGGGCTTGTTGCCAAAGCCTGCAAGAGCTTCACCCAAAAGCATTCTTCTTTTGAATGATTCCGCCTTGTTTATCCTGTCAAATGGAGTCCTTGACATCTGGGACTTGTGGACTGAAAGCGCTTCAGACTGAACTTTAGAGGCTCTGGCAGAATTGAGAACATATGTGTTTACCGCTGTGTTTGGAATCGGGTCCCAGACGCTTTCGCACTCCCAAACCTCTATTGGCCTGCCTGTTTTGAGCACAAGCTCTTTTGCAACAGCAACCCCTAGCTTGTGGGAAAAAAAGTGGTCAGGATGGCTCATATCCAGGGAATGGGGAATTAAAAGAATTTCAGGATTCTGCTTTTCCAGCTCCCTTGAAAGACTTTCAACATCCTTGGCTGAAACCCTTTTGCCTTCATAGAATGAAAGCCTTAGAAAATGGCTCTTTGCACCCAAAATCTTTGCCTCCTTTGCTGCCTCAACTCTCCTTATGGCAGCCCGCCTTTTTGCACTTGCTTCATTCAAAATCGCCCTCTGACCGGACATTAGCACAAAGGAATGGACATTGTTCTTCCTGCTTTTCCTTGCCATAGCAAAAACAGTCCTGCCGGCATTTAAAGCAAGGTCGTCTGCATGCGCAACAAGAGAGGAAATCCTCTTATTGGTTGGCAACTGACTTTCGCTCAGAAAAACATGCTTTGACAGTTTTGGCCTAAAACCACGAACACGCCTAAAGGTGCTTTTGGCAAGTGTCGGCTTGGGTTTTTTCTTGCTGCGTTTTTTTATCATTAAACAATTAGCTCAAACCAGGTATTTATTTCTTTTGTTGGGGCAAACCAATTCTTTTAATATTCTTTAATCCATTAATGTATTGGTTCAAATGCTTAAATTATACAATACAATGTCAAGGAAAAAAGAAGAATTCAAGCCATTGAAAGGAAAGAACGTTGGCTTGTATACCTGTGGCCCAACTGTTTACAATGTTATTCACATAGGAAATTTGAAGAGCTTTTTATCAGAAGACATTTTAAAACGCTATTTGCTTTACAAGGGATTTAAGGTAAAGCATGTGAGAAACATTACCGACGTTGACGACAAAACAATCAGGGATTCGCAAAAGGAAGGCATTTCCCTCAAAAAATTTACTGAAAGATATGCCAAAGTATTTTTTGAAGATATGGAAAGCGTAAAGGTATTACCAGCAGATGTTTATCCAAAAGCAACAGAACACATAAAAGAAATGGTTGAATTAATTGCAATGCTTTTGAAAAAAGGCTATGCTTACAAGGGAGAAGATGGAAGCATTTACTACAAAATAAAAAAATTCAAAGATTACGGAAAGCTTGCTCACATTGACTTCAAAACACTTAAAGCCGGAGCGCGCGTTAAACAAGACGAGTATGAAAAAGGCGAAGCACAGGATTTTGCATTATGGAAAGCATGGGATGAGAATGATGGAGAAGTATTCTGGAAAACAGAAATTGGAAAAGGAAGACCAGGATGGCATATTGAATGCAGTGCAATGAGCATGAAGCACTTGGGTAAAAGCTTTGATATTCACGGCGGAGGAGAAGATTTAATTTTTCCACATCACGAAAACGAAATAGCGCAATCTGAAGCAGCAACAGGAAAAATTTTTGCAAAATACTGGATTCACAACGCTTTCCTCCGGGTAAACGGAGAAAAAATGAGCAAAAGCCTTGGAAACTTTTATACACTGCGGGATTTGAAAGATTACAACCCAATTGCCGTAAGGTACCTGATGATTTCAGGACACTACAGGCAGCCGCTTAACTTTACATTTGAAGGGCTGAGGGCAGCGCAAAACAGCCTTGACAGGCTGAATGAATTGATTGGAAAGCTGAAGGAACCGGATGGAAAGGACTCCGGCAAAATAAAAAAGGCAATTGAAAAAGCCGAAAAAAAGTTTGAAAAGGCAATGGACGACGACCTTAACACCCCGCTTGGTTTTGCTGCATTGTTTGAATTTGTAAGAGAATGCAATTCGCTTCTTGACGCCGGAAAAATTGGCAAAAAAGACGCAAAGCTTGCATTGGTCCTTTTGAAAAAGCTTGACAGTGTTTTTGCAGTAATCGATTTTGAACAAAACAACGAAATTGGAAAAACTGAACTTAAACTAATAAAAGAAAGAGAAAAGTTGAGAGCGAAAAAAAAGTGGGAAGAAGCAGACAAAATAAGAAAAAACCTTGCAAAAAAAGGAATAATACTTGATGATACTGAAAAAGGCACAAAGTGGAAAGTTGTGAAATGAAAAAAAAAATTAACAGAAGAACTTTTCTAAAAAGTGCCGCTGTTGGTGCTATTGGATTAGGGGCTGGAGGTCATCTTCTTGCAAGACACAAATACGGCTCAAGTTACCCGAAAAGAATTCCTTTTGTAAGAAGAGTTTACGC
>JAFCCG010000026.1 GCA_017610335.1 Chloroflexota bacterium | reverse complement strand
CAACATGCTGTGATGACGAAGACGCCTGTGACACCACTCTGGTTTTGGGGACATTTGACGTAAACGATTCCTTTACCTATGATACTGAGACAGTTACTCCTGCAGAGGCTGCAAGCCAAAAGTATTGCGAGACCGACACCTTTACAATTAGCACTGTCACAGACTGCAGCAGTACAGCTGTAAATAATGCAACAGTGGATGTTACAGAAGGAGGCACCATACTCTGCTCTGATTCAACAGGCTCAAGCGGAAGCTACAGCTGTACAGACAGCGATTTATCAATTGGCTCTCACACATGGTTTATGAACATAATGAAGACAGGCTTTGACACCAATACAACCCCTTCAAGAAATTATACGGTCGACAATGACACTTTTGCTATCGGAAACTGGTTTCCAATTGATGACGCATTCCAACCGGACTCTGAAACAATTGACTTCAATGTTGCCAATATTGAAAATAGTTGTGGAACAGCAATCAACGACGCAACCGTAATGTTTAGGGATGTGACAGAATCAGCTTTAATTTGCTCTGATTCAACAGGTTCTGCCGGTTTCTACTCCTGCCAGGCAACGTCAGGCACCGCTCCTTTGGATGAATCAGAGGAAACCTGGGATTTCAACATTACAAGAACTGGCTTTGACAACTTTGATGCAAGCCCTGATAGAAACATGGGAATAGAGATTCTTATAGACCTAACTTTTGCAGTGACCCTGCCTGCGAGTGGCTGCATAGAAGGAAAAGGAAGCATCGATGCATCGGCAGACTGTGAAAAATGCTACTTTGAAACAAGCGATTTAAGCGGTCTGGCTGACGAAACACAGGTTGCCTGCGAAGGCCAAAACGATAGCACGCCATTTTTCCACTTTGACAACCAGAGCACTGCAGGAACCAACCTAACGTGGGAGATGGGCATTGACAGTGCGTTGCCTGTTTCGCTTAAGTTTAAGGTTTCACAAGTTGATAGCGGCTATGAGGCAAGCTGCAGTGGAACGCCTTCAACAGGCTGCGTAGAAGTCGGAACAAGCAAGGCTGTAATTGAATCAAACATTACAACAGCTGGAGATGCGGATGGATGGGCCTGGGCAGACTTTGTTTCAGCAAGTGTTGGTTCAACAGATAAAACCTTGACGCATAGTTCAAGTGCAACGTGAAGAGATTTGATTAAATGAAAAAAATGTTTTTGCCGGTTCTTTTTACTATATTGCTATTCACATGCGGTTGCATTCAAGCCCCCCTGCAAGAGCAAAGTGCAGGGCAAGGCAATGAAACACAGCAAAAGCCAGTGATTGACAGAGACTCATACGGTTTAGGGATTTTCCTGAACGAAAGCCAGCAACCAATCAAAAAACCGATTAAGGAAGCCTTTGCCAACCTTCCTATGCTACCAAACGACTTTTGGGAGAAGAGAAACTCCTTCGAATCAGGGGACTTTTCAATTGCAAAGCAATTGGATGAAAATTATTACCTCCAGCCTGAATTTTTGCCAGAGTTCAAAGAAATAGGCTTGCCTTACTGGAAAAACCCTGACTTAAGCAGGTGGGGGGCCTACGGCTTTGGCGTTTACCCTGCAAACCAAAACTATTCTATCAAAAAAGAGGAAGAAATAACTGTGTTTGCATTTGTTCACTCTGCTTACTACATTCAATCCTTTCAGGGGATAAAACTGGTTGTTGTTGACACAAATACGGTTCAAGAAAACTTTGTTGTGGAAATAGAGCCAGAAAATATTCTTTTAGGACCAACATATCCGGTAATTGACAAAAAATGGATGCACAAGGTTGCAATAAAAATCAAAGCAAAAGAAGACACTCCTGCCAGAATTTACAGCATTGGCTTTGACGCCATTGCACCAGATGCGGAAGCAGAAAGCAAATGGTCAGAAACCCAAAGCCAAAAATATTTTTCAGGTGCAGGCAATATTTCAATAAACAGGCCAAGGCTAAACATCTTTTTAAAGGTCGAATGACAGGTATTCAGCCATGCAATGCCTATACAGTGTCCTGCCCCAGAATAAGTTCTCCTCTAAAAAAAATGAGGTGCAACACATGAGCTGGGAAGAAAAGCTATTAAAAGAATATAACAAACAAAAAGTATATAACAAACAAAAGTATAGAAAGGAACTAAATTCAGGACAATACAGAACTGAGCCACACCAATAACTTTATAAATAACCGTGCTCTAATATTTACTATAAAAAATGAAGCTCAAAATTTTAACAATTGCTATATTTCTAATTGGTTTTTCTTTGATTGTTTTTGCTGATACCCAAACAACAACCCTTTCATGGGTTATTCCATCAAGTGTTGCACACACTTTAGGCTATGGCGGAGGCTGTTCTACAGACGCTATGTATTTCGTTGAATCAAATGCCGTGCTTGACTCTGATATTGACGGAAATTGTTCACAGGTTGTTCCTTATGATGCAGAATCCGCCGGTTCTACATGCCAGTCTGATTCCGCTGCGCCAATCACTGTTACAAACGGGGGAAACATACCAATTGATGTCAATGTATCAATTACTACAACGCTTGAAACAGGAGTAACTCTAAAAGGATGGCTTGGAGACGACACTACCTATTGTGGAACAAATGGAATAGGTGGCTGGGAAGTTACTTGCAGCGTAGTCGCACTGGACGATACAACTGTCCCAACTACTACTACCTGTGTTCAAATTAGCGACACTACAACTCATGTGTTTGACAACTTGCGTGTATCAGATACCAATCATCTTTGCTTGGCAGCAGACTTCACAGGAATGAGTTATGGCACAACTACTGATACTCTGCAAACAGAAGCAACGGCGAACTGAGGATAGGGTAAAAGCTTTTATAATCTTTGCTTTCTTTTATTTTATTATAGATATAGTTTAATGAAGGGCTAGGGATAAAATGAAAACTTGGGGAGAAATGAAAAAATCTTATTTAATAATTTTAATTGCCATTATTGTCTTTGGGGGTGCAGTAGCATTTTTTGGAGTAAATAACCTTATTCCACCTTCTCCAATAGGCTATTCTACCCTTTCTTCTGCAGAAGAAACAACTGACGCAGCAACAGAACAAAAATCCGATTTTGAAAAACTGGAGGAAGCCGTTAGCAGGGAAAAAATGTTTGAAGAAAAAAGAAGGCCCAACAGGGACACTTATGGAATTCCAATGGAGGTTTTTGAAGAAATGCCTCTGGTTCCAGATGACTTTGGGACAATGGCTTACATGTTTGAGATTGGTAAATGGAAGGATTTGAAATATTTCACTGAAGGATACTATAAGCAGCCTGAATTTTACCCAGGGTTTGAAAAAACTGGTTTAAGGTGGTGGCTGGAGCCAGACCCAAGCAGTTGGGGAGTAATCGGATGGGGTGCTTATCCAGCAGATATCTGGGCTAATACTTTTGCTGGCACAGAATTTGAAGCAAGAACTTTTTGGCATGTTGGCTGGGGAGTTCAAACCCATCAGGGATTTCAATTAATGCCGGTTTTTCCACAGAGTTCCAAAGATCAAAATGGATTAGTTTTTAACACACAAGACCCTGCCATTGTAAGCAAATATTTTGATGTTTCTTTTGACAAAAAAGTGTTTTTGCTTGGTCCAGCCTATCCAAAGTTTGACAGCAACTGGGCAAGGGTTGTTAAAATAAATGTGAAAGTTCATGAGGGCACTCCCAAAGGGCAGTATGTTTTAGGACTAGATGTTGGAGTTCCTCCAGAAGATATTAGAACCGAATGGCTAAAAGAGTACAAAATGATGTATTTTGATGCATCGAGTGGCGGGCTTACACTTGGCAGGCCGCATTTTAGGCTAATTATTAATGTAAACTAAATAGCATTTGCAGCACTTAGTAGTGTCAAGTCTGTAGGGGCTGAAAAATAACTTGATTTTTGGCTTAGCTGGCAAAATTTGGAGGCAAAAATTACAAAATCCCAAATAAGCTAGCACGGTGTTCAAACACTAATTTTTAAATACCAAAATACATTTAACTTACAATGCAATTAAACAAATTGTTGGTTTTATTTTTTTTACTGTTTTTAGCTAGCTATGCAATTGCAGATAATTATGACAATGTGTTTAGCTGGCGTATTCCTTACATTACGCCAGCTGACATAAGCTTGGATGCAAACCACCACCCAGACAAAGGCGATACTAACCCTTTAACCATTGTGTTTGAAAAGGATGGCAATCCCATAACTCAAGCAGATGTTACTGGAGTCATAACTAAACCAGACGGAACAATTGCCAACTTTTCTTTTGCTAACCAGGGAGACGGAAATTATACCTACAACTTTACTTTTGATTTGAATGGAGTCAATATCCTTGATGTCAATGCTGTTGATGAAAATGGAGAAAAACAAACTCTCTCTGATTACTTTTATGTTGGAGAGCATGACATTAATGTAACAACAACCAGTGCTGCTTCTTTTGAAACAGGCGCAACTGTCACTGTTCAGTTTTATGTCAGCGGCAGTTCAATAAAATATGCAACCGGAATCATTACAATTTATTATCCAAGCGGCAGTGTTTTCAAAAGCAATAAAAGTTTGATTGAGTCGGGCACAGCAGGCTACTATTATTATACTTTCACTGCTCCCTCTACCCTTGGAACCTATGCCTATGATGCGACAATTAATTCCGGGAAAAACACGGCTTCCCATAGCGGAACTTTCAATATAACTACTTCCGGGGCTGTTTGTGGAAACGGAAGCTGTGAAGCTGGGGAGAATTGCAGCAGTTGCCCAGCTGACTGTGGTTCATGTCCATCTACTCCAAATGACAGCAGTAGTGTAGGCAGTGTAGGTGGTGTAGGCAGTGTAGGAGGTGCCGTTGGAGTGTTTGATTCTGATTTGTCCCTTATTGAGTGGAGTATTGATAATCCCACAATTGGTGTACCAACTCCCTTAAAAGTAAAGATTTCAAACACAGGAACAAAAGAGTACAATCTTTTGGTTTCAGTTAGAATAACCATAGGAAATAAAATAGAGTTTTTCACAAACGAGGTTGTTTCAGGTCTGGAGGCAAAGGAAATAAGAAAAATTGTTTTGGGTGAACAATGGACTCCGAGCACTGCCGGAACTTTACTGATTGAAATTAAGTTGCTTTCAGTGAATAAAAAAATAACTTTTAGCAAGGTGATTGAACAGGTTGATATTATTGGGGAGATGAGATATGATATTAGTGTTGATTGCCTGAGTAATGTGGCAAAGCAGGGTAGCGATGTTGATGCCTTAATAACTCTTTTGAATCTTGGAGATTATTATAAGGATGTTAGCTTGAGTTGGTGGGTTGAGGACTCTGCCTCCAATCAGATTGGGCTGGCTGAGTTCCAAATAGCGCTCTATTCAGAGGAATCAAGAAACCTTATAAGAAGTGTTTACATTCCAACAGATTTAGCGGAGGGAACATATTATTTTTATACAGAAGTGGATTATAAAGGGGACAAAAGACAGGCAAAATGCTCTTTTTCTGTTAAAAAAGAAGCCGAGTATTACAGCTATAGACTGAATGCGTTAGAGAGACAGTTACTTACTATAGATTCTTTAATCCAAAATAAGAAAAGCCAAGGATTTATTACTGGGGAAATTGAACAAAAAATAAACACTCTAAAAATTAGAGTCTTAGGGACAAGAGAAAAAATTGAGTTAAAAGAATTTGAGTTTTTGGACACTGAAATAGTGGAGATAGAAAAAGAAGCAGACAACTTATTAAAGCAGCTGGAAGCCCTTGAGAAACAAAAAGTTTTTATTGAATTTCCACTAACTGCTTATGTCTTAGCCCTTATGGCATTTATAATTTTATTTATATTTATATTAATGTTGTTTATTATTAACTTCGGTTTTACTAGAATAATAAACGAGCTATTAGGTTTAAAAGAGGAAGTGAAAGATAAAAAAAAGAAAAGAATAAAAGGAAAAAGGGAAAGAAATAAAATAAAGATGATTGACAAATTGTTGGGTTTAGAAGAAAAAATGGGAGAAGAGCAGTAAAATGGATTTAACAACATTGTTTATTGTAAGCATGCTATTTTTATTATTCCTCTTTATATTGATCCTGATTATAAGGTACTCTAATAAAAAAATAATTGGGCAAATTACCGAATTACGGGAGAATCTAAAACAAATCGCGGAATTAACAAAAAAAGCTGAAGACGGTGTAAAAGAAAAAAGAGCTCTAATGCGAAAAATAAAATCTGTTGAAAAAGAGTTGGCACAATTTATTAAAAAAGAATCATAAAAAAGTATTTTACAACTTTTTTTTGCTTGGTTTAGTGTAAAATCTCATATTTGCTATTATCCACAAAAACATTACAAGAAACTGTACATAAAATGGAATAATTTCAGCCACAATATGCGGTGTCTTCATTTCTTCTTCTGTAAGACAACAAACTGACATAATTACAGAGCTTTCGCCAATATGTAAGCATATATCAGTTGGATGAGCCAGTAAAAACACATTAATTAACTCATGCACAATAAAGCCCAACAAAATTGAGGCCAGTAACACATTAAATAAAACACCCCAGCGTATCTGCTTACATAAATCAGTGAACTCATTAAAGATTTCGTTCAAAAAATCACCAAGTTTTATTATCATTGCTTGCGTTCTTTTATTAAAACAACTAACAAAATAAAAACCATGACTAAAACAAAAAACAACAAATATGTTAAAAGAGAAAACAGAGGAACATATAAAGCACTTTTATTTAATTCGACTCCAGCAAGGGCAGTAGACTGGCTGTTCATATTTTCAACGAGAGAAGCATAACCCGTAACTTGTGTGAGAGCTGATGCAAGCAATAGAACAAAAACGCTCACAAGAGATATCGCCAAAACAACTTTTGGATTCATTAATTTCACAAAATAATTTATTAGACATATTATTTAAAATGAATCACTAAAATGCAAAAGCCCACTATCGCCGTTAATGGTGTCCAGAGGAGGAAAATTATTTGTTTGAGATATTAACATTGTTAATACCTGCGGTGTTTATAGGTTTTAAAAAACAGCTACTTCACTATGCTAATAAATATTTCGCCAAACCATTCTTCCTGCCATGCGTTTACTTTGCCGCTGTTTACCAGGAATAAAAGCGGGACAAAGCAGTAGACCATTGCCAGAGGGGTTTGGTTTTCAAGTAGGTCTGTGAAGCTTACAAGCCCTTGGCTGTCGGCCTTTTCCTTGATTTTTGCAAAGACTTTGTCAACCTGTTCTGCTGCTTTTTCTTTATTAAATTCAAGGCTGAATTCTGGAATTTCTTTGTCGCGCAAAATGCTTTTTTTGTACCTTGTTTTTTCCAAAATTTCGCCAATGCTTTCAACCAATTCATCAAGTGAAATTTTTCCTTCCCTAAACTGCCTTTGCCCTCTTAATTCAGGAATGGTTTCTTCAATCATTGCAAGTTCTTCCTTGCTTATTTCCTTTGCCTCGGTTTCATCTTCTTCTTCAACACTGCTTATTTTTATTGTTCTTGCCTTTAGTTTGAGCATGATTGCAGAGGCGAGGATTGCGTTTGCCGGAACCCTTAAATCCTGTCTTTCAAGAAGCTGTATTTTTTTCCAATACAAGTTTGCTAATTCTACAACATCAATGTTCCAAGGATCCATTTTGTTGCCTTTTACAAGCCCTATTAGGATGCTTTTCCAGGCCGGCTGGTCTATTAAATCAACAAGGTATTCTTTTTCCTTTCCTTCTGGAACAGACTCAAGGCTATCCAAGTCAATTTCCTTGTTTTCTGCCTCAAAGTCTTCTGCTTTATTCCCAAAACTTTCGGGTTTTTCTGAAATAATTTCAGGCATAAAGAAAATTAGCTTTGGCAATGTATTTAATGGTTTTCTTAGGGCCTAAATTTTCTGTGCGTAGATTGCGTAGCAGTAAATGTCGTTGCCCTTTTTGAGGGTCTTCAAAAGCCTTACCTTGAAGCCGTTGCCTTCAAAGAATTCGCGTACCGCGGCCTCGTTTGGAAAAAGGTTGCCCTTGCGCAATGGCTTGAAGGAAGTTTCCTGCACTTTTATCCTTTCAATATTCTCCCCTAATTTTTGGTCCCACACTTTTTTCTGGCTGTGGAAAGCCTGGCTCCTTTTTTTGCCCTTGAAGTAGCTGTCCAGCAGCATGTTTACCGCGTCAAGGGTTCCCTGTCCAGCAAAAGGCATTTTGGCAGCCATTTCCATTACCTGGCATGCTTGGGCATAGGTTTTGATTCTCTTTCTTCTTGTGTCTTCCAAAAGCTGTATCATAATCTTGTTGTATTGCTCCCTTACTTTTGAGCCCTTCACATAAGTCGATTCAGGGTGGTGAATTGTTGCAACAAGCTTCCCCCCTTCATCCAAAATGCGCCTTATCTCGGAAATGGCCATTTCTTTATCTTTTGTGTAGACAAGGCTGTAATTCATGGATGCAACACCAAACTTTCCTGTCCACTCTTTTGGCAGTTTTTCAATGTAAGCATGAGCCCTTTCAGAGGACATCCTCTGTCGCATTGCAGGAACTTTTGCCGGGTCAAGCAGTGTAACATGGCCGCCTGTTCTGGAAACAGTTGAGGTTACTTCTCCCCTGCCTGCCCCCAAATCAACCATTCTCTTGTTTCTTGAAGCAGTCAAAGCCATTTCAATTGCCCTTCTTGCAAATTTGATGTCAGGGCTGTCCGGCAGATACTTTGGATGCCCGCTTGGGCTTTTTGTCCAGACATGAGTCCAGGCAAAACCCATTTTTGGAACAGAACTGTCAGTTTTTGTATTCTGCTTTTTTCTTTTGTCCCTTCTTCCAAATTTTGCCATAATAAAGAAAGGGAATTAGGTTTAATAAAAACGTTTGGGCTGCTTAAGTCCCTTCCTGCCAGGGGGAAAGGCACTTGAACTTACTTTTTAAGCTTTACCGGAAACCTCCTCTTTCAAAATTGTTTAAAAGTACTGTTTCCTTTTTTATGATATGAGTGAAAATAAAACGCAATTTAAATTAAGATTAGCTGATTTAAATGACCGGTCTATTTTCATTAATTGGGATTCTCAAGAGAGGGAAAGAATCTTTAGTAAAGCATTGTCTTTGATGAAGCTTACTGATATTGCCAAACTAATAACTTATGACCTTCCAACGCTAAGTGAAGTAAAAAATGGTAGTGTTAAACCTTCTGGATATGTATACTTTTCCCTATACAGTCTTTTAAATTTAAAACCTAATTTGATGAATTTGAAAATTTCAAGCAGAAATTACTCTTTTGTAAAAGTGCTCTCGCCAAACATTTCGCCAGAGCTTATGGGTTTATTACATTCAGATGGTATGCTAAAGAAGAACAAGAATAAAGGAATTAATTGCTTCTTCTGTAATCAAAACAAGAAACTGATTAATCATTTCAAAGAGCTTGTAAGAAGTTCTTTTGATTGTCGTTTTTTAGAGTTCAAGGACAAGAGAGACAAAACTTATTATATCCATCCTCCTTCCATAGTTGGAAGAATTCTAATTAATCGATTTGGAGAAAAGAAAGGAGTTTTTTTACCACCTTTACTGTCTAAATCAGAAATTCCTGGTTATATTCGAGGTTTGTTTGATGGCGATGGTTCTATTTATTTTCATAAGTTAAAATCTGGTAAAAGTTCCAGAATTCAAATATCAATGCAAAATAAGTCCTTCGCAGAGAAGATTTCCTTGCTTCTAAGTCTAATAGGAATTTACTCAAGAGTTCAATTTGAAACTAGTAATGGGAACAAGTGGTGGAATGTAGATGTTGCAAGAAAAGAAAGTATTTTGAAGTTTATAAACAAAATTAATTCATCTCATCCCAAAAAGAAAAAAAGAATGGTTTTTGCCAAGAGGAATTTTAAGTTCCCTCTTGCCAACTTGCCAAATATCTCTTCTGTTCCTCGGTTAGTTTATCAATATTAACTCCAATTGTTTCAAGCTTTAGGCGGGCAATGCCTTCATCTACTTCTGAAGGCAAGTTGTGCAGCCCAGCTTTCAGTTTTCCCTTGTTTTTAATGCCATATTCCAGGGCTAAGGCTTGGCCGCAGAAGCTTAGGTCCATTACCTCGCTTGGATGGCCTTCTGCTGCTGCAAGGTTTACAAGCCTGCCTTCTGCACAAAGAAAGATTTTTCTTCCATCTTCCAAAACATATTCATCTAACTGCCATCTAATTCTCCTCTTGCTTTTTGCCATTTTTTCAAGGCCTTTAACATTTATCTCACAGTCAAAGTGCCCGGAATTTGCAAGAATTGCATTGTTTTTCATCTTTTCAATGTGGTGCGTATCTATTACATGCTTGTCGCCTGTAACGGTTATGAAAATGTCTCCAAGAGAAGCGGCTTCTGCAATTGGCATTACCCTAAAGCCGTCCTGCTTTGCTTGCAGTGCCCTAACTGGCTTAACTTCGCAGACTATAACATTAGACCCATAGCCCTTTGCCCTTAAGGCAACTCCTTTTCCGCAATCGCCATATCCAGAAACTACGACCATCTTTCCTGAGAACAGAACATTTGTAGCCCGTTTTAGCCCGTCTAATGTACTCTCGGAGGTCCCGTAGTAGTTGTCAAACAGGTGCTTTGTTAAATTGTCATTGACTGCAATTATTGGGTATTTTAGGGCCTTGTCTTTTTCCATCGCCCTAAGCCTTATAATGCCTGTTGTGGTTTCCTCTGTTCCAACAATCAGTTCCTTCAATAGCTCTGGCCTTTTGGCGTGGATTTCTGAGATGATGTCACATCCGTCGTCTATTGTGGCGTTTGGATTGAAGTCAAGGACTTTGTTCAAAAACCTGTAATAATCTTCGTTTGATTCGCCTTTGTGGCCGTAAACATTTACTCCGTCTTTTGCAAGGGCTGCGGCAACATCGTCCTGTGTGCTTAAGGGATTGCATCCTGTTATTGCAACCTCTGCCCCTCCTGCAATTAATGTTCTTACAAGGTTTGCTGTTTCCTTTGTTATATGCAGTGCCATTCCAACCCTTATGCCTTTCAATGGCTTTTCCTTTTCAAAACGCGCCCTTATTGCCCTTAAGGCAGGCATGTTTTGCTCTGCATATTCTATGTTCATTTGCCCTTGTTCTGCCAAGTTTTCATCTTTTACTTCGTGTGCCACAAAAATCAACTCCTTCAAAATCTAAAATTTGTAATTTCTTAAGATTATGGGGCTGCAAACTTTTTTAAAGGAAAGCAGAATGGTTCCTTTTGTGGAGTTTAAGCAGGAAATCAAAACCTTACAATTTCCTTGAATTCGTTAAACCTTGCCTCAATGTCTTTAATTGAAATGCTGCACAATTTTTCAGTTCCCATTCCCTCTGCATTGAATGATGCAACTGTTGAGCCGTAAATTATGGCTTTTCTCATAAGCTCTTCATTAACCGTTCCTTGCTTTGCAAGAAATCCAATCATTGCCCCTGCAAAGCAGTCTCCGCAGCCTGTTGGGTCAACTACCTCTTCTAAAGGATATGCCGGGGCAACAAAGCTTCCTTTTGCTGTGCTTAACAATGCACCGTGTTCTCCTTTTTTAATTATTGCAAGGTCTGAATTAAGTTTAATAATTTCTTTTGCGGCTTTTAAAAGGCTTGGTGTATTGAAAAGCATTCTGGCTTCCCCGTCGTTCATAAGGCAGATGTCTGCTTCTTTTACAACCTCCAAAACCTTGTCTCTTTTGTGTTCGATGTAATAATTCATTGTATCTGCTATCACAAGTTTTGGTCTTTTTTTCATTTGCTTTAGTACATTAAGCTGTGCTTCAGGATTATTATTTCCAAGAAGCAAAAAGTCTGCTTTTTTGTATTCTGTTGGAAGTTCTGGTTTGAAATTTTCCAAAACATTAAATTGTACCTCAAGCGTTTTTGCGGAATTAATATCGTGGCCATATTCTCCTTTCCAAAAAAATGTTTTTCCAGGCATTAATTCAAGTCCTGTTAAGTCAATACCTTTCTTTTTCAAAACACCCATATTGTCTGTTCCAAAATCGGAGCCAACTGCGCTTACAATTCCTGGTTTTGAGAAAAAAGAAGCTGCAATGCTTGCATAAGTTCCACTGCCTCCTAGTGTTTTGTTTGTTTCTCCAAAAGGTGTTTTTATTGAATCAAATGCAACGCTTCCAAAAACAACAATATCAACCATTTACTCAACTCCTTTTAATATCATTTCAACATTTTTCATATTTTCTTTAATTTCGCCGTTTGCGTCAACAACTTTCAAAAGTCCTTTTTCTTCATAGTATTTTACAAGCGGTGCGGTCTTTTCTCTGTATGTTTCAAGTCTTGTTTTTATCACATCAGGTTTGTCATCATTTCTTTGTACTACTTCAGAACCGCAGTCGTCACATTTTCCTTTTTCTTTTGGAGGAATGTTTTTCAAGTGGTAAATTTTTCCGCATTTGCCGCAGCTTCTTCTGCCTGAAAGTCTTTCAACAATTGTTTCATCAGTTGCTTCAATGTCAAATGCTCCGTTGAGTTCAAAGCCAACTTTGTCAAGAATGTTTTCAAGTGTTTCAGCTTGTGAAATTGTTCTTGGAAATCCATCCAGAATAAATCCTTTTTCAGTTCCCAATTCCTTTAGCTTGTTTTCTACGAGTTCTGCAACAATTGAATCGTCAACATATTCTCCTGATTCCATTATTGCTTTTACTTTGTTGCCAAGTTCTGTTCCTCTTTTTGCTTCTTCCCTTAACAAATCGCCTGTGCTAATTTGTAAAAGCTCATGAGCTTCACATAATCTTTGTGCTATTGTTCCTTTTCCTGCTCCCGGGGGTCCCAAAAAAACAAGCCTTAAAACCATTTTTCAAATCACCTGACAAAAATTGAGTAAATGCTATTTTAAGGGTTTCTTCTCTGCCTTAAAATCTATTACAATCTGTTCCTTGCTTGCGGAAAAGCTTCTTACTTTTTTATTTCTAAGAACGCGTGTTTTCATTCCAAGTTCTTTTGCAGCTTCCTTTAT
>JAFCCG010000025.1 GCA_017610335.1 Chloroflexota bacterium | reverse complement strand
AATAGTCCGAAGAATTTCATTACAAGCATTGCTCCGATTCCTGCAAGCCCGAAAATAACGCTTATTGCAAGGCTTGGAATTAGTGGTAATTCAACCTGGAAAACATATGTCAGGATAATCCAGGCTGCAATTCCCAGAATGCTGTTTATTATTATTTTTTTTAAAAAGAAGAATATTACAAATGCTGCAATTACAAGAATTATTCCGCCTACTAAAAGGAGTGGATTTCCTGCAAGGCTTAATGCTACATTTCCTGCACTTTCTGCTGCTCCTGCAGCTCCGTTTCCAATGCCGTCAAGTACTATGTTAGGTACTGGAATTTCAAGCAAGGAAATGTTCATCTTGTATTAATTTATATACAAAACAAATTTTAAGGGAATTGTAAGTAAAAAAATTGACTGTGTTGAGTTTAAAAATTTTTCCGGTCTCAATTTTTACATGGCAAGATTTAGTGACGAGCAAAAAAGAATTGCATTGCTTTTGATTCATGGTCCAAAGACTCCTGATGATTTGAATTCACAGCTTAATATTCCTTTCAATAAACTTACTGATGAGCTTAAGGCAATGATAAAATTAGGGGTTATTGAAAAACAGGGTTTTCCTACAAAATATGCTCTTAAGAAAAATATTGCTTCAGAGGTTCAAAAGCGCAAAAAGATTGCTGAATCAGACCTAAATAAGCTTAGAATAAGGGCTTTTATTGAAATGCAGGCAATTGAAGAAGAGCTTTTAAAAAAGCAAATTGTTCAGCTTGAAGAAGCAATGAATAAGGACAAAAGTTTTACACTTTATAACCTTGACAAGGCTCCTATTGAAAAACAAGGCGAATATTATTCAACTTATTTTGAAGTAAATTTTAGTGTAAAGGATTTTGCCTCTTTGATAAGGTTTATGTTCTTTTATGGCCCAAGCAGTGTAGAGGTTGTAAAACCAGCAAAAATAGAGTTTTCTGCACATGACCTTCAGGATGGGTTAATGGAAGCTGCTGATATGGTGCAAAAATACAGTAATGCAATTCACAGGCTAATGAACAGAGACGATCTTGCAAAATTCAATACAGATTTGTACAAATAAATCAAATTTTACGGTTGATTTATACAAGTAAAATAATGCAATTTAATTCGATTTTTTTCGTCAAACGTGGAAAAATCATACTTCGACAATTGTACAAGGTCTTTTCTGCAAAAGGGGTAATTTTACCCTTGTTGGCTGAAAGGAGCCATTTTAAGTCTTTTTGGCAGGCGAAAAGTATTTAAATATGCTCATGTTATTAGGTTATGAGTCTAGCTAGACAACATAGTGCCTTTTCGAAAAAAAACACGATCGTGAAAGGATACACCTAGACTTATTTTTTGTAAAAAAAAGAGGTGAAACAACATATGAAAGGATTAAGTATAAAGAAACTTGCTGCAATTGCAGTAGGTGGAGCTTTAGTTGGTTCAGCCCTCGCGCCATTGGCAGCTGCAATGGACATCACAAAATCAGATGTCATTGGAGCAAATGGTTCACCAGTAGTTAATATTGTTGCCGGAAATGCGGCAGCAGCAAGCGACTTTGTATGGGCGGGTAATATTGCCGCAAGAGTTGCACAGTTAGCTACAGTTGAAACATCGCTAACAGGCGGAGAAGGAACAGCCACACCAACCGACTTAACAGTCGATTTGGCTATTGGCGGATCAACAAGCTATAGTACAGAATACGCAAAAACATATTCAGGAAGTAACTATGATTTCAACAATGCTTCCGGAGCTGTAGAATTCATGAAGGCGCCGAGCAGTGGCCAGTTGCCGTTCCTGTACAATGCAACAAAGAGCTACAGGTATAATGGTTCTTCATACAATACAAACATGAAGGAATCTGTTGGAATAAAGGCTGATATCAGGTTCATTACTCAAAAATCAATTAAGGACCTTGTTGGCTACATGCAAAATGTTGGCGACTTCAACTATGTCCTCAACATGGGTGATGGAATTCCTTGTAGGGACGCATCAACCAAATTGTTAAAGTTCACAGACGGTTCCACAGACAATGTCGTAATCCCTTTTTTGGGTGAAGAGTTCACTGTTCAGGAATGTGATATGATTAGCGCAACCAAACAAATAAAGCTAATAAAAGAGTCTGCTAAGGCAACATACAACGAGGGAGACACAATCCCAGGCCTTGTTGGAAAAGGTTCATATGCCGGAGAAGAAATGTCTGTAAAGCTGGCGGCAGTAACACAATCTGGTGGCACTGCAGCATATCAGGCAAGGTTTGATTTGTATGATGCAGAAGGAAACCTTGTTGACAGCCAGACACTGGGTGATGGAATATACCTTAACGAGGCATTCCTTGATGCAAGCGGAGCATATGCTTTGACAACAGTTGTATATGTGTCAGCAATCAACGTTGAGCCAACTACAAGCCGCGGTGTAATGACTATGGTTGTAGGAAAAAACGTTGTGACTTTGGCAGATGGAAAGCAATATCCATATGACTCAACAAACACAGACACATCAACATATTACTGGACAGCTAGCTTTGACCAGAACACAGCTGCAACCACTGTTGGTGTCAATACAGTGAAAAAGATAACAGTCAAAAACAAGGTTGAGGCATGGAATCAGACAAATCCGCTTTGGAGCACAAACAGCAGTTTGACCGAAGCAGGAGTGGAAGCAGCCGCAGCCGGTGGTGACATAGCTCATTTCCTGCAAGCTGAAGAAAATGGCTTAGGTTATGACTTTGTCAAAATAAAGTTTGCCGGATTCAAAGTGGATCAGGATACAACAAAGTTAATCTTTGGAAACAATAACATTGTTTACAGGGATTCAGACGACACTTTGAGGACAGTTCCGTTCTACTTCAAGCTTCCGGAGATTCCACAAAACGAGCCTACAGAGCAGACTTGGAGTATTGACGGCGTGTCATTCTTTGCCAAATGCTACAAGCCAGCGACAGGCGTAGTAACATTCGACATCTTCGACGGAAACTACCTGAACGGTGCAGTAGTTAATTTCCAATCAACACATAGTCCAAATGTCAGTCAAATAGTAACAGACAATGGTTTGGTATCTATAAATTCTGCAAACATAGGAACAACAGTTGATCTGAATGGTGTACAGTATACTGTTACAGTTGATCTAAACGGAGGGGCCTACGCAGATGCAAACGGTGCAACACTGACAGTCGATGGAAACTGTATGTACAGTTCAACAACCTGGGATGGATCTAACCCAACATATCTAACTGTTGGTTCATTAGGCAATATAAGTACACTTGGTAATCCAGCTTTTGAGACACATGCAGTGTACTTTGACGATGACAATGCATCAAGGACTCCTGGTGACGTGCCAATAAACTTCGCCAAGGAAGGCAGTTTCACAGATACCTATAAATACAGGCAGTACTACAGCGACAATGATAGCTATATCTATCTGCTGTTGGATAATTCAACCGCATTCAGCAATACCTTTTCCGGTGTGGCCGACGCCAACTTTGTTGGAACAGACTATAGGGAATTAGGTGACTATGGTGTAGAGAACTCAGTAGCAACTACTGCAGCGCTTGTAGAATCAAGCTACTATCCGTTCTATTGGCCTGACGAAGAGGCATTCGGAAACGACCCAACAGACAGCGACTACATAGTTGCAATCTTTGGAGCACAGGGACACACTACTGACAGGGACAATTTCAGGATACATATTGACACATCAACAGATAACCTGTTGCAGTTACCACAGAGTCCTCCAATTGCCAACTACACTGCAGACGTAAACTATGTCGACAATAACGACCAGCCAAATTGGTCTTTGAAATCAAGGACCGATACAGATTCTGCGTTGTACGCAGGCTGGACGGATTTCGGTACAAAGGCAGAGTTAACAGATGACCTGCTAACAGCAACTATCACAGTGCCTCAGTCACAGCTTTACTTAAGCCTTAGTATTTTGGGCGAGGGTGCTGTGCAAACGATAGCTGGTGGAGAAACTTCAGAAGGAGTTGTATCAGGAGAAACTGTCAACATTGGCGGAAAGAATATCACTGTGGAAAGTATCAACTATACTGCTGGTACATGTACTGTTGAAGGTGCAACATATCCAAAGATAGTTTCACTAAACCAGTTGGTTTATAGCGACTCACCAGCCCCGGCAGGAAATCACATAATTGTAGGTGGTTACCTTGTTAACAAGCTGGCTGAAAACGTTGTTCTAAACGACGGTTCAACATTGCAGGAAGCTTTAACTGCTCCTGGTGAAAAAGTAGCGGAAGTCCTATCAAACGGCAACATTGTTGTCGCAGGATACACTGCACTTGACACTAAGTCAGCAGCACAAGAGCTAATCGGCGCACTGGACATGATGTCATAATTGAATGAAAACATTGGGTTTGAAAAAACCCAATTTTTTCCTTTTTTTTATTTTTTTACGAATTTTTTAATTAAACCAAACACGGTTATGTATAAGTTTACTTTGTTTTTGTGTTAGTTTTTATTTCTTTTGCTTTTAATTTTCTTTATGGATAAGCATTTTGTCATGCCTTTGGTTGTTGTAGCAGTTGTGCTTATTGCTGCAATTGGAATTGCTGTTTTTGTTCCTTTGCAAAAAGGTCTTTTGGTTGAAGGAGTTTTTATAACTTCTGAAGGAAATCCAATTGAGCTTTTTCCTAAGTTTGCAGAAAATAATGTTTTTTTAATAAGCCCGAGAATGAATGAAAGAGCTGAGAGTGTTGATCACGCAATATTTAATGGCACTGCTTTATTTTTGCAGGTGCTTGAAGGAAATGGTCGTGACACTGTTCAAGTGCTTAGGGTTTATGATACTGAAGGAAATTTTGTATACTGTCTTACTAATTATGGGGATGTTACTGTGTCGGAAGAGCTTTCGACAGAAGAATGTTTTGAATATCTTTCTCCTGAAAATGGTGCAATAGTTTTTATTGAATCTCCTGACAAAACCCTGTCAAAGCCTGTTATTGAAATAAGCGAAAACAAGCTTGTTATAAAGCCAAAAACAAATGATGATATTGGTGATACAAGTTTTCTTGCTTTAAAAATAATGTTCGAAAACAGTGAAAAGATTGTAGCTGGGGCAAATGCTATTGTGGACAACTTTACTGGCTAAAGGGGGCTGATTTTAACCCTTAAAGGGTCATTTTTATGCTTTTTTTGTGAAATAGTCTTTTGGAGTGGTGCTCACCTTTAACAAAAACACCATTTTAATCGGTCTTTTTCTTTAAAGTAATTTCCAGTTGTTATTCGATGGGATTAGCTTTAAATTACTGTTTAAGTCTATTTAATTCTAAGGAGATAACGTTTTTATGAGCCTTAAAATCCGTCAAATTCCTATTGCAGCATGCATTCTTTTCATAATAGTTCTTGTTGCGGCATTGCTTGTTCCGGTTTGGCATTCTTTTCCAATAGTTGCCTTTTCAAGTACAAGTGTTTTTTTGGAAGAATATAATTCAAGAGCTTATAATGGTGAAGAAGCTTGTGTAAAAATGAATTTTCATGTGCCTGAAAACATTCTTGCCGAAACAGTTGTTTTGAGAATTTTTAGCGAAAACACTCCTCTTTTTTTTGAGGAATTTGACGCAGTTGGAAAAGATTTTGAAAAAATAGTTTGTTTTTCAACAGCCGCTTTGTCAACCGGTGACAATAGAATTGAAGTACTTGCATTTGGTAAAAATCTTTTTTTCCACCTTGAAAAAATTGACAGGGCAAAGCCTTTTGCAAAAGATGCATTGCTTGAAAATGTTTTGTTAGAAGACGGGGTTGTAAATTTTTCTGTAAAAGATTTTGATACTGGTTTTGTCAGGCCTGTTGAAATAATGGTCAATGGCGAGCTTGATCACACAGTTTATCCTTTTGAAGAAGAACAATTTTTTTCAGAAAAAATAAAAATGCACCCAGGGCAGAACACAGTAAGCCTTTCTCTTGGCGGAAAAACTACTGAAAAAAGTTTTGAAAAACAGGCAATTCCCTCAATTCCTTTTCCTCTTGGACTTGTTTTGATTGTTTTTGCAATGGTTGTTTTTGCCTGCGGTCTTTTTCCGGAACGCGGTTTTTTTGAAAAGACTGCATTAAGCATGGCAATTTCTTTTGCTTTGATAATCGTACTTGTCTTTTCATTAAACTATCTCGGTGTCCTAAACTTTTACTCAGTGGCAGGATGTTTTATCGCAATAGTGCTTGCAGTACTTTTGTTTTTTAGAAAAAATATCAAAAAAGAGTTTTTGAAAAAAAGGGCTGCTGAAATTACGCCCTTGATTGCAGTCGCAGTTTGTCTTTTCCTTCTGGTTCCTGTAATATTTCATATATTTTCATTTACTGAGGTAACTTATTGGAACAAGTTTTATGAAAGGCAGTCTGCTTTGATAGTTGCACAGGATTCAGTTCCTGTTTGGGACGAACTTGCATATCTTGGAAGAACCTATTCGTTTGCACCTGGTTATTTTATGCTGGAATCAGGCATAATCTGGATTACCGGTCTTGAAGATCAGGGGATTTATGCATCAATGCTTGTGATGTCCAATGCATTCCTATTAGTTTCATTATTCTTTCTTGGAAAATCTCTCAAGATTGAAAACAAGCGTATTGCCTTATTTTCCTTGCTTGCCGCGATGAGTGGCTTTCTTCTTTCAGCCATGTGCTATTCTCCAAGACATGTGTTTTCCTTTTCATTTTTCATAATTGCGCTTGCATTGCTTTGCAATAAAAGAAAATCTATTATGGTTGGATTTTTCCTTGCAATAGCTGCGTTCATACAATTTCCTCTCTTAATATTTTTTCCGCTGTTTTATGCAATCATTGCAAAAAAAGTCGATTGGAAAAGGCTTACAAAGACATTTGGGTTTGCATTAGTTTTTACATTAATTTTTATGATTCCAAATCTTTTGCTTTACGGTCTTCCGTTCCAGGCAAGCCCTGAAGAATGGGGTTATCTCATAGACTACAATGCCTATTACTGGTTTATTGACATTGTTGCAATCCTTGCATTTTTTCTGCTCTTTACTTTTGTTGACATTGTAAAAAAGAGAGCCTGTAATGACTTTTACTCAAAAAAACTTCTTGCAGGTTTTATACTTGGCACACTAATACAGCTTTTTATTATTTATCGGTGGAATATTTTAACAACAACAACTCTTGCATTGCTTATTGCTGTTGCATTTCCAAAGAATGCTCTTAAGGGCCCTCTTGCCGAAAGGCTCACTGCCTTTCTTATAATCGTAACGTTCGGATTCCTTTTATTTGGCATGTCTTACCTTAATGTTCACGAAATTGTTACAACTCCTGTATCATTTATTGAACAAAGGACAAGTACAGATTCAAGAGTGCTTGCAGATCCAATGTTTGGTCATGATATAACTTCTGTTGCTGAACGTGCTGCGTTGGCAGACTTAAGAGTTGAATATGCTGATGAAGAAAAGCTTTTGGACGCATATGATTTCCTTGAAACTAAAGATTATTCCATTCTTAAAAAATATGGTATTACTCATGTCTTTAATCAGGTTGATTACATTCACCGGCAGGCAATCGGAGGCAAGCCAAAATATGGTATAATAGAATTTTACCCTCTTGACAAGGTTTATAGTAACGGGTTCATATTTGTGCACAGGGTAATGCCCGGCGAAAAGAATTAATAACACTTTTACCTAACACACCATTAGAGAGGCAATATATAATGCAAAAAAATATCAAAACAGCGTTTATTATAATTGCAGGCGTTTTTGCATTGCTTGCTGTGCTTACAATTCTTTCAGGTGCGTTTTCTGTGCTTGCAGAAGTAGAGCCTGTTGCTTTTATTGTAGGTGCTTTGTTTTTCATCGCCAGCATTATTGTATGGCTGTTTGCCTGGGCAATTCTGATAAAAGGCGGAAGAACTTTTGAAAAAATCAAGATAGGTTTTGCATGTGTCTTTGCTTCAATGACTCCTGTTCAGCTTGGTGCTGATGCAATGCGCTCCTTAAAAATGAAAGATGTTTTTTCAACATCTTACAAGGAAACAATTGCCGCTTCAATGGTTGTTAAGGGATTAAAATTTCTTGTTATTGCTTTGGCTGCCAGTGCTTCTTTCTTTTTTGCAATAATGCATCCTGTCCTGCAGCTTTGGGTTAAAGCAATTCTTGTATCCGGTTTTGCAGTTGTTGTTTTTGCATCCTTACTTTTTTTGCTTCCTTTGAAAAAAGGAATCGGTTTTAAAATTGCAAGTGTTTTTAACAGGCTTTCCAAACGTTTTCATTTTCTTAGTCGAGTTTCAGAATATTTTAGGCATTACAGTCTTTATCTTAAAACAATTCCTGCAAAAACACTTGTTTTGATTGCGTTTCTTGCAATAGTTTCACTTGCTTTTGAATTCATCGCTTTTGCGTTCTGTTTTTTTGCTGCAAATTCTGTAATTCCTTTTTATCCAATGTTGATGCTGTTTACAATTCTTGCAATTCTTGAAAGAGTGCCATTTCTTCCAAAGGGGATTGGAATTGTTGAAATTTTTGGAATTCTTTTCCTTTCAATCGAATCGCTTATGATAGAACCGCTTTCCATTCAGCAAATTGTAGCGGTTATAATTCTCTTTGATTTAATGAGGCTGGTTATTCCAACATTCTTAAGCATGGCAACTTACTTTTTTGCTTTCAAAGGAAAGGCAAACAGAATTAACTAGAGTAGTCCTATTTCGCTGAAAACAAGAATCCAGAAAAGGCAATTGGCTGCGACTATTGTCCAGATTACTGCAACAACAAGCCATTCATGCATTGGTCCTAAAATTCTTAAAAGCATTTTTGCAAAATCATACCTTGGCTTTCCATGCGGAATCCTTAGCTTGTTGTCTTTTCCAATTGTGTAAGGCAGGTTTTTACTTTGGCTCATGTCATCTTTGTTTGTCAAAAACTTCAGTAAGAAGTCTATAATATGCGGCAAAAAGAATAATATTGCGAGAAAAATAAGTTCTATTCTTTGAGTTAGTATAATTATACATGCAATGCTTCCGCCAATCAAAAGTGTTCCACTGTCTCCCGGAAAAACTTTTGCAGGGCAAATATTGAATATTAAAAGTCCTGCAATTGCTCCAACCAAAGCAATAGCTATTGGCAGTGGTCCGGAACTTACAAGTAATAGTGCAACAAAGCAGGCTATAATAAACCCGCTTCCAACTTCCCATCCATTAAGTCCTGCAAATGTGTTTTCAAAAGAGGCAAGTCCTGCTACAAATATTGCAAATGGCAGAATCCAAAAAACATTTGGGGCATAAAACATTGCAAACATCATGCAGACAAGTGATACTATAGCTGCCCTGCTTGTCCAGCTAACTGTCCTTACCTTAAATTTTTGTTTTCTGTCATCCAAAAATCCAACAATACAAAGTACTGTTATTGTAAGGCCAAATGCGATAAATCCTGTGTTTTCCGCAATTAAAAGATTAAACATTATTATTGCTGTCCAAATTGGTGCAAGCAATGCAAGTCCAATTCCTTCAGGCAATTCTTTTTTGTTTATTTTGTTAATGTCTCTTCCTGTGATTTTCATTTTTCTGTTTTGTTTTGCAACAAACAGCACGGCAATAACTGATATAATAAATGGGATTGCAAAAAATAAAAGTTCTATAATCACTTACTTTCACTTCCTGAGCTTTGTCCTTTCATAATTTCTTCTAAAACCGTTGTGGCATAATTTCCTTTTGAAAGTTCAAATGAAATTGTTGCACAAAGTTTTTCCGGATAAAATTCATCTTCTTTGATTTCATCAAGTTTAAATTTTTCAGGAAATAAAATAAGTTTTTTTCTTGCGCCCTTGCTTGAAATTTCAGCCATTTTTTTCACTTTGAATTCTTCCAATGTGACCCCTTCTTGTTCCAAAATCTTTTTTTCAATTTCTCCCGGCTTACCCTCTGCAAATCCTGATTCAAATCCAAAAAGCGGGGCTGTTGGAATACCGTCGATTAATATATCCCCTTCAACATTTTTTAAACCAATTCCCTGTCTTATTCTTTCTTCTATTATCAGATTGAACAAATAGCTTTGGTAAGCGTGTGTAAAAAGATAACGAAGTTTTTTGGGTAGTTTTCCAAAAGCTCCGACAAAATCGTTTGGGTATTTGCACAAATGGTGAATCATGCTTCTTTCATATCTGAATTTTGGTGGAAACAATCTTGTTGCCTCTGCAAGGTCTCCTGTTTCCAAAAGTCTTTCTCTTGCTTTTTTGATTTCTTCCTGTTCTCTGTCCACTGTGTGTGTAAGATAAAGCATTACTCCTTCCTTAAAACGTCCTTTCAAAAATTCTTTTCCAACAATATGGGTTATTTGTCTTATTCCACCAAATCTTTGTTCACCAAAATAGTTTGCGATTCCATTTTTCATTTCCTTAAAGCATTCTTTTATTCTTTTTTCAATTTCTTCTTTTGGCAAATCAATGTCTCTTATTGTAATTGTAAATTTGTTACCTTTAAGCATTCCAAGTTCAAGCCTTTCCTTTTCCCAACTTGGTTTGCTTAACTGAATTCCTCTGCTTCCGAACGCTTCAAGTCTTTCAACATTTGGCTGAAAGATGCTGATTCTTTGACAGGTAATTGCCCGTTTGTCTTTCATTCCTGCATAGCCAATTCTTCTGTTACTACATTGTAAATATCTTGCAAGCTCTCTTATTACAAAATTCATATCTTTGTTTATTTTTTCCAAATTAAGGTATAATTGTTCCGTGCCTTCAATTTGTTTTGGGACTTTGATTCTTTTCTCTAAATGTGTTCCTTCTTCAAGAAAACGTTCTACTTTGCAAATCCCTTTCCCTTCTCTTACTTCTTCTACGACAAAATCAGTATAGCGTCTTTTTATTTGACCGCCTGTTCCTTTGCTTTTTGTTGAGTAAATTTTTTCCATTAAAAACCAGCTACTTATATCTTAATACTGCACCAATGCCGCCAAAGCCTCTATAAAATTGTTCTCCTTCAGGCGTTTCAGTGCTTATAATTTTTGTTTTAGCTCCGGTGTTTTGGGCTTTTTCCATCATCCAATCAATGTAATCGATTTGTTCAACAAGTTCTGCTTTTGTACTTTCGCATTTTTCGCATTTGAATTTTTTAGCTTCCCTATCTGATTCATCTTGCACAACAATTTCGTGTTGTGTTCCACAGCTGTCGCATTTGAATTTGTAAACCCACCATTCTATTTCTTCGCTTAGTAAAAGTGTACCAACCTTTCCTATCAGCAACGCCTTTTCAACTTCTTTTCTTCCATAGGTTCCCAAACCTGTTTTTACAACTGCTTCAAAAAATTCGTCAAGATTTTTTCGTTCTTTTGTTATTTCAGCTCCTTTCAAGAGCTCGCCACTTTTTTGAACTGTTTCTCTAATTCCTGATTCATCAGTATAACTTGTGTCAATGTTTCCAATGATAAGATTTCTAATTCTGTTATCCATAAGCTCTTGGTTGAGGAAATAATTTTTTGTAATTCCAGGGCCTGCAATAATTAATCCTTTGAGTTTTTCTCCGTATGGCAAAAATATGCCGTTCATTTTTTCGCTTATTTTTTTGTAAAAGCTTTGAGCTGCTTCCTCTCTTAATCTTTCAAAACGGTGAGCACTGTTGTGAACTACTAAACCATTTGCAAGAAAATTTGAATTTTTTACGGTTATATCGTGCATTTTTGTGGGCAAACTAATTTTTTTGATTTTGTGAATTTTAACCGGAAGAAGTGGAATTGAGGCAATGATTTCAAATTTTTCCCTTAATTTCTTGTTATCTTTTATTTGACTTATTATTGAGTTTCTGAAAGTGTCTTTTCCAATCATTCGTTTGTTTATAAAAAAGTTTGAAACTTTTGGGAATGTTTCTGTGTTAAATCCTTCTGTTTCAAACATTCGTCTGATTTCTCTTCCTGATACAAATATCTGCCTAACACAGCTTCTAAGGCCTTTACTCTCAACCAAAGCATTTAACTTTTTCATCTTTTTTGAAAATGAAAAACCAATTTCTTTTTTGAATATCTTCAAAGACTTTTTCTCTGTTATATCGATTGTAAATCTGGTGTTGTTTGAGTAAGGATTTCGCCTGTTATCATATTCGTGTACAGATGGCAGTATTCCAAATCTGAGCAAAGCGATTTGGACTTGTTTAACAAGTATTTCATTATTCATTCCTGCTGAAAGACCCCTTTTTGTCACATAGCCTTCGGCATCAAACAAACCTCTTAAGAATGCTGCTACAATCTTATTTTCACTTTTTAGTATCTTTTTAGGGATTGTAGAAGTTCTGGCTTTGTTTACTTCTGGAAACTCCTGTCTTATTAATCTCACAATTGGTTTTCCCTGGCATCTTACTTTGTAATAGTTTTTACTTGCTCTAAATATGGTTCTTATCTTGGCATTAAACACTTTTCTTAAAAGCTTTTCATAAAAGATTGCTGTTTTCCTGTCTTCCTCATAGAAATTCAGTCTTTCATTTTCAATGTTTCCGTCGCCAAGAAGATAACCTATAATTTGAGCAAGATTCTCGTCAACTTCTGTTGGCAAGCGCAAATCACTTTTTGGTTTACAAAATTCTGAAATAAATTGGTCTGCATCCAAACCCAATCCTAGGCAAGTCTTTTTCAAATAACCAATCCGCGGATTAAATCTTCCCAATTCAAAACGTGAAACAGACGCTTGATGTAAACCAATCTTTTTTCCAAATTCTTTTTGGTTAAGTCCAAGTTCCTTTCTTGTTCTAATCAATTCTTTAAGCCCTTTTCTTGAAATAGTATAACTGTTAAAGCAATTTGTGTTAAGCTGTTGGGTGCTACTTGTGACATTGATTCTTTCAGGCATTACAAGGAATTCACTTTCTTTCAGTTCTTCTGCTGCCTTTTCTTCTATTTTGCCCTGGTTCCAGCAAAAGAATCGGTGGTTTTTGGAACAAGTAACACTCAACTGAGGATATCTTGTAATTATTTTTAATGCCTCAAACTTGTTCTCCTTCCACTTGTTTGAAATAAATGAATCCTGAATGGAATAGTCTCCAAAATCAACACTTTTAACAGCTGCTGGATTACCGGCCTCGCTAAAATGTCCTACAATTTCGTATTTTTTTCCTATTAGAATTGCAATTGTTGCTTCGTTTTTGTCAATTGTCAAAATTCCAAAAATTTCAGATGGCTGTGCCATTTCCTGCAATGGCCCCAAATGGAATTCTGAATCACACCAGTAAAGTTTTGTGTTAAGAGTTTTTACTGGCTTTAATGTAACAAGCTGTATGTCTGATTTTCCTTCCTGTTGGCTTATGTTTCCGCAAAAAACAACAAGTCCTTGTGGTGGAAGCTTAAAATTTATTGATTTGAGAAAATTCTGTAATTTTCTTAATGCTCCCTGTACGTTCTTTCTTGTGGTTGGGCTTTTGATATTACTGCTTTGTGACATTTCTTCTGTTAATTGCCCTGTAACCAGACTTCTGTCTACGTTAGGCGGTAGATAAAGCGAAATAAGTTCGGTTCCTTTTCCCTTAAAGGAAGCCATTTTTCGCAGTTTCTTTTTGAAAACCGCCATATCAGCTTCTGCAATTTCTTCAATTCCGTTGTTTACCACAGTTATCACTCAAACTGTTAAAGGACAATATTTAATAAGTCTTAAGAATATTTAATAAAACAAAGCATTTAATACAAAAGGCGGATTTTTTTATGTTTGAAGATATGTTTGGAATGTTCAATAAAGACAAGGAAGCTGATGAAGAAACTGAAATAATCAGACCAGAGCGTAAAACTTATTCATCACCACCTGTGTATTCTGCTGTTTCTAATGTTACTGTAATAAGTGTTGGCGGAAGCATTTTGATGGATGGAAAGCCAAAAGCAGAGGCTATTTTAGCAATTTCAAATTGTTTAAATGAACTTATTAGACAGGGCCACCGTCTTGTGCTTGTTGTTGGCGGGGGCAAGATTGCAAGGGATTATGTTAATGCTGCAAAAGAACTTGGAGCTAATAATTTTGAACTTGATGAATTTGGAATCAAAATCACGAGAGTCAATGCATTACTTTTAATTACTTCGATTGAAAGTGCTTTTCCCAAAGTGCTTAGTGATGTTTCCCGTGCAGGTGAAATTCTTGCAAATGGCAAGACGCCTATATACGGTGGATTAATTCCTGGCTTTACAACCGATGCAGTTGCTGCTTTGATTGCAGAATCTCTTGGAGCAAGATTCATTAATCTAAGCAATGTTGACGGGATTTTTACAGCTGATCCTTCTGCACATCCTTCTGCAAGAATGTACACTGAATTAAATCATTCAAAGCTTATTGAAATTCTTGCAGGCAATGCAATGAAACCAGGGCAAAATCTTATTCTTGATTTGCCTGCTGCAATGATTTTGAAAAGAAGTCAGATTCCTGCATTGTTTTTGAACGGGCATGATTTGGAAAATGTTACCGCTGCTGTGCAAGGAATTGAATTTAAGGGAACAATTGTAATGCCTGATTCAGACGAATTAATTGAAGGTGAAGAAGAAGTAAAGAAAAGGGTCAGGAAAGCAAAAAAGAAAAAAACCGCAAAAAAGAGTAAGGCAAAAAAAATACCTGCCTTTTACGAGGATGATGAAGAACCGCATCCTGACAATATAAAGTTCTAGTCACAAACTTTATAATTTCT
Organism: Chloroflexota bacterium; assembly: GCA_017610335.1. GTDB lineage: Archaea > Iainarchaeota > Iainarchaeia > Iainarchaeales > JAFCCL01. Next base: position 4,725 of record JAFCCG010000025.1, on the reverse strand, counting down.
TTTCAGCAAAGCTCACAAAGCTCGTCAAAAAAATAGTCTTCAATCTTTTTTTCTCCAAGTACTACGCTTGCTTCTGCAGGGTTTATTATCGGCTGCCTGAAAAGCGAGCTATCGTCAAATGCAATTCTTGGGCAGGCAGTGCTTACAATTGCTTCAACATTAATTCCTGCGATATACTCTGGAATAAGCAAATTACTTGTAAAAATATAAGTTCTTTTTCCTTTTGTTTCAAACTTTTTCTTTAATTGCATTGCAAGTTTCATTCTCTGCTGTCCTTTTTTTGTACAAACCCATATTGCAATGCTTTTTGCCTGTTTTGTTTTTTCAATCATTGCAATTCTTTTTCTTAAAAATAAATCTTTTTCCTGTCCAATTTCTCTTATCTCTTTTTGCACTGGTTCGGCAATAAAAACCGGTTTTTTTGCAGCAAAACTTAATCCAATCGGGTGAAATAAGCCGTCTCCAATAAATGCAACAGCATCTGCTTTTCCTTCGACTGCTTTTATTCCGCTGTAATTGCATCCAAGCACTTGTCCTTTTTCAACATTTTTTCCAGCGCCTTCAAAAACCTTAAATCTTTTTTTCTCAAGTTCTTTTCCAACAATAGTTCTGTGTTCCTTAAATTGAATTGTTGAACATAATGCGATTTTTTTAATGTTTTTTTCTTTAAGTTTGTCTCCTAGTTTTGTTGCAAGCAATGCCATTGCTTTTTTGTCTGCCTTGTATTCGATTGGAATGTAAACTGTTGGAAGACATTCTTTTGAAACAAATTGAGTGTGGCCAAAGTGTACAAGCATGTCCATTCCAAGTTCTTTTGATGCCACGTCTTTGATTCCGCATGCTCCAAAGCAGGGGTCAACAAACGCAAATGCCTCAGTACTTGCCTTTTTCTCAATTTCCTCAAGCATGGCCGGCAGCCTTGTCTTCATTCCATCGGGAATCTGGATTGCAATCAAATTTGCCTTCCTTTTTTTTATTTCGGCAACCGCCTTTTTCAAATCAAATTCAAGCATCATGTGTCACTACCTTCTCCTATACTTGAATTTTCTGTCGTAATCTTTGTGGGTCATGTATTCAAGATATATTAAGAATATGTCTACTTGTGTTCCTGTTATTGTGTAGGTCATTCTCCAGTAGCTGTCAAGATTGTATTCCCATAGGTTTTTGATATCGTATTTTTGTATGTATTCTTTTGGCCACTGTTTTCTTGGAACCTTTTTGCCTGCTTCTCTGTTTTCTGCTAGCCTTGCTGTTGCCTTGCTTATTAATTCCAGCAAGTATTCAGCTTCTTTGCTTCCTTTGTCTGCTTTGTTGCAAAGCTTGACGTAGTCCTTGTTGAATTCTTTGCTGTATTTTATTTTCTGCATTAGGTTGGCACACTCTTTTCAATCAGCTTTCTTGCTTTTGGCGAGTCTGCAAAAATCCACATTAGCTTGTCGTCCTTGGTGAGAATAACCTTTCTTGAATTAATCAAATAGTCTATGACTGTTTTGAATGTTTGGTACATTACTTTTTTTGGCAGGCTCTTCCAAAGTCCTGTCCTTGTAGGGTAATCTGGCGCGTTTTTTATCGCATCCTCTACCATCAGAACAGTATCAAGTCTGGGATAGTGCAAAACAGTTGTTCTAGCCCTCATATCAATCATATATATTTATATGATAAGGTATTTTAAGGCTATTCCCTGCTGCCTTTCCCGATAATGAGCCTCTTTTCCTCTGTAAGCACCACGTCTCTAATTCTTTGCACTGCGTCAATGTTTGCGGAAATACTATCAATTCCAAGTTCAACTAAATGTTTTACCATTTCAGGTTTGCTTCCTGCCTGTCCGCAAATGCTTGTTATAACATTTTTCTTTTTGCATTTTTTTATTACATGTCTGATGCTTCTCAGGACAGCAGGATGTAATTCTGTGAATATTTTTTGAATGTGTTCATTGTTTCTGTCAACTCCTAAAGTAAGCTGTGTCAGGTCATTTGTTCCAAATGAAATAAAGTCAATTCCTTCTTCTAAAATTTCATCAATTCCCCAAACTGCTGCGGGTGTTTCAACCATTACGCCAAATTGTGTGTTTTTTCCTGGTTCAAGTCCTTCTTCAGTTGCAATTTTTTTTGCTGCCTTTACTTCTTCAGCGCTTTGTACAAATGCAAGCATTATTCCTATATTGTCAAATCCTTCGCTGTGCAATTCTTTTACTGCTCTGAATTGTGCTCTTAAAAGTTCAGGCATATCCAAATCGCGTCTTATGCCATGCCATCCAAGCATTGGATTGTCTTCTTTTGGTTCGTTTTCTCCTCCTTCAAGCCCTCTGAATTCATCAGTTCTTGCATCAAAGGTTCTGTACCATACTGGTTTTCCTTTAAAGTGTGATGCGACCGTTTTGATTCCTTCTTTAATGACTTTTGTAAGTTCTTCTGATTCTCCCTTTCTTATGAATTCCGCGGGGTGTTTTCCTGAAGAAGTAATCATATGTTCTGCTCTAAGCAATCCAACTCCGTCAGCTTCTGTTTTTGCAGCTGCTTTTGCTGCATCAGGCAATGCCACATTTACTTTAATCTTTGGGGCAATTTTTCTAAGCAAATCAATAATTTTTTCTCCTTCATCTTTCTGTTCTTCTTTAGGCATGTCTTCTGCTTTTTTTTCTCCAAATTCTTTAACTATTCCTTTTGCTTCTTCCGGCGCCTTTTCCATTATTTCATTTCTTTCTTCTTCAACCCTTTTTGCAAATTCCTCCTCTTCTTTTTTTGCCTGACTTTTTTCTATAACAGGTGTTTTATCTTTTATGCCTTCGCTTATCTCGGCTTCTATAATTGTTTCAACAGGTTCAATATCTGTAAGTTTAATAACTTCAATTTTTACTTCGTCAGGTTCTTTAATTTCAACAGTTCCTTTATACACTACTCCTTCATAACCATTTATTGTTATTTCGTCTCCATCTTCTAAAATTTCCATTGCATTTCCTGTTCCTACAACACATGGAATTCCCAGTTCCCTGCTTACAATTGCGGCATGGCATGTTACTCCGCCTTCATTGGTTATTATTCCGCTGCTTTTTTTCATTGTTGGAACCCAATCAGGGCTTGTCATTTGTGCAACCAGAATGTCTCCTTTTTCAATTTTGGAAATTTGTGCAACATTTATTATAACCTTTACTTTTCCGGAAGAAATTCCTGGGGAAGCGGCAAGTCCTTCCAATACAACCTTGTCCTTTAATGATTCGAGCTTTTTTTTCCTTTCTTCACTACTAATGCTTGTTTTCAATCCAAGTGTTGTTATTGGTCTGCTTTGTACAATAAAAAGTTCTTTGTTTTCAATAGCCCATTCTATGTCTTCTGGCTTTTTGTAATGGTTTTCAATTTGTTTTCCTAATTTTGCAATTTCTATAATTGTTTTATCGTCAATTTTTTGTTTTTTTGCAACTGCTGGAGCAAGTTTTTCTCTGACATTATTTTTGCCTTGTTTTACAATTTTGAATGTTTGGCTGTGGATTTTTTTGTCAAGAATCTTTAAGCTTCCCTTGTCTACTGTGTAAGTATCCGGAGTGACGCTTCCTGAAACAATGGCTTCGCCCAAGCCAAATCCTGCTTCTATAACTATTTTTGTTTTGTCGCCTGTTGGTTCTGCAGTAAACATTATTCCTGATGTTTGTCCGTTTATCATTTTTTGCACAACAACAGCAATGCCTACCTGTTCTGTTGAAAAGCCCTGTTTTTTTCTGTAATAAACTGCTCTTGCAGTAAAAAGTGAAGCCCAGCATTTTTGCACTGTTTTTACCAGTTCTTCTCTTCCTTTGACATTAAGATATGATTCTTGTTGTCCTGCAAAACTGGCCTCGGGAAGATCCTCCGCCGTTGCACTGCTTCTTACTGCAACAAATTCGGCTTCACTGCTTGTAAGCCAGGCAATTTTTTTTTCTCCAAGTTTTCCATAAGCCCTTTTAATTTCGTTTGAAAGAGTTTCTGACATTGGTGTTGCAAGAATAATGTTTCTTACTTTTTCACTTACGCTTGCAAGCTCTTCTGTGTTTTCAACATCAACTGCATCTATTTTGCTTACAATCTTGTCCTTTATTCCTGTTTCTTCAATATATCTAAAGTATGCTTGGGCTGTTACAACAAACCCTGGCGGAACAGGAAAATTGTGGTTTGCCATTTCTCCCAAAGATGCGCCTTTTCCTCCAACGCTTGGAATGTCCTTTATTCTGATTTCTCTAAACCAGAGGATTCCCGGGGCTTCCATGCCGTAATCGTTCATCTTATTACAAAACTGCGTTTTTCTTTAATAAACTTTCTAATTTAAAACCAAAACAAAATAGGAAAGAATAAATAAGAATTTAGGCCATATTCTTATAATGAGAAAGTTCAAAACAACCCCGCAAAAAAAGTTTGTCGGAATGATTATTCTCTTTGTTGGCATTCCCTTATTTTTGCTTGCATATATCTTATTTGTACTTAACTGGCGGCCTGGATTGGATACTCTTATAATTTTTGTAGCAATTGCAATCCTTGCACTTTATTTTTATCTCAAGTATAAAAAACAGCTTGCTTTGCAAGGTAAAGCCCAAGTTTCTCTTGCAGAAGAATCTTTGGATAAAGAGCCTCTGGATAAAGAAGATGAGCTTCCTGGAGAAGGTGAATTTTCCAAAGAAGAGCTTGTTGAAGAGGAAGCGTTTGACGAGTCTTTTCCTGAAGAAATTCCCAATAAACAAAAATAATTTTTTTTACCTTG
>JAFCCG010000024.1 GCA_017610335.1 Chloroflexota bacterium | reverse complement strand
CAATACGGTTTATTTCCTTGTTTCTCCTTTAAGAAAGGGAAATTGTGACATTGTACTTAAAATAGATGATAGCACTGCTGATGAGAAAAATGTTGACTTTTTTGAAATTTATGGTGCTGAAGAAAGAGCAAATTTGCAAACTCAAGTAACAAGCTTGAGGGGGAGCATTAATACCATGGTAGAACAATTTAACAGCATTGAAGAAAGTTTGGGAAATGCTTTAACAGAAGAAGACAAGCAGGCACTGCAGGCAAATATTGACAGTTTGCAGTCTTCAATGTCTGAAATTGAAACAGAATTAAAAGAACAGGGTGCTGATAATCTTACAAAAATAATTGCTTTAAATGGTTATTTGAATGATTTTGAAATAAGAACAAACGAGGATGCAAACCCGATTGTTACAGGGGTTGGAATGGTTTCACTTGGAAGCATTGGCGGAGAGGCACAGGCTGGAATTCTTTTTATAATTGTTGCAATTGTAGCAGCAGTTCTTGTTGTAAAATTTAAGGACAAACTTCCAAAAAAGGGACTTTATGGCAAGTCAAAAAAAGAAGCACCTGTTTTTTCACAATATGATGAAGATATAGCTGATCAGGTTATGACAGAGTCACAGGACGAAATTAAAACAGGAAAATGGGCAATTGAAGGAGCAAAGCCTGTTAAAAAATCTGAAAGAAAGCGCTTTAATGTAGGAGACCTTTTAAGAAAAGACTAATTACTGCTTCTTTTTTGATCTATTACTATTTCTTTTGATCTTCAATAAATTTCGCAATGCTTCTATCATAAGAAGATTCAGCTTTTTTGCTGAAATAACAGGCAGGCAATTCTCCAAGTTTTCTATGGTGCCTGATACATTCACAGCAAATTCCTTTCCTATTGCATCCACCGTAAGAGCAATTGCATTCTTGTAAATTTTTTTCTTTATTGCATTCCATTTGAATCAAAAAAATAAAACCATAAAAAAGTATTTAAAGTAAAATGATGTAATAATATTGATTTTATGTCAGTTGAAGTAAGTGCAATTTCAGGAGTTTTGGGAACACCGCAAGAAACTGTTTTGCCTGTTTTTGCTTTACCTCCAATAAACGAGATTGTTATGGCAATAATTTTTGTTGCAATAACATTGTTTGTTGCAGTTATTGTAATCAAACTCATTCAAAGAACTGTAAAAAAGGCTCTTGAAAGAAAAGACATTAATCCTGATATGAAATATCTTGCAATCAAAGCTGTTTCCTGGATTGGTTGGTTTTTTGTTATCTTGTGGATTCTTATCCAATTTGGACAACAGGAACTTGTTATAGCAATGTTTGCAAGCGGCGGAATAGTTGGTCTTGCAATTGCTTTGGCAGCTAAAGACAGTTTGGCAGGAATTTTTAGCGGCTTGTTTTTGCTACAAGATAAAGACTTTAGCATTGGTGACAAAATAAAAACAGGCAGTATTGAAGGACGCATTAAAGAAGTTAGTCTGAGAAAAACAAGAATTAGACTGCCAAATGGAACAATAGAAATTGTGCCAAATAATAAAATTGATAACGACGGCTGGACTCTGATATCAAGCGAAAAGACGCCTGAAAAGCTTGATTTGAATGCTGAAAAAGAGATAAATAAGAAAATTGAAAAAAAGAAATAATCTGTTTTAAAAAATATTTGCCTTGTCTGAAATTGCTTATTTTTAAAAAAAAGAAAAAGAAGGGGCAAAGACCCCTTGATAAATTATATATTTAATTATCTGTTTAATGCTCCGGCCAAGATTGCACCGAATGATAGTATTGCCGCTGATAACACAGCATAGTCTGCACTAAGAGGATTTGTTGCTGGATCAAAAACCATTACACTGCCAACACCAATTACCCAAAGTGTTATTCCAAAGAATACTACTGCAAGGATAATTAACATAATTGCGGCAAGCAAGGTTAAAAAAAACACGCCAAGAAATTCTGTTACACCACCCATTTTATCACCTCCTTTGCGGTTGGGAATAATTAATCCTAAAATTAAGCAATGTATAGTTTTTTGTTTCTTATAAAGGTTTTGATTGCCTTTTCTGCTGTTTAATATTTTGGAAAGGTTTCATAAAAAGCCTATTGACCCTTTTTCCAAAAATAAGAAAAGGAGAAGTTGTTAACCAAGATAAGCTATTAAATAATGCCTGCTGTGATATTTACTATGGCTGACAAGTATGTGCTATTTGGCATTGCGCTTTTTGCAATGGTTATTGGAATTTTGTTTCTGACTGCACAACCTGCAACAATGCCTGCAGGAAGCTTTTCACAGGTTCCAGAAGAACAGATTACCGAACCAGAGGCAAACTCAGACACTTCCCAGGAAACCAAGCCAGATTCTGACAATTCCCAGAAAGCAAGACTTGAACCAAGCTCAGTTCAGGTCTGCTTTTCAAATGCATGCATTGAGGCAGAGCTTGCTGAAACCCCTGTTCAAATAAGCCAGGGCCTGATGTTCAGGGAATACCTTGGAGAAGAAGAGGGCATGCTGTTTGTCTTTGAAAAAGAGGCAATTTACTCTTTTTGGATGAAGAACACGTTAATTCCTTTGGATATTATATGGCTTAGCAAGAGCAAGAAAATAGTGCATATTGAGCATGCAATCCCATGCACAACCAAAAAATGCCGATCCTATATGCCAAAAGCAACGGCAATGTACGCCATTGAAGTAAACTCAGGCTTTGCTGAAAAGAACGGGGCCAAAATTGGCGACACGGTGGAATTTGAACACTGATTGGAAAATGGCGGTAAGAAAATTAAAAAGCTAATCATTTTTTAAAAATAAATTTTGCCGGAGAAGATAAGACTTTGCCTTTCCACCAGATTTCGTTTTCTTTACGGTACTTTTCAAGATTTTCATCAGGAAGGCTTGTGAAACAAAATGAAATCTTGTATGTTCCTGATTTGAGAACATGGTATATGTCCTTTTTATCAAAAGGTTTGCCAACACAAATATCTTTGAACCAACACTCATATTTATAGATATAATTTTTATAGGAAGGAATTCGAATAAGGTCGGAAGCATCAGGCATTCTCATGCGGGGCAGTGGACGAATTGCAGTTTCAATGCGAAACAAGCTTTTTGGTTCAATGGCTTTAATCCAGGGCTTGTGGTAAAAATTTATCAGCAGATTGCTGTTGCCTTGATTTGTAAGAACAAGGTCGGCAACAAGCTCAGGTGCCCCTGATTCGGAAGTAGCAGGCAATATTTTTATGTTTTTTACACTTAAAGCAAGTGCTTTTTCATTCTTTTCACACCGTTTTTTAATTTCCTTTGCTTGTTTGAAAGCATTTTCTATTTCTTCCATCTGTTAATATATTGCCATTACTTTAATTTAAATTTAGTGTTTGCAGGGATGAGGATTCGAAAACCGCCACTGCCGGCTGGTCAGAGTGCCATCTTCGCTTGAGCTTGATGACACAACAAAAAAAATACTAAACCCTAATAGTACTATTTCACTTCATTCAATAGAAAATGCAGGGAGGAGGATTCGAACCCCCGAACGCACTAAGCGACAGCGTCCTAAGCGCTGCTGGTTTGACCGCTTCCATATCCCTGCATAATAAAAAAAGGTAAAGGCAAAGAATTAAAGCCTTGCCCTTTTGGGTTTAGAGGCTGTCAACCAAATCGTTTAACGCCTGTTCCTTAAGCCACTTTCCTAGGGCATGAGTCGCTATTCCACGCTGGCTTTTTTTTGCCTTTTCGCTAGCACTCATTTCAATCGAAGGCATTTTTTCACCTTTACCTATAAAAAACTGGGAGTAAGGCAATGTTTTTGAGGACTTTTTAGATATTTTTGACGAAATCCTGCCATGCCATTTGCCTTCAAAGAACTTAAAAGAATCTTTCCCGTTAATAAAACAGATTATTGTTTTGAAAAAGCCTTTTTTTGACTTTCCTGAAAGAAGCTTTAGAAAGCCCTCAAAGCCAATCTTTTCAAATACCCATTTGGTATGAGGTCCTGGAAAGCCAGGGTGTGCTTCAAGGAAAAAGCCAGTGTCTTCCACTATAAGCGGCTGCTTTAGCTGTTGAAAAGCCTGCCTTGCCTTTGCAAGCGCAATCTCTTTGAGGTCTTCGCAGTCAGGTTCTTCAAAATCAACCAGCTTTTGCTCAAGCTCCACGCCGTATTCCACAAGCACTTCGACCACCTGCCCAAACTTTCCCTTGTTTCCTGTTGCAAAATAAAGCATTTTTTCACCTTTGATAAATTATTCTATTTTAATCATAATTTGAAGTATATTGTTTTGACTGCATAATTGTACATTAGTTCAAATATAAGAATCCATGCAAGGGCAAAAGCGGCGGCAAGCAAAAATGGCTCTTTAAGGAATGGAATAAATAAGGCGGCAGCAAGTGTTGCAAGAATGAATGAAATCGCAACATGATGATTTCTGAAAAAGTTTTTTGAAACCATTTTTTTCTTATATTTGTGCTTTTCTACAATTACAAAATCCATCAAAGTTGTGTCTTCTGCTTTTTTTCCAATTTCATTAATTACTTGATAAGCATTTTCTTGATTAAACAAAAGACTCTTTATTGTCATTGCGTCCATTTTTTGTGAAGCAACTGTTTTTAGCAAAAGCTGTTTTGGAATTCTGTTTCTGTACTTGCGCATTAGTAATGAAAAGTCTGATTCGTTCAATGGCTCTTTTATTATTTCTTCAAAAATTTCAATTTCCTGCGGTTGTCTTATTATTGTGCGAATTATTTCAGGAGGAATACCCTGCCCTTTTGCTTGGTAGGCGCGAATTATTGAAAGTGTTGAATGCGGCGGAAGCAAGTTTTTGTTAAGATGTTTTGCAACTTGTTTTATTGAAACTTCCTTGTTTTTGATTTTGTTTACAATACCGTGAACCTTATCATCACTTGTGTAATATCCCAAAAATTTTCTTATTGGCATTATGTTTGCAATGCAAAAACTTGCAATTGCAAGAAGTAATATAAGGATTTCAAATTGCACAAAATATTGCAAAATTAAAGGAAATCCAAGCCATAGTAGAAAAATAAATATTGCTGTATGGTATAGAAAGCGTGTTTCTTCAGGGATGTTCCAGCCTCTTTGTTCAAGAATTGAGAAAAAAATATCTATTACGCTGAAAAAAGCGTTGTTTATTTTATCAAAAAATCCTTTTTTTGGTTCCATGTAAAAGTCAATAATAATAAGTTAAAGGGGGATATTAAACTTGCCTTTTTTGTATTAAAACATTTTTGAGAACAAAAAAGAAATTAGCCCCTTGCAAGAGCAAGTACTCTGAGTTTGTAATGAGCTTTTTGATAGATTAGGTAGCTTACAAATATTAAAAGTGGTGCTGCAAAGTAGAACAGAAATCCAAGCAGAATGTTTCCTTCAAACTGAACTTTTATGCCGTTTACAAGTGACACTATTGCAAACCCTACAAAAGTAAACGTAATGATAAAATACAGGACTGCAAGTGCCTTGTATTCTATTTTGTCAGTTATCTTCAATTCAATGCACCTGTTTAAAGAAAGGGAATTGAATTATTTAAAGTTTTGTTTTGAATAATTTCCGAAAAAAAGGACGGTAATTGTCTAAAAAAAGGCGGGGAAAAGCAATAAAAAGCGAATTAATGTTAAGTATTACTAGGTGTTTTTTTGGAAAAGATTGATTTCAAAAATGTTTTAGCAGAAAAAAAAGCAATGATTTGGAAAGAATACCAAAAATATTTGCCTGGAAGCACAAAGCCTGCTTATGCCCAGGACTGGATTCAGGATTACGGGGCAGAAGATGAATTTTTCTGGAAGACTATTTCCAATTATCCTAAAAGGCAGGGAAAGTATGTAAGGGGAAGCCTGATAATGCTTGTATGCGAGGCAATGGGAATTGATGAAAAAAAGGCCGCTTTAACTGCTGCTGCAATGCAGGCAAGCGAGGACTGGATTTTAATTCACGACGACCTTGAAGACAGCTCACTTGAAAGAAGGGGCAAGCCAACATTGCACAGGATTTATTCAATGGGACAAACCATCAATGCAGGAGACGCTCTTCACATAATAATGTGGAAAATGCTTCGCGACAACGAAAAGGTTTTGGGCCCTGAAAAAACCTTTGCAGTAATGGACGAAATGGAACGCATGCTTATGAGGACCACGCTTGGGCAAAGTGTTGAAATGAAATGGATGGAAGAAAACAAGCTTGACCTCACAGACAAAGATATCTTTTTTGTTATAGGAGGCAAAACAACCTATTACACTATATGCGGGCCCCTAAGACTTGGAGGAATAATTGCCAACCTAAAACAAAAGCAACTCAACGCTTTTTTTGAGTTTGGCGGGCCATTGGGCCAATGCTTTCAGATAAAGGACGATTTGCTTGACCTTACATCAGATTTTGGAGGACTGAAAAAACAGGTTGGAAACGACATTTTTGAAGGAAAAAGGACCCTGATGCTTGCGCACCTGCTTAAAAATGCCAAAGGAAAGGATTTGGAAAAAGTAACGGCTATTTTGGAAAAAAACAGAGAAGAAAAAACAAGTGACGAAGTTAAATTTATTATTGACAAAATGCACGAGTATGGCAGCATTAAGTACGGAGAACAAAAGGCAGAAGAATTAAAAAACAAAGCCTTGAAGGTATTTAAAGAAAAGATTGGTTTCCTAAGTCACGAGCCAGGCAGAACAAAGCTCAAAGCAGCAATTGATTTTATTCTAACCAGAAAAAAGTAAACAATCTGGTTTCTTCGGGGGTATTTTATGTTTAAACTTGTTGCAGAGCAAGAAAATGCAAGAACAGGAATTTTAAAAACAGCACATGGCAAAATAGAAACTCCTTTTTTTATGCCTGTTGCAACAAAAGGCGCAGTAAAACTTGTTTCAAACTCTGAACTTGAAGAAGCAGGAACAAAATGCATTATTTGCAACGCATATCTTTTATCAATCAGCCCAGGAACAAAAATAGTGAAAAAAGCAGGCGGAATTCACAAATTTATCGGATGGAACAAAGGAATTTTTACTGATAGTGGCGGGTTTCAAACCCTGAGCGAAAAGTTTTTGATAAAAGCAGATGAAAAAGGCGTAACATTCAAAAATCCTTTTGACAAAAGCACTTCATTTTTATCACCTGAAAAAGCAGTTGAAATTCAAAATTTACTTGAAAGCGATGTTGCAATGTGCCTTGATGACGTGCCATTACATGGAAGCACTTTGACCAGAATAAAAGAAAGTGCTGAACGAACAACAAGATGGGCAGAGCGATGCAAAAACGCACACAAAAATAAAAAACAGCTTTTGTTTGGAATTTGCCAAGGCGGACTAAATGAAAAGCTCAGGCAAAAAAGCTCAAAAGAAATTGCCAAAATTGAATTTGACGGAAATGCCATTGGAGGACTTTGCATTGGAGAAACAAATTCTGAAAGAAACAAAATGGTAAAAGTTTCAAACAGCCAGTTCCAGAAAGACAAACCACGTTACTTAATGGGTGTTGGAAGCCCAAAAGATATTCTTGAATGTATTTCACACGGTGTTGACATTTTTGACAGCTGTTTTCCTGCAAGAATTGCAAGACATAGAACTGCAATGACTTCAAAGGGAAACATTAACATTTTGAATGCAAGGTTTGCAAAAGATTTTAAGCCATTAGACAAAAAATGCGAATGTTTTACATGCCAAAATCATTCAAGGGCATTTATTAGACACCTTGCCAAAACCAAGGAAGAAAATAGCCTTAGACTTTTGTCAATTCACAATATTTCATTTGTTCAAAAAATTGCCAAAGAAGCAAAACTTGCAATAAAAGAAAACAGATTTGACAAAATGGTTAAAGATTTCAAAAGGAATAAACAAAAAGTATTTTAACTTTGGAAGCATAAATTATATATGCTTGGCTTTTTTGAACTAGCAAGTGGATTCGGAACCACTATTTGGCCCATTATTACAACAATTGCAATAATTGCAATTGCCTATATTGTATTCAGCTTTTTGCTTGGCATTGTAAAAAAAAGCCTTTTGAAACTTGCCAAAACAAAAAAACAGGTTTCAAATGTTGAAATTTTTTCAACAACAATAAAATATGTTTTTGTTTTTTTGCTTGTTTTAATTGCAATCTTTTCATTCAGCGGTGACTTGACTGGCTTGGGGCTGACACTTGGGCTGTTTTCTGCAGCAATCGGTTTTGCATTGCAGAAGCCAATCACAGGAATAGCGGCATGGATTATGGTTGTTACAAGAAGACCGTTTGAAATAGGTGACAGGGTAATAATTGGAAGCGTAAAAGGGGATGTCAGAGACATTTCTTTGACGCACATTACCCTGAAAGAAATCGGCGGGATTGTCCAAACAGAGGAAAATTCCGGAAGGAACATTATGGTTCCCAACAGCCTGCTATTTGAGCAAAACATTGTGAATTACACACAGCAGGACGAGTTTGTGCTTTCACAGGTATTTTTTACGGCAACATATGAAAGCGATTTGGGCAAGGCAATGAATATCGGGATTCAGGCTGCAAAAAAGCACATAAAGCAGTTTGCCGAAAGCATGAAGAAAGAGCCCTATGCAAGAACAAGCTTTCAGCCAAGTGGCATAAATATTTCCATAAGGTTTTTTGTGCCGGCAAAAAGGATGACCGAAATTTCAACAGAGATAACAAACGAAGTGTTTGAAAGGATTTCAAAAGAAAAAAGCGTTGCCTTTGCCTACCCGCACACAGAAGTTGTTTTGAACAAAAAATAAAAAACAAATTAGATTAATTCTTTGTAAGCATTATAGTGATTATACCACCAGTCAGCTCTTCTCCATTGTATTCGATTGAAGCATATAAATCATAAGGCCCTGGGTAAACACCTCCACAACCAGAAGTGCAATAAGGCGTTTCCGCAACAAATTTTGCCCTATTCTCTCCTTCAATTAAATCAAAGATTTTTTGGACTTCAATATAGTTACTTCCATAAGGAGCAATGCCCCAAACCTTAACTACAGCGCCCTCAATGTTTTTAGAAGAATTTGCAACAACAGTAATTACTGCTTCCTCATTAGAGCCATATTCATTCCTATCGGTTAAAATTGAAAGACTTATTTCAACACCATTTAAGTCAGTTTTTTCGCCGGAAAAAGAGTCCTGAACAGGAAAAGAATTGTTTTCAAATTCTTCTAAATCATTCAAGCCACCATTATTGTTTTCTTCCAGCATTTGCACCGATTCAAGACAGCCCGATAATAGCAACGACAATAAAATAAAAACAAAAAGCATCAGCTTAATTGCATTAGAGGATAAATTCATGTATATATAAACAAGAACCTAAAAAAATAAAAAAGAACAGGCGTATTAAACGCCTGTAAAATTCACAGAATTTCTGTTACCTATTGTATTTCAAACTGAACGCTTACTGTTGCACTAAACTCTATGTCGCCTGGCGTTATCGGAGTTGGAGCAGAAGCACCTATAGCAGAATCTTCCATTGCATAGTTTTTTGCATATGAAGGAGTGGCATAGCTTGAGCTTTCACTGGCACTGTAAACCTGGCCAACACCAATGCCCAATCCTGAAGCAATGCTTTGCGCTTTTATTCGCGCATTTTCAGAAGCATCCTTTAAAGCCACTGTTTTGAGTTCTGATTGTGTTTCCTTTGTAAGGGCAAAACTTACGTTACTAATATTATTTGCACCGGCATTCACAGCAGCGTCTATAACATTTCCAACATTGTCAAGGTCACGCACTGTTGTCCTGATTGTGTTTGTGGTTTTGTAGCCAACCGAAACTGACTTGCGTAGGTTTTCATTCCATTCAAATTCCTCGCGCACATTGTAAGAGCTTGTCTCAATATCGTCTGAGGCAATTCCAGTATTTTCCAAAGCGGCCATTACCTGATTTGCCTGAACAGCGTTGTCACTCTGGCTTTTACTTGCACTCTTGTCAAGTGTTTCAATGCTTAAAGTAATGTAAGCCAATTCAGGATTTGCTGTCTTTGTTACTGTTCCTGAAACAGAAATCAGCCTTAGCCTTTCATCTGAATCGGCTGCAGCAAAACTTACCACGCCCTCATCCAGATTAGACAAAGAGCCCTCGTTTTGTATACTGGTTGTCTTTTCAAAATAGCCAGGTAACTGAACAACTATTGGTTCCTGTTTTGCAGGCTGGTTTAGGATAAAGAATCCAAATCCAACCACAATAATCAAGGCAGCTGCAACAATCGAAACAGGCAAAATGATATTTTTTTCAACCATTTTAATTTTCACCTCCTAGTAAACAAAGAACGGGTTTTTTATTAAAAAGTCTTTGCTTTTGTTAGGAAAAAACCTTTCAAGGAATTTTGAAAAAAGACGAAATAAAAGCCATTTTAATCATTTATTACCATTCGTTTTCATAGGCAATGATGAGGTTAACAGCTTCTAGCACAGGATGATGATTTGACTCAACACCGGGCCCGATTGATTTTCAAAGAACGGCAAAATTTTGGAATTAATTCAATCGTTGTACTATCCTTTCGTTAATCGAACCAAAATTTACTTATTATTTAAAAAGAATAAATATGTTTATGACAATTAAAAAAATTATTTTGTTTTCATTTGTTATTTTGTTGGTTCTGTTTAGCGGCTGTTTGCAGAATGTTAGAGCCCCTAATCCAGAGCTTTGTGATAAGGTATCCCAGCAAAGCAGTAAAGATGTTTGTTACCACAGAACCGCCCTGGCCACGGGCGATGATATTTTATGCAGCAAAATCGTTGAATTGAATGAAAGAGACGACTGTTATATTGATTTGGCGGTTGGAAGAACTAGTTATTTCATTGATTAGGAAGATAAACATGCCTTTAACACCATTTCATCTCGGACCAGGCTTGTTTTTTGGATTATTGTTTTTTAGGCTAATTAACCTGCCTACTTTTTTGATTGCCAACATTATTGTTGATGTCGAGCCTTTCTTGATTTTATTCTTAGGTTTAAATTTACCTTTGCATGGCTTTTTTCATTCCTTTTTAGGTGGCTCTATAATCGCAATCATTCTTTCCCTTGCAATGATTAGAATGGATAAACCAGTTCAGAAAATAATGTCCGTTTTTAAACTGGAACAAAAATATTCCAAAAGAAGCATTTGGCTTGCATCATTCTCAGGAATTTACTTGCATATCCTACTTGATTCCATACTTTATACCGACATTAAACCATTCTTCCCATTAAATATTAACCCATTTTATAACGGCTCAATGTTTGCCGGATTTGAAATATACAGCCTCTGCGTAATCTTGTTTATTTTAGGGCTTGCCCTGTATGCCTATAAAGCACTGAAACAGTGAGAATACAAAAGCCTCTAACAATAACCTTAAAGTATATAATCTCTATACATCTCTGTAGGCAATTATGAGATTAACACCTGCTGAAGCGAAAGCGATGAGGTGTTGCGTGACATCGGATATGTTCCCACTATGAATAAATAGTTTTAAGTGGGGAAAACCTCCGCAGGCCCTACAACCCAAAATGCAACAGAAAAGCAGAAGCAGCAGTCAAAAAAAATCAAACACTTCCTAAACAAGTTTGAAGTCCAAAACATCGAACACTCAAACCAGTTACTCAAAAAGTTCCAAAAACAGTACAACGGCATGCCACACTCAAGCTTAAAATATCTTTCATCAAATTATATATATAATGACAAGCGAAAAAACGGAGTCATATACGCTGTCACATAACAACTAAGGAAGAGAGGAAGAAAGAGAAATAAACATATTTTATGGGGTAAAGCATTTAGCCCGTCTTTTTCTTTACATCCTAAAGAGTTTCATAAATATGGATGTGAAAAAGAATGAAAAGGATGTCAACTAAAATGGGAAAAGATAAAGGTATGAAACAAGATAAAATGATAAACGTTTTGCAGGTGGCAACCCTTAATCGACCGGTCGGTTCAGATCTTGGCTATGGCCCTATAGAAACGGTCATTTATAATATTGATAAAGGACTTCATGATTTAGGTCACCATTCGATTGTTGCCTGTTCAGGTGATTCCAAAGTTACCGGCGAACAATTCGTGACTGTCAAGCGAAGCTTTAGTGAGTACTGGAGCGAGGAGACTCCAGAGAAGCGTAAAAGCATGCGTCTGCACCTTTTTAAGGCATTGGAAAGGGCATGTAAGGGTAACATCAACATAATCCACTTACATGATGCAGCAATGGTAGAGTGTATTTATAAGGGGATATTCAAAAGCCCGGTTCCAATCGTGATGACCCTACATGTCCCCGCCCAAGACAAGGGATCTTTCAAGCAGTGGTCTAAATCATTGACATCTTCTTCTGAGGTGTATTTTGTCCCGATAAGCAAATATCAAAAAAGACAGCATTATGGCTTAGCAAATACCATGAACGTTATCCATCATGGAATTGATGTGGAAAACTACCCGTTTAAAAGTGAGATGGACAAAGAAAGCTATCTATTTACTATCAGCAGAATAACTAAAGTCAAAGGGCAGGATATCGCCATAGAAGTTGCAAGAAAAACAGGTTCTAAACTTATCATATCCGGTAATGTTCAGAACAAAGCGAAAGATAGAAAGTTTTTTGAAAAATTAAAGAAGTCTATTGACCTATGTGTTGACGTAGGCAAATACCCTGCTGATAATGATTATTACGAGAAGGTGATGAAACCGTTATTGGACTGCGACAAACAGATTATTTACATCGGAGAAATCAGTAGAGAGCAAAATAAATTATGGTATCTGCATGCCCGGGCTACTTTATTCCCCATTCAATGGGGTGAACCATTTGGACTTGTAATGATTGAGTCAATGGCGTGTGGTACACCGATTTTGGCATTCAGAAAAGGCTCTGTCCCAGAGATTGTGATAGACGGGAAAACAGGATTTGTCGTAGACTCTACGAGTGGTATGATTGAAGCAGTAAAACATATTAATAGTATCGATCCTTGTGTATGTCGAAAACACGTTCAGGATAATTTCTCTGTAATAAGTATGGCTCAAAAGTATTCAAAGTTGTATAAATGGATTCTAGGATCCTAGTAATAGGATGTTCCAGCGGAGGAGTACATGTCCGCAAAGCCCTTAAAATAGCAACTTTTATTAAGGCATTCGCTCTGTTAGAACATATGGTTTCAAAAGAAAGAATAAAATCACTTTGGGAAACGAGTAAAAAAGTTATTTTGGACTGCTCACTTGAAAATGGTGCAATTATTGCTGCTAACTCTGATAGGTCTTATTACCCAAAAGATGCTTATAATTATAGATATGTTTGGCCTAGAGATGCAGGCTATATCTGCGTAGCTGCACAAGAAGCAGGCATTAACACCATACAAAAGCCATTTTTCGATTGGTTACTAGAAAGACCTGAAGGTTTTAAGGAGACCAATCTTCTTTACCAAAACTATTCAACAAATGGAACAAAATTTTGGTTGAGTTTTCAACCAGACCAAAATGGCACAATGCTTTGGGCAATTTATAAGTTCTTTGAG
>JAFCCG010000062.1 GCA_017610335.1 Chloroflexota bacterium | reverse complement strand
TTCAACAAAGGCCTGGTTTGCCTCGTATTCTGGCTTTTTCAGGCCATGCTCTTCCATCAGCGCATCCATTCTGTTGAAGCCTGTGCCTGTTCTCTCCACGTAATCCGGGCCAAGCCTTTCAAACAGCTCAAGGATTGGCTTTGTTGTATCGGCGAGGGGTAAAAACTCTGTCGAATACAAGGGGGTATTCATTCTTCTTCACTCGGTTTTTTCTTTATAGGCTCAAAGATTTTTCCTTCTTTGTTTTCGAAGTCATATTCAATTCTTATTCCAATTTTATGTTCATTTTGTTGCTTAAAATCACTCTCTAAACTCTTTTTTATTTCGTTTAATCTCTCTTGAGAACCTACAAAAGTTGCTCTTAATTCCATTCTCTTTAGTTCTTCATCGCTCTTAGCAAACATTCTTTATTCCTCCTCTGGATTGAGTAGTAGCCATTTAATCCATTCTGCAACAGAATAATGTTTCTCTCTTCCATCACTTCTAAGCAAATAAATACACTGGTTTTCTTTCATAATTCCAAAATATTTTGAAATATTTTGTGTCCTCTTTCCTAATTTTTCTGCAAGGGTTTTGTTAGTGCTTTCTTTCTGTCTAAGCATTTCCATTAAAACCTCTTGCATTGTTTTTGTTATTTTATCTGCAAATCTTTTTTTAGCTATTTCATAAAGAACAGATTTCAATAATTTATCGGTTAGTAAAACAGGCTTTTCTTCAGTAACTTCTCTGACTGCTGTTGAAAGACTATTAAGCACAGCCCTTATATTTCCATTATGTAATCCATAGAGCGTTTCTATTGCTTTATCAGCTACGGGGTCATAATAGTTCATATCTTCTATTGCACTTAACTCCACTCTAGTGTGAATTATTTTTTTTATCTCTGCTAAAGAAAGCGGTTCAAGTTTTATTGGTGTGTCATTAATAATGTTTGAAACTCTTGCAACAGAAGTTATTATTGAGCTTGTAGTTGTGCTTCCAACGAAGACAAAATGAACATAAGGGGTTTGGATAAAATCTCTAATTCTGTTGAATAATCCCTTTAGTTTTTTTTCCTCTTCATCAAAGTTGTCAAGATTGTTGTAATGAATTATAACTTCTCTAAATCCTGCTTTCGTCAAAGAAGTTACAATTTCTTGAAAAAGATTTGTTAGGAAATTTGTATTGATTTCTGGTTTATTTACTGTCCTAGTTTTGCCGTAACCACCGCCTAAAATTGGAGTGGATAATGAATAGGATTTATCTTCACTTTCATATAGGTCAAAGACAGGTTTTATTTTGTTTATAGTATCTACAATTTCTTTAGATGGTTCTTTTATGCTAATTAAACTTGAATAAACCGCAGAAATTGTATTAATTATAAAATCGTTTATTCCCCAATCTGCATCCGCTTTTACTTCTTGATACGGTGTGAAAAATCTTTTTTCTAAAGCCCTTAAGCGTGCTACATTCACAAGCGTTGTTTTTCCAACCCCCTGTCCTCCGCACACTATTGCTCGTGAACCTCCAGAAGACCTAAAAATTTTCTCCAACCTTTTCATTTCTTCTTCTCTACCCATAAAACTTTTAGGTGAAATTAAGCCCCCTTTTACAAGAATAGGGCTTGTACAAAAAGGGTCTGTTTTTAGTCCATAAATTTCCCAAATAGATACAAAATCATCCATAGTAATACACTTATAATAATAATAACTATTCTAATATAAAATAGTATTATAATACAAATGTTTATAATCCTTTTGTAATATAATAGTAATATAAAAAAGTATTACAATAAAGATGTGTATTATATGGATGCAAGAAAGTTGAGGGGTTTTTCAATTTTGGCAAAGGGGTGATTTGCCAAAGCAGTTAGGCAAGGAACATTTTTCTGTTCCTTCCCAGTCGGGTAATGGGCATTTTACTCTGTTGAGTATTTGCAAGCTTGGAATGCTCTTGCCCCTAATCTGCTCTACTGTCAAATTGTCTGGAATCGGGCCAGGGCTAATAACCTCAATCCTGTCATCAAAAACGTTTACAAATGCATTGTTTTCAATGCAGTAATCCCTGTGGCAGACTGCGTTGACAATCGCTTCCCTGATTGCGGTGTAAGGGTATTCTTCAATGTCAATTCTCTTAAAGCCGTCAAATTTTGCGGCAACGCGGGTATTCCTCTTGACAAAAGCCATTGCTCTATCAACCATGCTCCACAAGCCTCCCGCAATCTTTTGCTTGTCAACAAAGTTTGTTCCCTTCAAGCGGCTGCATCTAACAAAAACCCATGGAAGCATTCGCTGGGGGTCTTTTGCAAAGAATAGCAGGCCGGAGTTATTAATCACAAATTCGCCGTTAACCAGTTTGCCGCAGCCCAATTCAAGCAATGCTTGCTCTGGCACCAAATCCAGGTCCATGTTTGCTTTTTTCAAGAAATTTAGCAGTTTTTGTTTGTCAAACTCTAACTCAAAGTTGAAGTTTTTGGAAAGCTTTTTGTCAAAACATGTTCCCAATCCTTTCATCTAACCAACTCCTTGGCAATAGCATTGTCGTTGCCCCTGGCTTTTAAAACATGGGATTGTTTCGGCAATTGCCTTGGCAAAAAATGTTGTGTTGAAGCTGGAGATAGGGGGCGGAAAGCAGTTTTTTTATTTTGTTTCTTCAAGAAATTGCCTTGCTTTTATTATTTTTATTCTGTTGAATTCTTTGAGTTTCGGCAAAAAATGTTGCCCTGTTGCAAAAAGAGGTGCCTTGAAGTATGCGGTAAACATGGTTGCAAAAGGGCCAGCTTCTTTTGTATCCAAATTTCCTGTCGTATTTTTTGTGCTTGCGCCATTCAAGAATCAGGCTTATTACTTTTATCTCTCCTGTGTCAACAACTGAATAAATTAAACGCCAAGCGTTTGGGAGATTGTATTTCCAGCAATTGCCAATTCCGTACTTTCTGGCGTATTCTTTTGGCATTAGCTTTTTTTGGGATTTGTATTCCGCAGAATGCATTTTCTTCCAAATCATCTAATGCCCTATTAATGAACTTGTAAAGTTTTGGTCTTCGGTAGTTGATTTTTTCAAATCTTTCAAAGCTTTCTTTAGCTTTGGCTCGGCGTACCTTATAATTGACTCTTTTTTCATCTGCCCAAGTCCTTTCTGTTAATGTATTTCCTAAAGAGTTTTTGATTGTAAATCCAGCCAATCCTGCCCTCTTTGTCAACAGCGATTTTACTTGATTCAAGCAGGTAATCAAAGGTTGTGCAAAAGGTCTGGTACATCATCTTTTTGGGCAGGCTTTCCCAAAGTTTTCTCTTTTTGAACTCTCCAGAGTGTGCTTTAATAAATTTTTCAACCATTAAAACAGTATCAAGCCTTGGATAACGAATAAGCTGCATTGTTTTTGTTACCATAAAAACACCATTTTATTGTTATATCAATTAATATAACAACTATTTTTAAGCTTTTTGCCCGCGGCGCGCCTTTCTTCGCAATTAATGCGGAAACAGCAATGTTTGAGTCAAGCACAACAATTGGCTTACCTTGCTTTGTGGACGATTTCATTGACAGCAGCCTCGGAAAGCTTGTTTTTTGCCTTTGCTCTCAGGGCCCTGAATTCTTCAACAGCCTTTTGCTTGTCCAGCTTCTTCAGCACAATAGTGCTTCTGTCAAGCGGAAAAACAGTGAAAATCGTGTCCTGGCCGCTTTCAGTGAATTCTCTTGCGTTCTTGGGTATTATGACCTGGCCCCTTGTAGACATCCTGGTTGTTTCAACGCTTCTCTGCATATTACCACTACACCAATTGCAGCATAACTTATTTATAAGACTTTCTTACAAGTAAGCCGTTCCCTTTTGGGTCTTTTACCGGTGGCAATGGCTGTTTAGGCTTTTAAAGCTTCAGCCTTTTTCGACAATTGTCCTTTTTTCTGCCTGGAGCGCGCTGCCGTCGCCTTTTAAAACCTTTTAGTTAACTAATTAATTGTAATTAGGGACAAGTTCTCGCTTTTTTTTTTTT
>JAFCCG010000023.1 GCA_017610335.1 Chloroflexota bacterium | reverse complement strand
CTGCAAACAGTACAAAGAATGAAAAAATCATTGTTGCCGTGTTTACTCCGCCTAAAAGAATAAGGTATTCTTCCTGTTTCATTTTTCCAACTGCTTTTCTTGTAATAAATGCTGCCTGACTTGCGCCAATTCCTGGGAGTATTGAAACAAGTCCTCCTCCTGCAATCGCAAGAAGTGTTCCTTTTACTGCATTGCTTTTTTTGATGCAAATTTTTTCTTCAATTTGTTTTACCATTGCCGGTTTTTTGATTATGCTATTGATTAAAGTGCTTGCTCCGAAAAAACCTGTTGCCAGACAAAACAAGGGCTCTTTTAATGCAATGCTGCTGTTTAATGCAAGCAATCCAAGCAATCCGCTTGCTGCAACAATTGCAATCACCCATATTATTTTTTGTCTTTTTTCTGTTAAAATCATTGAAGCAAGGATTGCAATTAGTGCAAAAGGAATTGCTGTTGCAACAATTCCATATCCATTGCCTATCATTGCAACAAAAAATGGTGAAATTGCAAGTGCAGCAATTCCTGCAAAAGTGTGGACCACACTCATGCAGGCAATGAACACAATAAAGAACTGGCTGTCTAAAGGAATTGTTAGTGCAATTAGTGAAATTGTGTTGACATGCAGTCCTGGAACAAGTCCTGTTAAAATCCCAAAAAAGCATCCTCCAAAGGCTGCAAGAAGAAGGCTTATTTCCATTCATTCACCTTTTCTACTACAAGCTCAAGTTCTCCTTTGTAAATTTGAATTTTTCCCTCAAAGCCTGCAAGCATTCCTTTTCTAAGTTCTGGAAATTTTTTTGCTTCAAATGCAATTGCTTTTATTTTTCCTGTTCCATCATACAATTGCATAAATGCAATGCCCTGCCTTTGGCTGAATTCTTCAACTCTTGCATTTATTTTTACCTGCAAGCCCTCTTCTTCAATAGTAATTTCCTGAATTTTCATTTCCTTTGGTTCAATAGATTGAGCCATTGCAAAAAGAAGCAAAATTCCTGTAACTGACGCAAGCAATGCAATTAGTGCAATTTTTTCCTGTTCCATATTTCAGGCTTGGCTTTGCCTGTGCTTAAAAAAAGTTTTCTTTTTTCGTTTTTTAACGAAAGTTAGGTGCAGTTGTCTTTGTTATTTTGGGTAATAACAACACTTCCAACAGGGTAATTTGTTAATTCTTCTACAACATCGCTTATTTCGCTTGGGACAAGAACATTGTCTCCTGGGTTAAGCATTATACAAAAGCAGGCATTACTCACCACATTTCCTGTTTCACATTCATTTGTTAGCTTGTTTGCAATTTCTGTTATATAATATTGTTTTTCCACTGCATCAAGTTGCTTAAGTGTTTCAACTCTCACAACTTCAATGGCTGTTGTAGAATCCATTATTCTTGTATAGTACCCAAAGATGCTTATAGACATCATTATGATAATGCCTGCGAGAAGTAATGTTTCAATGCTCACCTGTCCTTTTTCTTTTTTCATTGGCTTCAGCTCACGGAAATTCCGATGTCATTTTTTTCAACCACAAAATCTTTGAATATTGGGCCTGTGATGTTGAATGGTACCCCTGCTCCTGTAATAAGGTCTATGCTGGACTCACATTCGTAATTGAGGAGTGTAAAGTCGGGTGCGCCTGTATCTTCGCCTGAAACACAATTTATTTCGTCAGGGTTTCCACCGCTTGCATCAACATATGCGGTTAATACAATTGTATTACTTCCGTCACAAGAAATTATTGCCTTGTTAGGTAATAAAATGCTTATAGTTTTTTTCATATTGCCATTTGATGATTCTGCTTCGTTTAGTGCATTTGCTATTTTCATTGCTGAAATTTTTGTGGCTGAAATGTCTTGAACGTCTTCTGATGCGGTTATTGATTCATTAACAATTGGCCATACAACAGTTATTATGTAAAATAATGCAATTGTTACAATTAAAATAAATTCAATACTTACCTGTCCTTTTCTTCCTATATCCAAAGCCAAATCACATCTCCTATTATGTTTAATGCTATGTATGCAATCAAGACTGCGGGGACAAAGGGAGCGCTTTCTTTTACAAGTAATCTGCCAGGAATTTTTCCTTTTTTTGCAAGCTCTTTGAGTTTGCTTATTTGTTTTTCTTCAAGTCCTGCGGCAGACCTGCTTGAAATTATTTCTTTTCCCTTTGGCTGCATTGCTTCAATTGCTTTACCAAATCTATTTGATACAAAGTACTTAATTAATTTTTTCATTCCCATTTCTTCAACAATTTCGACAGTTTTTCCATTTTGTACAATGGTTTGTCCTGAAATCATGCCTTCTTCAAGTTCTTCAATTTTTATTGGCTTTCTCATCAAAATTTTTGAAAGAGAATAAAGTTTTAGCAAAAACCATGTTCCAAGAAGGAAACAGAACAGAATTGCAAACTCTTCTGTTGCAGTTACTGTATTAATCCCTAGTGCTGTAATCAATACAATTCCTGCCACTACTGCTCTTGGTTTTTTTGGAATAAACATTGAAACAAAAAGTAATGGGAGTACAAGCCAGGGTGTTATTCCAAAGAATGGAAGGATTGAACCAAATCCTATTGCAAGGGCTGCAAGTTCAATTATTTCAATTAATCTTTTTTTGAAATCCTGTTTGAATTTTTTCTTTTCTTTTTTGTTTTTCAAAAGCTTTGTTCCTGCAAGAATTGCACCATATGGAAGCATTGCAAAAAGGCTGAAGATAAAAAGTGTCAGTGGAAATATTGGAATGCTTATTGGGGCAAAAACAGGTAGTGAAATCATTCCAAGTCTTGAAAGAATTGCCGGGTTTACTGGGTTTAAGGCAGCAAGTCCTGCGAAGAGTTTTACATCTCCGCCTGCCCATACTCCCATTTTGTAAAGTCCGTATGCAGCTGCAAATGTTATGGCTGTTACTGCAATTACTGTTCCTAATATCATCCAGTCGTTTGCAATAAATGAAACAATTGCATATCCTGCAATTCCAATAACTACCATTCCGTATGTTATCCAATTGCTTATCATTCTTTCTTTAAAATCAGTATAGGTGCCATAGGCAAGACCTGCAATTGAAATAAAAAAGAAAAAAAGATAAGGAGTCATTTTTTTAACCCCTTGTTAGCTTCTTAACAAAGAAGCGATTGTCTGGCTTCTGTACTCAAGGATTCTTCCCTGTGCCGTCTGTGCAACTGCACTGATTCCGTCAATAAGCATTGCTGCAATCATTGCAAGCGTTATTCCAAACAACGCCAGTAACAAATACTCTATTGAAACCTGCGCTTTGTTGTCCATGGAAAATCACTTTATTACTGTTATGCACTAACTGCAACACAACTTCCCATATCGGCTTGGGCTGTTGCATCAGTTAAACCATCTATCTGTTTTGCAACACAGTCCCAAGTGCCAGCACCGCTAACAAATCCTACATCCGCATTACATACTGCGAACTGACTGTGGTTTGCGCATCGTACGTTTGCCCCTGGGTCAGGTGTTGAACCTGGTATTCCTGTTACAAGTGCTATTACTATTGCTGCTACTAGTACTGCGCCTCCGATTAGAAGCAAGTACTCCAATGCACCTTGGCCTTTTATATTCATTTCATTTTACCTCCTTGAGTTTTTGTTTTAATTGTATTTTATTTCGTTTTTGTAATTTATAAACTTTTCTTTTAAGGGGTTGTTGCTGTTCCTGCCTGTATATTTGCTTGATTTGCAGCTTGTGCTGCGGCATTTTTGAGTAATACCCCAACAATACTTACTAGCACTATTGCGCCTGCAATTAATACAAGCATTTCAATGCTTCCTTGTGCTCGTTCTTCTTTTAAAAAACTCATCCCTATCACCTTGTTATGCTACTCCTCCAATCATAAGTCCTGAAGCAAATACTGCGAGGTAATAGCAGACAAATGCTATTAACAAAAGGACTGGGATGTATATAAGACTTTTGTTTATTTTTCCTTCTCTTGTAAGTGCAATCATTGCTCCTGCTGCAATAACTTCTATTACGAGATAAATTTGCATTAGTATTACTATCATGTCTTTTGTTTCTATTGCCTGTACTATTTCAAATTTTGTTTTTACAATTCCTGCCGAAACTGTAATTAGTAATTCTATAACTGTTGTAACCATTCCCATTATGATTGGTGCAACCACTGCACCTGCTACAACAATAAAAATTACCTGCAGCATTGTTCCTGAAATTCTTTCCCGTCCTATTCTGTGAAGTGCTCTTACATCGTCGGCTATTTCGTCAAGTACGTCTGCTAATCCTGCTCCTGCTTTTATTGCATCGTTTATTATTGCAACTGTTCGCCTTACAAGTGTTGAGTCAATGTTTTCGGTAAAGCTTGAAAGACTGTCTTCCATGTTTTCTCCTTCTTCCATTTTTCTCAAAACATTTTCCATTTCAATACTTAGTGGTCCGTATTCCGCTGTTGCAATTTCTCTCAAACCATATTCGTATGTTCCGCCGGCTTTTAGTGTGTCAGCCAATTGTTTTAATGCATCAGGCAATGCTTCTTCTATTGCATTTATTCTTTTCATTGCAAGCATGTAAGGATATCCAAGTATGGTGTCTAATACAACAAGGAATATAACAAATGCTACAAGTGGTGAAATAGGTAATTCAAACAATGCAATTACTGCAAAGATTGTTATTGCTGCCCCTATTGCTGCTACTGTTGAAGTAAATACCCATACACTTCCGGGGATTTTGAATTTCACGTCCTTTAACATTTTTTTGTAATTTTGGAAAAATGCAAATCCTTTGGCTTTTTTCTCGTTCATCTTTACACCCTTGGTTGTGCGTTTTTTATGTAAAATAAAAATACTACTAAAACAAATGGCATTATTACCACAAAGAATGCCGCCATTATTGGAATGCCAAGTGGCAGCATTTCAAAACTTGGCATGCTTGCTTTTATCGGGCTGTTTCTGATGCTTCCAAGTATTGCTACCATTACAGGCATTACAATTGCTCCAAATATAAATATTACCCCAAAAAAATTCATTCTTTGACCAAATTCGCTTACGGCAAGTCTTAGGTTAAATGAAACGTCTTCTGCTATGTCGTTCATGCTTTCACTTAGGTTCCCGCCTGTTTTTAATGCTCTTATTATCTCTTGCAAACTCTTCACTTAATTCTCCATAGTTTGATACAGCAATTGCCTGTATTGTTCTGTAAAGGCCTATTCCTGCTCTTATTTCTGTTGACATGTGTCTTAGTGCAAAAGGAAGTTCTAAGCTTACTGCATTTCCTCTTGTTACTGCTCTTTGTTTTGGCGCCATGAGTATTATTACTGCTGTTATAACAAATGTCATTATTGAGATAATAGCAACTGCCAGTACTCTTATTACCATTTGAACTTCAAGAACTGTAAGTATGGCTGCTGAAACAAGTAATGCAATGATAAATGCAATTGCAGAAGCTGCTACAGTTAATGCAACATATTGCTTACTGCTGTAATGCATGTTTGCACTGTAAAGATAAAATGAAAGCATTTCAAATTCGGGAAATCTTATTACTGCTTTTGCGATTGGTTTTAGAATTCCTCCAAGTTTTAGATAAATGCTTGCAAGAAATTTTACCATTTTGCTTTTGACTTCTCTGAGCTCTTCAATAGTCTGAATTTCTACTTTTCCGCCCATGCCGTCTGCTATAAGACCCCTTAGTTCTTTGAGATTTCCTCCGACCTCTTCAAACTCTACTCCTTCAGCTCTGTATTTGGCCCGCATTCTTTTTACGATTTTTTCAACCTGATCCATATTCACTTCTACAGGCTCATCGGGATCCGCTGCTAGTTTTTTTGTTTTTCCTTTTTTTTGTGAAATGTTATTTTTCAATTCATCAAGTTGTGACATTTAATTCCCTCTGCAAGAAAACTTTCGTGTTTTTTCTTTAAAGTCAGCCATTCCTTTTACTCCTTCTTTGCATAATTTTTCCAGGAAAATCTGCCGTTGTTTCCACTCATCATTAATTGCTTTGTTGCTTAATCCTGTAAAGTTCTGTAGTATTTTCAAAAACTTTATTGGTATGTTTGTTCTTTCTAATATGTCTTTTACCGGGTCTCTCATAAAAATTGTCTGAGTTTGCGCATGCATTAAGAGAACACCGCTTACTTCTGCAATTTCCGTAATTCTTCTTATTGTTCCTTTTCTTCTGTCGTGAATTTTGTGTTCTATAATTATAATATCAAGACCTGAAAGCATAACTTCAGGAACGTTCATAGGTGGAGAAGTTATTCTAATGATTGTTTCTTGCGGGCTGTTTGCGTGGATTGTTCCCATACAGCCGTCATGTCCGGTATTGAGTGCTGTGAATAATGTAAATGCTTCATCGTGCCTTACTTCTCCTACAATTATTCTGTCAGGTCTCATTCTTAGACTGTTTTTTGTTAAAACATCTAATGTTATTTCCCCTTTTCCTTCAAGGCCTGGAGGTCTTGCTTCCAGTCTTATCCAATGTTTTAATGGCATGGCAAGTTCTGCAGTGTCTTCAATACTGACAATTCTTTCTGTGTCTGGAATAAATGATGCAAGACAGTTCAAGGTTGTTGTTTTTCCTGAACCTGTTCCTCCTGATATAAGCATATTTGCCGGTTTTGCTCCTAAACCGTCAACGCACAGCCAGAAGAATGCAGCTGCTTCTGTTGAAACCGTTCCATTTTTTATCAGGTCAACCATAGTGTAAGGATCTTTTCTGAATTTTCTGATTGTTAGTGTTGCACCTTCAACTGATGCAGGTGGAATTGTTGCATTTACCCTGCTTCCATCAGGCATTCTTGCATCAAGCAATGGCGAGCTTATGTCAACACGTCTTCCAACATGTCTTGCAATTCTGTTAATCAAATCAATTATTTCTTTATTTGAATAAAATTCAATATTGCTTGACATCATTTCATATTTTCTGTGAAAAAGATAAACTGGTTTTTTTGCGCCAATAACCATAATTTCTTCAAGGTTGTCGTCTATTACTAGTGGGTCTATAATTCCATAGCCAACCATTTCTCTTATAACAGATTCTGCATAAAATTCAAATCTTCTTTCAGGAATGTGTAACTCTGGGCTGTTTCTTAAAATTTCAAGAATGCGTTGCCTGTAAATGTTTCTTCTTTGTTCAATATCTCTTACTTTGTATGGAGTGATTGCAATCAGCCTTGTTGCTGCTTCTTTTATTGTGTTGATTACTGCTTTCTCTTGTTTGGTTGGTCTCGCAACAGGCACAACATAAAATGGCAATGGCTTTCCAGGAACGCTGTAAATTTTTACATCTGCATATTTTTCAATAAGCTTTTTTTCATGCGCTGTTTCAAGCTCTTTTTCAACAGTGCTTTTTTTCTTTTCATCGTCTTCTTTAACAATTTCTTCTTCAGGTGAAAGTTCTGGAATTTTTCCTTGAACAGATTTTGTTTCAGTTTCTGTAGCAGATTTTGCTTTGGCAATTTCAGCAGATTTTGCTTTTGGTACAGGCATTTCTTTAGGAACTTTTCTTTTTTTTAAGTCTTCAATTTCTTTTGGAACACTTGCTCCATATTCTGCCTTTTTTGGAGCTTTTACTGCTTTCATTTCTTCCTGTTTGGCTTTCTTTACTTTTTTTATAAGGTCTTCCAAATAGTCATCTTCTGCCATATCATTAAGAAAAAGACATTCTATTATATAAACTTTAATATAAGTCCTGTTTTGCAGTTGCTATTTCTTTTCCTTTATTTCCTTAAGCAGTTTTTTCAAAAATTCGTCTGTTTTTTCTGCTCCAACAACTTTGCCATTTCTAAGCCTTACAGTAACAGTCCCTTCCTTTTCTTCTCGGTCTCCTGCTACAAGAATGTATGGAATTTTTTGTAATTGCGCGTTCCTTACTTTTGCCGAAACACTTTCTTGTCTTTTATCAAGGTCAACACGCAAGTCTGCTTCTTCAAGTTCTTTTTTCACTTTTTCAGCATATTTTACATGCCTGTCTGCAATCGGAAGCAATGCAACTTGTGTTGGAGCAAGCCAAAGAGGGAATGCTCCTCCATAGTGTTCAATCAAGATTCCAAAAAATCTTTCAAGAGAACCATAAATAACTCTGTGAAGCATTACTGGCCTGTGCTGTTTGTCGTCTTTTCCAACATAGCTTAGGTCAAACTTTTCAGGCATGCTGAAGTCAAGTTGGATTGTTGCACACTGCCATGTTCTTCCCAAAGAGTCTTTAATATGAAAATCAATTTTTGGACCGTAAAATGCACCATCTCCTTCATTTATTTTAAAATTTATTTTCTTTTTCTTCAATGCCTTTTGTAATGCATCTTCTGCCATGTCCCACCTTTTTTTGTTTCCCATTGCGTCAGCAGGTCTTGTGCTTAATTCAATTTGGTAACTGAATCCAAACACTTTGTAAAACTTGTCAACCAAATCAATGATGTTTATTATTTCCTGTTCTATTTGTTCTTCAGTGCAGTAAATGTGTGCATCATCCTGTGTAAATTTTCTTACTCTGAATAAGCCGTTTAGCACACCGCTTAGTTCATGCCTGTGTACTGTTCCAAGCTCTCCAACTCTTAAAGGCAATTCCCTGTAGCTTCTTCTTTTTGTTTTGTAAATTAAAATGCCTCCAGGGCAATTCATCGGTTTTACTGCAAAGTCTTCTCCGTCAATGGTTGTAAAGTACATGTTTTCTTTGTAGTGATCCCAGTGACCTGATTGTTCCCATAATGTTTTTTTCAAAATAATCGGAGTATTTATTTCAATATATCCTGCTTTTCTGTGTTCGTCTTTCCAAAATTTTACAAGCTCGTTCCATACAACCATTCCGTTTGGGTGAATGAAAACACATCCTGGTGCTTCTGGTTGCATGCTGAACAAGTCAAGCCTTTTTCCTAATTTTAAGTGGTTTCTTTTTTCAGCTTCTTCTTTTGCAAAAAGCCATTGCCTTAGCATTTTTTTATCAGGAAAACTTATACCGTAAATTCTTTGAAGCATTTTATTTTTTTCGTTTCCTCGCCAATAAGCACCTGAGACTCTCAAAAGTTTTACTGCTCCAATTTTTCCAGTGCTTTCAATATGCGGTCCTTTGCATAAATCAGTAAATTTTCCGTTTGTGTAGGTTGAAACTTTTTTTCCTGGTAATTCTTTTATGAGTTCAATTTTGTATGGTTCCTCTTTAAACTGCTTTAATGCTTTAGCCTTTTCAATATCCTTTTTTACAAACTTTTCATTTGCCTTAATTATTTCAAGCATTTTTTTTTCTATTTTTTTCAAGTCCTCTGGTTTGAATGGTTTGGTGTCAAAATCGTAATAAAATCCTTTTTCAATTGCCGGTCCTATTGCAAGTTTTGTTTTTGGATAAAGCTCTTTTACTGCTTCGGCTAAGACATGGCTTGTGCTGTGCCAAAAACGTTTTCTGTCATCTGCCTTCTTCCAGTCAACTTTTGCCATAATTAAAGAAATAGGTTCTTATGTTATTTAAAACAATAATGATTTTCGGCTTATGCGTTTTCTCTGTAAATTTTGACAATCATTACAACTGTGGCAAGTTCAATCCAGATTGACAAAACAATTCCTATTATTACTGTTGGGCCAACCATTTGCACTCCTACTACAATGGTGCTGACAATTCCCATTAAAAGTATGGCTCCAAAATTCCTTAAATATTTTG
Source organism: Chloroflexota bacterium (assembly GCA_017610335.1). Classification (GTDB taxonomy): domain Archaea; phylum Iainarchaeota; class Iainarchaeia; order Iainarchaeales; genus JAFCCL01. The sequence goes on along the minus strand of JAFCCG010000023.1, from coordinate 39,425 downwards.
ACTTTCCGGTATCATATCCTTTTCTAACGCATTCTAATGCAGGCGTTTTTTCAAATACTGCTGTTGGAAACCATAAGAAAAGCAACGGGTTTATGAAAAGCATTACTGCCATTAGAATTACAAAAGCCAGTGCAAGTACAATAAATGCAGGTATTAACGCAGTAATTAATGCTGTTTCGGAAGCTGATACAAGTGCTGTTGAAACAATATCTGAGGGTATTATACCAGTTCTAATTATGAATGACATTGCCGGAACTATTACCAAAAACATTATGGCACCGCTTACAAGCATTTCAAGTATGGAAACCCCAACAAGTTTTTGCCATTTTCCAAAAGCAAACTTTATATTTTCTTCAATTGAAACCTTTTTTTCTTTAAGGTATTGGTCAATGCTTTTGTAATAAAAACCACTAACTATAGCTGCTGCAACAACAATCAATGCAATTACTACAATCGCGCCAATTATTGCAACCGCAATCAATGGTGCAATATTGGTTGCTGCAAAAAACCCTGCGCCTATTGCAATAAATGGCAGTGAAACAATTCCAATTATAAACATTGCAATTAGTCCGAAAACAATTGCCATTAGTGGAACTATAAAAATATTCAGGTCAAAGGTTGCTTTGATTGATTCTGAAAAAAGTTCTACTGCACTGGTTGTTTTTCCCGCATGCCTTTTTTTTGCATGTTTTTTCCCAATCTTTTTCTTTGGCATAATGCATTATTATCTCGTTTCCTAAATAAATAACTTTCCTTTCACCGGAAATTCACTCTGCTTACTATTTAATTCTTTTAATAAAAGAAATAATACAGTGGCAAAAATTGATTTCTCCAAAATTGTGCATTCGCTGCAAAGGAAAGCTTTTATGCGGGTTAAGCTATTGCCCTGTTCTTAAAAAGAACAGTGCAAGGCACAAGTCTGTTTCAAACATTAAGGGAAACGAATTTGTCGGAAGCAGCCCTCCGTCCCTGTTTGTAAGCTGGACAAATTATCCAAACGTGCAGATTGCGCCTTTAAGTCCTACTGAAGTTTTTGACACATCCAAATTTGACATTCCTGAGCAATGGTTTGGATTGCCTTCTGAAGAAATAATTTCTTTCAGAGAACAGCTTTTGCGAGGTAATAAGCCGGTTAACATCAAAGCCGCTGCAAACCCTTCCTATGAGCTTGTTGAAATGCAGGAGCTTGCAATGTCAACAAAGCCTGTTGCCGTTGACATAAAGTTAAAGTCAGCACCAAAGTCAACCATTTCTTTCGGTGAAATGGTTGCCCCAATGGGACCAAGTGCTCCATTGTTTAAAATGAAGCTTGATGAAAATCCAAGCATTCCAAAAAAAATAGATTACGCTGTTTCAGACACCGACCTCAAATCAACCGACGCCATTATTTCCCTGTACAATTCGGGCTTTCACATAAGCAGACTCCACAAGCTTTTAAGCGCTGGAACACTTGGGATTGGAAAAAACAGGAAGCTTGTGCCAACAAGATATTCGATAACTGCCGTCGATTCGAACATTTCAAAAAATCTGATTGAAGAAAAGGTCAAGTACTTTCAGCAAATTGGCGAATTTCAACTATTCCATTCAAATTATTTGGACAACGATTTTTGGATTCTTCTCATTCCTAGTTCTTGGGCTTTTGAGCAATTGGAGTCCTGGTTTCCTGGAAGCGATTGGGCTGGCGATGCAAAGGAGCCAATAATCGCCCAAGACCATGAGTTTTATTCTGGAAGAAAAACTTATGCTTCAAATATTACTGGTGCATATTATTCTGTAAGGCTTGCTGTTGCAGAATTTTTAAATTTAAAGAAAAGGCAGGCGGCTGCAATTGTTTTTAGAGAAATTGGAGCAGGATATGCTCTGCCACTTGGAGTTTGGCAGACGCGGGAAAATTCCAGAAATGCTTTAAGGCAAAAGCCATTGACTTTTTCAAGCCTTGAATTGGCTCTTGCATTTCTTTCAAGAAAACTCAAGATTCCAATGGATAAGTACAAGAAGGAAAGCAAGCTTCTTGACTTTTTGCAGAATCAAAAAAGACTTTCAGACTTCCAAAGTTAAGGCTATATAAGGTTTGTATTAAGTGATTTTCATGCACGAAAAGCTTTTCTTCAAAAATACTAAGGGCGGCAAACTTGTTGGAATTCTTTCAAATCCAACGGGTGGCAAGGACAAGCTTGTTGTGGTCATTTGCCATGGCTTTGATACAAACAAGGAAAGCCAGACCTATCTTCTTTTGGAAAAGGCTTTGAACAAAAAAGACATTTCCACTTTTCGTTTTGATTTCTTTGGACATGGAGAAAGCGATGGCAAGTTTGAGGACATAACAATTTCTGAAGCGGTTAACGGCGTTTTGAATGCTGTTGGCTTTTTGAAGGAAAAGGGTTTTTCAAAGATTGGGCTATTTGGTTCAAGTTTTGGCGGCATGGCTGCATTGCTTGCGGCTTCCAAAAAGCCAGGATTGCGGTTGCTTGTCTTGAAATCCCCTGTTTCAGATTACCTTGGGAAATTACTTGCAGAGGAAGACAATGCTGATGTAAGTGAATGGAAGAAGGAAGGCTTTATCTGGCATGAAACCAAAAGGGGCAAACTAAGGCTGAATTACTCTTTTTTTGAGGATGCAGAAAAAGTAAGCGGATTTGAAGCAGCAAAGAAAATAAATATTCCAACATTAATTGTCCACGGAAGCCTTGACAATGTTGTTCCGGTTGAACAAAGCAAGAAAACCGCTTCCCTTATTTCAAACTGCCGACTTGAAGTAATCGAGGGAGCGGGCCACAAGTATTCCAACCCTGCGGAATTTGAAAAAATGCTGGAGCAGGTTGCCAATTTTATTGAAAAGAATTCTTAGAGTAGATTTTATTTCCCAAACCTTGCAAACTGTGCAAGCATTGCTTCAAGTTGGACGCGTTCGTTTGCTCCTTCAACAAGTCTGAAATCGTATTCTCCGATTACGTCAACCAGTCCAATTTTTGCTTTTGATGGGATGTCTTTTTCTTCTGCTCCCATCACTTCCCTGTAAACCTGGCTTATTACGTCTTCGCCTGACATTCCGTGTTCGTACATTAGTTTGTCAAGTAAATTTCTCGCTTCCATAAATTCGCCTTTTAGTGCAACCGAAATCATTTCTTTTACTTCCTGTGGTTTTGCCCTGCTGCTTACGTTAAAAATGGTTTTTTCCAAAATCTTTTTTTCAAGTGCTGATGAAGCTTGTAAAACATTTACAGCTTTTCTCATGTCTCCCATGCTTACATAAACAATTGCGTCAAGTGCTTTTTTGTCAAGTTCCAATCCTTCTTTTTTTGCAATTTTCTGCAACCTTGCTTCAATATCTTTTGCTTGCAGTGGTCTGAATCTGAATATAATACATCTGCTTTGAAGTGGCTCAATAATTCTGCTTGAATAATTGCAGCTTAACACAAAACGACATGTTTTGGTATACTTTTCCATTGTTCTTCGCAATGCATGCTGTGCATCGCTTGTTAAGGCATCTGATTCATCTAAAAAGATTATTTTGAAATCAGCACTGAATGCCAGTGTTCTTGCAAAGTCTTTTATCTGTCCTCTTATAACATCGATTCCTCTTGAATCAGAGGCATTTAATTCCAAAAAATTGCGCCTGAATTCGTTGCCGTAAAGCTCTTTTGCAAGCGCCACAGCGGCAGAGGTTTTGCCAATTCCTGCAGGGCCTGTAAACATCATATTTGGAGCATTGTGGGTTTTTACATAGCTTTGCAGTCTGCTAATTGCTTCTGTTTGTCCTACAACCTCTGCTAATACAACCGGTCTGTATTTTTCAACCCATGGTAATTCTGCTGCCATAAACTTCAACTCTTTAATCATATCTTTGCCATGAAAACAGTTTTAAACTTATTATCATTTATTTATTGTATCTAAGTGGTTAAAATGAACGAAAAAGAAGAACAGAATTCAGAACAGGAAAAAAAGCCTGCTGAGAAGCAAAAGCCTCTTTCTACTAACAAGATTATTGTGGCAGGTGTTATTTGCATAATTGCCTATATGGTAATTCTTTTTCTGAGTGTTGCAAGAGCTCAACTTTTAGAAATTCCTTTAATTGGCCGTTTTTTGTCCCCTTTAGGATTTGGAAGTCCAATGTTTACAGTAATGCCTTTCTTTGCTTTTTTTGCATTGTTTTTTTTAATTGACTGGATAAGAAAAGGCTTTGAGTCAAAGCTTTCTTTTGGAATGCTTTGCCTTGCAGTTTTTGTAATTTTTGTTGCCTGCTCTCTTGCAGCTTACTATGTTGCCCTTTACTGGTATATTTCAAACTTTGCTTCACTGCAGGGGATTGAAATGACTCCTGAAATGGTTGACTTTTGGGGCAAGCTCACAAACAGTGCTTTCTTACTCTTTATCTGGGGTGGAATGTTTGGAATAATTGCAAGATATGTGGTTGAAAAAATCAATTTGTAAATTTTCAAATAAAATAAAAATAAAAAGAATTAGTATTTTTTTGCCTGAAAGAAGGCTTATTTGTCTTTTGTTTCGTCAGTTTCTTCTTTATCGTCGTCTCCACAACAACATCCATATAAAAATTTCATATTAAATCACCTTAATTCTTTTTATTTTACCTTTTTAAAAGCCTTTTCCCTATTTTCAAAGTAGGTTTTTTAACCACTTATGCAACAATTACTATTAGGGGTTGTTTAATTGCTTTTTCAGAATTCAATGGAACAATATAAGAAAAATTTCAAAACCGCATTGGTTTTTTCACTTCTTTTGGTTTTTGTACCTGCTTTTTCTTTTTTTCAAAACATTTACCTAAGCAGTGGCTCAATTTTTATTGATTACAATCTTACCCTTGCAGACCCTCTTATTTTGTTTGCCGAAACAGGTTTGATTGCACTCTTCCTGTTATTTTATTCTTTTTTTGTTTCAGTAATAATTTTTTCTGTCAGAAAAAATTTAAGCCCTTTAAAGCTTCAATTTTATTTACACGAAATGATTCGAAAATTTGCCTTTCGCCTATTTGCCTTCTTTATTCTATACTGTCTTTTGCTTTTCCTGTTGATGTCAGGTCTTCTTGCAATCGGAGTTCCATTGCTTCTTGCAAATCTTGTTCTGCTTATTATTTCGCTTTTGTTAATGTTTGTTCCTCAAGCAGTTGTTGTGGAAGAAGAGGGTCTAAGGCATGCGCTTTCAAGCAATTTTGAATTTCTTTTCAAGACTCCAAAGTCTTTTGCAATTATTGCCATAGTTGGCGCCATATTTCTTTCAATCCTTCAGCTTTTTGAATTTGTTCTGGCGCAATTTACAATGTTTGCGCCTTATATTTCATTACTACTAACACTTGTTTTCATTTTCCCTTTTCTTGAAATAATGAAAACCTATTTGTATATGATGAAGTTTGATCTCATAAAACATCATGAGGCTGCAAGAAGACAAAAGCCAAAGCAGGTGAGAGTTGAACCTGAATCAATTGCAGCGGCAGTGGGAAAATAATTTTTTTAACGTTTTTTTTGGCACCAGAAAATAATTTTTTTAACGCCTATTGTCGTCTCTTAAATTATTCATTTTTTTCTTTAAACTCAATAATTCTAACATTTGAGTCAATCAATTCATTCAGTTCTTTTCTGTTTTCAGCCCTTGCTGCAAAACTGTAGTTTTTGCAGATTGCGTTGCTTTTCCAAATTTTTTCTTCTCCAGCCTTTTTTTCATAATGCTTGAATTCTTTTTTGTTTTTTGCCTCAAACCTATTAATTGCCTGCCTGTTTTTCAATTCTGTTGCAACAAAGTGTTCTGGCAAATGGCTTTTCAGTTCAGCCAAGGCCTTTTCTGCAAACGAAATTGCCTCGTTTGTCTTTTCTGTTCCACTTGCAATTTTGCTTGCTTCCAAAAGGCTGTCCAACGCAATTGCGGAGGAAAGCTCTTCAATTTTAATACCTTGCTTTTTAACATAGCTTTTTTGCAAAAGTTCCTTTCTTTTAATCCTGTCCAATTCGGAAACAGCCTTTGCCTTTTTTCCAATCTCTTCAAAGAACGCTGTTTCATTTCTTTTGCATCCAAGGGCTATTAGGGTAAGGTTGATTGCGGCAAAAGTGCATATTCCTTTTCCTTCAAGCGCAATACCGTTTACCAATGCAGGTTCTGTATTTCTGCAGTTTAGTACTGTTTTTGGCATATGCTTGTGCAATAGTTTTAGTTTGTATTTTGTGTCAATCGCTATTGCGTTTTCAAACACTGGTTCAGAATCTTCGCTTCCCAATTTTAGCACGGTGTTTGCTGCCGCAACCATACTTTCTCTTTCAATTTCTTTTCCAAAAGATTCTGATTCAAACAATGTCATTGTGTTAAATGCAGGCACTGCCTTTTTGTTAAGAAAAATTGCTTTGGAAGCTCTTGCAAAAAGCATTGCTGCTTCTTTTGCGGTTTTTTTTCCAACATTTGAAGCAATTGTCGCATTCACTCCGAAAAAGTTTGGTCTCCAACTATAAAATCTGCTTGCTTTGTTTGCCTTTTCAAGCATATTGAATACTGTATCTTTTGGATTTTCTCCGGCTTTCGGGATAATGTTAATTGCAACTGGTTTTGTTGAAAAATCCTGGAGTTCTCCAATAAATATTTCGCTTGACAAATGCATTCTTCCAAGCTTTGATGGTATTATTCTGAGCAAATTGTACTCGGTCATTATTGCCATATTGTTGTAAGGTTTTTTTTCTGTTTTTTTTCCTGCTTCAAAAACAGGCAATCCCAATCTTGTGTATTGGTTTCTGATATTTTCGTGTCCGTATTCCAGCAACTTTACATTAACCATTTCTCTTATTAAAGAAGTGCTAATGCTTTCGATTTCCAAATCCTTTATTTTTTCTTCAACCTCATGCCCTATTTTTTCAGCTACGCCTCTTGGCACATTGGTTTCTCTCAAAAGACTTTTGATTATATTGCCTCTGTCAAATCCTTCAATGAGTTGTGAGCTTGTTCTGACCTGCATTCTTTGAAATGAAGTATAAATTGCTGCTGCCTTTGGGTCAAGCTTTTTCAGCATTTCAAGGGCTTTTTTTCTCATTATTTTAATGCTTTTGCTGTCTTCTGCTGAAAGTTCTTTGACAATTTTTGTAATTGTCCATTTATCAGCGCTTGCTTCTTCGCATTCTTTGGCAATTTTTTCAATAAGTGCCTCTATTGGCTTTTCTTCCATGATTAAAAGAAATGATGCGAAATTTTTAACTGTCTGCCTCTTTCCTTTGAAAAGCAAACTTTTTAATAAACTTTTATTTGAATTATTAATACAATGAGGTGGTTTTTTTGGCAGTGAGCCTTGATAAAGTTGATTTGGTAATAATAAAAAATCTTTTGAAAGACGGACGTTCAAGCTTTAGTGGAATCGCAAAGCAGATTGGTCTTACAGATGTTGCAATTAAAAAAAGGGTTGAAAGCCTTAAAAGAAAAGGTGTGCTAAGCAGTATTACTGCAAATCTTAACCTTAAAGTTTTGGGATTTGAAAACCCGATTTATATTCAGATAAGAAGTGAGATTGGAAAGAACAAGGACTTATTCAAAAAACTAAACGACTTTGACTGTCTTGTTGAATTATACCAGGTGCTTGGAGAATACAATTTGCTTGCAAAGCTTGTTGTAAGAGATTTGGGTGAAGCAGAAAAGGTTATTGCAAAGCTTGGCTTGCTTGATGGAATAATTGATTTAAAAACACTTGTTGTTTTATCAGAATTAAAACACGGTTCAATTCTTCCAAACGGTGCACTGCAGAAAAAACTGTAAATTATCCGGGGACAATAGTCTTTTGCTTAGTTTCCCGTTCTTCTTTTTTTTCAATTCTTTGTTCGTTGATTGTTTTTGGCTTTTTTGCAAAGCTGAATGCAATCATTGAAAGGAATACACTTATGATTATTGCAATGTAGACAATTTTTAGTATTATTTCACTCCCGGTTATTCCGTAGGCTACAAATAATGGTGCCATTGCTGCCGGTCCGATTCCTTTTGGAGAAATAAGTCCGAGCTTTATTCTCTGTATTGTTGACAGGTTGGTTTTTATGGAAATGAGCATTACTGAAACCATTCTTGCAACAAGCAAGGCAACTGCAATAACTACTATTTCATATCTGTTTATTCCAAGAGCTGCCAATTGTGCAAACGTAAACTGCATTCCAAGCATTATAAAAACAAATATTGTGAAAAGGAAAGCAAGTTGTTCTGTAAAGTTTCCAAGAAAGTGAGTTTCTTTTTTTGCCGTACTACTCAATAAAAGAGATGTAACTGCCACGGCAACAATTCCTGAACCGAAAAAGTTTTCGGCAATTACAAAAACACCTATTGCAATCATTAAACCAATTATTTCTTCATGTTTGTGTCTGCATGCCTGTAGTATTTTTTGTCCCCAGAATGCTCCTCCAAGTCCTACTACTCCTCCTATTATTATCATAGCAAAAAATTTTGGAACATTAAGCCATGCCATCTCGGGTTTTACAAGATAATCAAGTAAAATAAGCGGAAGAATTAATGTAAGCGGTTGGTTAAAAACTGATTCTGAAAGCAGTATTGTTTTTATTCTGCTTTTTCCTCCTGTTTCAGCAGAAGAAATTGCTGCTGTATCACTTCCGCTTAAAAGAGCTCCTAAAACAATTGCACTTAGTAAAGGAATGCTTAGCAGGGCAAAAGTTATTCCGCTTATTATAAACAATGTCAGAAAAACTCCAAGTGTTGCAAGGCTTAATATAAGCTTGCTGTCTGCCTGCACATCTTTGAGTTTTAGGTGGAATCCTGCACTGAATATTATTATTATCAATGCAAGTATTCTGATAAGGTCTGGCATGTTGCCAAGCAGTTCAAGGCTAAGAACTCCTACAGATGCAGCGATTGTTCCAAAGATTATTGGCTAGAATTATTCCAAACTGGGTAAGCATGGCAAGCGTATTTATTGGTACTTCTATAAAGCCGTTAAATGGCATATTATAGCAGAAAGTGGTCCTTTGTTTTTATAGTTTTTGCTATAGAAAAAAGCAAGAAATTAAATAGGTGAAAAAACATTAAATGATATTATGAAAATTGCCATATTGCTTGTTATTTTGCCTGCGTTGGTTCTGCTTAGTGGCTGTATTGAGCAAACGCCCAATGGTATTGAGCCAACTTTAGCTTGCCCAGACGGCCTTGTTTCATCAAAGTGCAACTGTGGGGAGCAAGTTCTTGAATACGGATATTGCTGCGATTCTGTTCCTTCAGAAGTTCAATGTGAACAGTCTCCTATGGAAGGTGACCCTGTGGAACTGCTGCGTTTTTATCTGCTGGAAGATACCTGGGCCATGAAAGAATTGCCAGCCGGCTCTGAAGTGCTTTGGGATAACACTGGAAAAACGATTGCCGGCTTCCTTTTTGAGAATAGTGACATTATTTGCAAGCGTTTTGTAATGCCAGGAATTGAACCAAAAGCTATTTGGGGATTTGCATTCTTTGAAGAGGATAAAAATCCAGACCTGTGGCTCTATCCAAGAGGCTTGGCTCCAGTAAAAGCTTTTTACTTCAAAGACAAAACCCTGCTTGTCTTCACACAGTGTGGTGACGAATCCCCTCCCTTTATTTTGGAGTTGTTCGAGGAGCTGTCCAAATTCGAGGATAAATCCCTGCCCCAAAAAGAAATTGATTTCCTGCAAAATTATACCCTGCCAGTTGGATGGGAGCGGACAGAGCTGGAGCTGGCGCACGAGTATGTTGAAACCTATGATGACAAAATGCTGAACCCTGCAAACATCACTTTCAAGAATCCTGAAATAATCTGCAAGCTGTGGGTCATGCCTGGCATTGACCCAAAAGCATTTTACACGTTTTCATTTTACAAGAAGGGGCGGGTGCCAACCGCGTTTGTATTTGGTTTGGGTCCTGCAAAATATATCTATCTTAAAAATTATGCAGTTCTCGTTTACACAATCTGCGGTGACGAGATGCCTACATTTATTCAGCAGCTTATTAATGAGTTGGAGTCGCTTGAAGAATGAAGGCTATAAATTCTCTGATTTGGTGCCATGAACAGTAAGCTATTCCTTTTGCTGTTGAACATATTTCTCGCTGGCTTTGTTGTCATTGCCTTGGAGATCCTCGGAATAAGAATTCTTGCATCTGTATTCGGCTACAGCATTTTTGTTTGGGGAACAGTTATTGGAATAATTCTTGTTTCCCTTTCAATTGGCTACTATGCTGGAGGGCTGCTTGCAGACAGGTCAAGCAGCTTTGCAACAATCTACAAGATAATCTTGGTCGGTACGTTCTATCTGGCCTTCACCATTATGAGCTATCCATTTCTTTTGAATGCTTTTGGAAAGTGGAATCAAATTACAGGCATTTCTATAGCCTCTGTTATACTTCTCGTTCCGCCGTCAATTCTTTTGAGCATGGTAAGCCCAATTGCGATAAAGGCCTTGCTGAAAGAAAAAGGCCAGGGCAAAACAATAGGCAGCATTTACTCTCTTAGCAACATAGGAAGCATTCTTGGAGTCTTTGCAACAACCTTTTTGTTAATTCCCTTTTTCGGAAGCAAGGCAACCCTGCTTTTGTGCTTTGCTGTCTTAGTTTTCTTTGCCTTGTTTGGACTGTTCCTTGAAAAGCCAAGCAAAAGGGTTTTCTTGTCTGCTTTGGTAATTTCAATTGTTTTGTTTTCTGCAAGTTTGGCAGTGGCAGAGCCGGTAAAAACAGGCACAGTAATAAAAACAGAATCCGCTTACAATGTGATCGAGGTAAGAGATTCGCTTGGAACGCGTTACCTCCTGCTCAATGGCCACCCTATGTCCTACAAGGACAAGGAGGAAAAGCTGGAAACCTATTTTTATGATGCAATAGCTGTCTTTCCTGCTTTGTACGGAAAGGACAACATGCTGATTCTTGGCTTTGGCACAGGCACTGTCAGTGGAAAGATAAATGCTTTTTTTCCTGATGTGTTTGTTGAAGGAGTTGAAATAGACCCGGTGGTAATAGAGCTTGCGAGAGAATACTTTGGATTGCAGGAATCGGAAAGTCTGATTGTGCATGTTGATGATGCAAGGCATTTTTTGCAGGCAAGTGAGAAAAAATACGGAATCATTTTTAACAATGCAATTAACGCAAAATTCATTCCATTTCATGTTGTAAGCAAGGAATTTTTTGAACTGGCTTCAGATAAGCTTGATAAAGACGGTGTCCTGGCGAACTACAGCTTTTATAGTGGTGATAAAACAATTCTAAGAGAAAGCATTGGAGCAACCATGTGCATGGTTTTTCCAAGTGTTTACTCGCTTGATTTTCCTGTTCAAAATGTTTCACTTCTATTTGGGTTCAAAGAGGAAACCAGCAAAGAGGAAATCGCAGCCCGGGTTGAAGCCGCAAAGCAACAGCACAACCTACCTGAAGCAAATCCTTTATTTGAGCACTTTTTGCAGATGCAGGAAGTTAATTGTTTGCAAGGGGAAGTGATAACAGATGACAAAAACCCTATTGACCTGCTGACACTGCAGCAAATTTCCTGAAAACAGTTCTTGTTTTTAACCTTTTTCCTGCCAAAGATTGAGTGATGATTCTGATTATTGCAGAAAAAGCCATTGCAGGTCGTAGAATAGCCGCAATCCTTGCAGGAAAATCATTGCCTGGGACAAGAGAGGGTTATGCTATAAGGTTTGATTTTGAAAAGGATGGAAAAAAGTATGTTGTTGTTCCATTAAGCGGTCATATTGTTGATGTTGATTTTCCTTTAATGTACAAGCAATGGCTTGGAACAGATCTTAGAAAACTTGTCAATGCAGAAGTAAATTATAATGAAACAGAAAAATCAATTTCAGGACTTATCAAAAAAGTTGCTCCAGAAATTAAAGAAGTTGTAATTGCAACAGATGCCGACCGTGAAGGGGAAGCAATTGGGCTTGAAGCTCTTAATATTTTAAAGGAAATAAATTCAAAAGTTGAAATTAAGCGGGCGATTTTTTCAGCAATTACTGACAAAGATATAAAAGATGCGTTTGCAAATCTTTCAAAGCTTGATTTTGATTTGGCTGAAAGTGCAAATTCCCGAAGAGAAATTGATCTTATTTGGGGTGCCGTTCTTACAAGATTTCTTTCCTTAATTTCCGGAAGACTTGGAAAAGAATTTCTTTCAACAGGTCGTGTTCAGGGTCCGACCCTTGCATTAATTGTCAAAAGAGAAAAAGAACGACTTGCTTTTGTTATAAAAAAATATTGGCAAATTCAAGCAATTTTTGAAAAAGATAAATTCAAATTTGCTGCATTGCACAAAGAAGGAAAATTTTGGGATTCTGAAAAAGCAAAAAAAGCAATGAAATGTGCAAAACCACCAAAAGGAATTGTAACTGCTGTTAGCAAAAAGAAAAAAGTTATTGCAAGACCTCTTCCCTTCAATACAACTTCTTTTCTTAGAGCTGCCACTTCAATCGGTTTTACTGCAAGTATGGCAATGCAGATTGCCGAATCACTTTACCAAAGCGGTTTTCTTTCATATCCCAGAACAGACAATTCTGTTTATCCCAAAACACTTGACTTAAAGGCAACATTGAAAGAATTAGCAAAAGTAAAAGATTTTGAAAAGTTTGCCAACGAACTTCTTGCAGTTCCAAAGCTTGAAGCAAATGCCGGAAAGCTTGCAAAAGACCATCCTCCAATTCATCCTGTTACTGCCGTACAAAAAGAAAAGCTTAATCTTCAGATGTGGAAAATTTACGAACTTGTATGCAGGAGATTTATGGCAACTCTTGCAAAAGATGCTTTGACAGAAAATCTTTCAGTTAACATTGATTTGAACAAAGAGCCCTTTGTTGCAACAGGACAAACCTATGTTGAAAAAGGATGGAAGCATTTTTACCCCTACAGCAAGGCAACCGAAGTGGTGCTTCCAAAGCTTGAAAAAGGCAACGAAGTGAAACTTTTGAATCTTGAAAATTTGACAAAGGAAACAATGCCGCCTGCAAGATTTAGTCAGGGTGCATTGATTAAGGCAATGTCTGACTTAAACCTTGGGACAAAGAGCACCAGAGCTGAAACAATTCAAAAGCTTTACAGGCGCAATTACATTGAGGGTCAAAAATCAATTGCGCCAACTAAAATTGCCATTGCAGTTATTAATGGTCTTGAAAAACATGATAGTGTTGTTATAAAGTCTGAGATGACTTCAAATTTGGAAAAGGAAATGGATCTTGTTGCTTCAGGCAAAAAAAGCAAGGGTGATGTTGTCGGAGATAGTAGAAAATTCCTTTCAGACGCACTGCTTCTTTTGTTAGAGCACAAGAACGAAATTGGAAGCGAAATAAGAAATGCAGCAAGATCTGATTCAGTAATAGGTTCCTGCACAGACAAAGACTGTGACGGACAACTTTTGATTAGAAAAGGAAGAACAGGAAAGCGTTTCCTTGGCTGCAGTAATTACCCCAAATGCACAGTCACCTGGCCGCTTCCACAAAAAGGCCTTCTTTCTGTTGTGCCAGGGGCATGTGAACATTGTGGTACTCCATTAATAAAAATTGTCGGAAAACGTTACAAATACCAAATGTGTATTGACCCAAAATGCAAAAGCAAAGCCGACTGGGGAAAGAAAAAAGAAGAAAAAGAACAAGTAAAAAAAGCAAAAGAATAAGTCAAAAAAAGAAGAAAAAGTAAAAGAACCCGGTGTAAAACCAGTTGCCAAAAAATAATGGTAAAAAATTTGTTTTAAAAAATTAGGGTGGTGGGGATCGGAAAATTTTTTTGAGAGCCAGTTTGAGCCTGGTGAGCCTTTTTCCTATCCCCAACCTTTTTTTTTCAAATTAATTTTTTTTGTGTCACGAGTTCTGGTTTACCCCTCCTATTTTTCGCATGTAATATACGCGTTTATTCTATATATCAACTCTCAGGTTTTTGCTGCGCCCTTTGGTATAGTTAAGCTTTTAACAATGTTCTAATATATACATATTTGGTGTTTTGTTGTGTCAAACCAGATGAAGGCGACTGATAGCACAAGAATTGCTTTGCTTGAAGCTCTTTTAAAAAAAAGTTCTGTTCAGCCAAATATCAGACAAATTCAAAAGCACACAAATTACCATAAAGCAACAATTAAGGGCAGTCTTGCGTTTCTTGAAAAAAACGAAATTCTCAAAGGTTTTGGCCCAAAGCTTGATTTTAGGAAACTTGGTCACAATTTGGAGGTCTTAACCCTTTTACAGGTTGACATGAGCAAGCAAAAAACTTTTGAAAAATTTATTGATGTCTTGGAAAAGGATCCTCATACTTATTGGGTAAGTTCAATAATTGGGCCTGGTAACTGGAATGTGATGTGCAGGCATATTTACAAAGATGTTGAATCTTATCACTCTGGTATGCGCAATCGTTATATGTCAATTCAGGGATATCATGATCTTATAAAAAACATGCAGAGTTTTTTTTCAGTAGAGCCTGTTTTTAAAAACCAAAGTAGGACTGAATCAATAATAGAACTTGTAAAAAGAGATTCAATCAAAAACTAATCTTGGTGTTTTTCATGGATATTGAAATTGATTTTGAAAAAAGTCTGGAAGAAAATGCTTCTTCCTATTTTGAAAAAAGCAAGGCTGCAAAGAAAAAACTTATCGGCTTGAAGAAAGCAATGATTGATCTTGAAAAAAAGGCTTCGGAAGTAAAGGAAAAGCCAAAAGCAAAACCTCTTGCAATGAAAAGGAAAAGGCAATGGTTTGAAGCATTTCACTGGTTTAATTCAAGTCAGGGTTTTCTTGTTATTGGGGGAAAGGATGCAAAGAGTAATGAAACAGTTGTCAAAAAACATTTGGACAAAGAAGACCTGTTTCTTCATGCAGACATTCAGGGTGGTAGTGCTTGTGTTGTTAAGTCTGATGGGAACAAAATTCCAAAAGAAGCTTTGGAAGAAACTGCGCAGTTTGCCGCAGTTTGGAGCAAGGCGTGGCAGCAAAAGCTTGCAAGTGTTGATGTTTATGCTGCATCCAAAGAACAGGTTTCTAAAAAGGCTCCAAGTGGAGAGGCTATTTCAACAGGTGGCTTTATGATTTATGGCAAAAGGCAATGGTTTAGGAAAACGCCTTTGCGTTTTGCAGTGGGCTTATTGGAGGAAAAAAATGGTTTTTTTGCAATGGGTGGCCCTCCTGATGCTGTGAAAAAGAACTGCGTTGCTTTTGTTGAAATTGTATGGGGAAAGGAAAAGAAAAGTGCAATTGCAAAAAAAATATTACAGCGTTTTGAGAAAAAAACAGGTGAAAGAACTGGTTCATTGGATGATATAATTTCCATTTTGCCAGGTGATTTGCTTGGAATCAAGGAAGAGTTTTAATATTGTTTTAGACAGAATATAGTCTTTATAGGGAGTTGTAAAAATGCCTGAAAAAACTATTGATTTAAAAGTTGCAGATCCTGACCCAACCCATGTTGGAAGAAACATTGTTACCCTTGACAGAGAAACCAAAAGGCAGTTGGAAATTACAAGCGGTGATATTGTTGAAATTGAGGGTCCAAAAAGCAAGACGGCTGCGATTGTCTGGCCTGCAAGGGCAGAAGATGAAGGCAGACTTTTGATTAGAATGGACAATCTGATAAGACACAATGCTGGTGTAGGTCTTGGAGAAAAGGTTATTGTAAAAAAAGGAATTCCAAAAGAAGCCAAAAAGATTGTTATGGCTCCAACCCAGGATATAAGAATTATTGCTTCTGGTTATGACCGGATTCTTAAAAAAACTTTTTTGGGCAGACCTTTAACTCTTGGAGATAGTGTTTGGATAAGCGTTTTTGGAACAGGTTTTGTTTACAAGATTGTTGACACTGTTCCAAGGGGCTGTGTTAAGGTAACTGACTTTACGCAGATTGTACTCAAAGAAAAGCCTGTTAAGGGTGAGCTTGAATCAATTCCAAGAATTTCTTATGATGATATTGGTGGTCTTGATGAACCAATTCGAAAGGTTAGGGAAATGATTGAGTTGCCTATGAGGCATCCTGAAATTTTCAGAAAACTTGGCATTGTTCCGCCAAAAGGTGTTTTACTCTATGGTCCTCCTGGAACCGGAAAGACTTTGCTTGCAAAGGCTGTTGCTCACGAAACACAGGCTCATTTCAAATCAGTTAATGCTCCGGAAATTATGAGCAAGTTTGTTGGAGAAGCAGAGGAAAGAATCAGGCAAATTTTTAAGGACGCAGAGGAGAACGCCCCAAGCATTATTTTTATTGACGAAATTGATGCAATTGCACCCAAAAGGGAAACAGTTGTCGGCGAGGTTGAAAGGCGTGTTGTTGCACAAATCCTTGCATTAATGGATGGTCTTGAAGCAAGGGGTAATGTAATTGTCATTGCTGCAACCAACAGGGTAAACAGTCTTGATGAGGCATTAAGGCGACCTGGAAGATTTGATAGGGAAATAGAATTTCCTGTTCCAAACAAAAAGGCAAGAAAGGAAATTTTGCAGATTCACACAAGGGGAATGCCTCTTGCAGAAGAAGGGGCAAACAAGGTTGACCTTGAGCACTTTGCATCAATAACACACGGCTTTGTCGGCGCAGACCTTGCCGCCTTGGGGAAAGAGGCTGCAATGAAGGCATTAAGGCGCTATTTGCCAAAAATTGACCTGGAAGCCGAATCAATTCCGCAGGAAATTCTTGAATCGCTTGAAGTCAACAAAAAAGATTTCATAAATGGTTTGAAGGATGTGCAGCCAAGCGCTTTGAGAGAGGTTGCAATCGAAATTCCTAATGTTAAATGGTCTGACATCGGCGACCTTGATTATGCAAAAGAAGAACTGAAACAGGCAATTGAATGGCCTTTGAAGCACCCTGACAGCTTTAAGAAAATGGGAATAAAGCCGCCTGCAGGAGTGCTCTTGCATGGCCCACCTGGCTGTGGAAAAACACTGCTTGCAAAGGCAGTTGCAAGCGAAAGCGAATCCAATTTTATTTCAATCAAGGGGCCTGAACTTTTAAGTATGTGGGTTGGGGAATCGTTGCCCTTTGATGAAAAATTGCTTGTTTTTGACGGCAAAAAAATTTTCAGGGAGAAAATCGGAAAAATTGTTGAAGAAAAAAAAGATTTGCAGGTTATTGCTTTTGACAATGATGGAAAAGCGTTTTTTTCAAAAATAACTGATTTCATAAAACACTCTTTTAGTGGAAAAATGTTGCAAATAACAACAAAAACAGGCAGAAAGATTAGGGTTACAGATAAGCATTCTTTATTTTCTCTTGTTGAAAATGAGATAGAACCAGTTGTTCCCTCAAAGTTAGTGGAAGGAAAAAGTGTTTTGGCAATTCCCTCAAAAATTCCCAACATCTCTTTTGCAAAAAAACATTTGAATTTATTTGAGTTATTTAAGCACAGAGAGGATTTCTTTATTCGCTCTCCTCAGATTAATAAGTTAATTAAGAAACTTGGCTACAAGCGTGTTAGTACCTTAACAGGTCTCAGTCCAAAGTATTTAACTGACATCACCTACAAGCATTTGTCTTTGAGTTTAAAAAATTTCAGCCTACTTTTATGTGAATCAAAGACCAGGCTGGATTTGACAAATACACAAATTTCTAGAAAGCATGCTAGAAATCGATTGCCTGCTTTATTCCCTCTAATAGAAGATTTTTACGAGTTGCTCGGACTATGGGTTGCTGAAGGCGATTTTAATGTTGGTGTTCCGCGTTTGTCAATTCAAAATCCTGAGATTATGCAAAGGTCAAAGGAAATGCTTGGCAATCTAGGTTTTAATTATTCGGAAACAAAAGAAAGAGGGCTTGTAATAAACAACACTACATTAACAGACCTCTTTAAATATCTCGGCTTAACAAGCGGTGCATTCAACAAAAGAATTCCAAACACATTGCTTGTTTCCTCAAATAAACTGGTTTATGCTTTCCTAAGAGGTTATTTCAGTGGTGACGGAACCATTACAAGTAATGGAAGAAGCTATTTGATTGAAGTGACAACTGTAAGTGAACAGCTTGCTGATGATTTGCTCTATTTGCTCTTAAAACTTGGTATTGTTGCGTCATGTTCTAAAAAAAAGGAGTGGAACGGTTCAATAAGTTACAGGGTGCAGATTTTTGGGGCAGAGAACTTCAAACGCTTTGCACAAGCAGGTTTTATTGACAGAAAAAGAAATTTAATGATTCAAGAATACATAACTAAAGTTGCCTGGACAAGAAGTAATGCTATTCCAGTCAATCCAAAAATCGAATCATTGCTGAATGAAGCGTTTGTAAGTTATCCTCAAAATAATACTGTTGGAAAAAACAAAATAAAAGAAGCATTGTGCATGGTTGGTTTAAACAGACAAAAATATGCTGATTTATGGAAACTTGTTGAAGCAGATGTCTTTTGGGATCCTGTAAAAAAAATTAAAGAAATTCCTCACGATGGGCATGTTTACGACATTTCAGTTGAGCCTTGCCAAAACTTTGTAGCAGGCTTTGGTGGAATTTTTGCACACAATAGCGAAAAAGGTGTCAGAAAGGTTTTCAGAAAGGCAAGGCAGGTTGCCCCATGCATTGTTTTCTTTGATGAAGTTGACAGCATTGCAAGCAGGCGTGGCATGGATGCAGGTTCCCATGTTACTGAAAGGGTTGTGAACCAGCTGCTTACAGAGCTTGATGGCATTGAGCAAAACAGGGGGGTTGTTTTTATGGCTGCAACCAACAGGCCTGACTTGCTTGACCCCGGAATTATGAGGCCTGGAAGAATTGACAAATTTATCAAGGTTGACGCTCCTGACAAAAATGGGCGGATGTCAATCTTCAAGGTGCATACAAAAAATGTAAAGCTTGGCAAGAATATTTCTTTGGAAGAGCTTGTTGAGAAAACAGACGGCTTTTCAGGTGCTGACATTGAAGGCCTTATCAGGGCAGCTGCCTTGATTGCTTTGAAAAACAGCAAGATGAAGCCTGTTCCTGTAAGCAAAAAAGATTTTGAAGAAGCTCTTGCAAGGGCAAAACCAAGTATTACCCCAAAAGTTGAAGAAGCTTATGAGGAAATTGAAGAACACTTGGGCGAATTCAAGCCAAGTTACGTTGGGTAAACTAATTACTGTTTTTTTTACAAAAACCCATAGAGAAAAAATGCGCCTATAAAGGAAATTACAAATGTTATTACCCAAGCTGTTTTGCTCCATACAAAAACTTTTTTCCCGTCAAGTGGCCCAAAGGGAATCATGTTGAACATTGCAAGGAACATGTTTATCTGAAAACCCATGAGACCTGCAACATTCGTTATATCACTTAGATTTGCAATCGCAATCACTGCAAAGAAAATTGCTACACCGATGTTTGTTAACGGACCAGCAATTGAAATTATCCCGTTCTGTTTTCTGGTAACATTTCCAAAAATATATACTGCTCCTGGTGCTGCAAAAATAAAGCCTGCAAAGGATGAAAGAATTGCAAAAATTAAACCAAATGTCCATGCTCTGAATTCAGCTTTTTTTCCGAAATGTGTTGCAACAACTCTGTGTGCCATTTCATGTAAAATAAATCCTGTTCCAACAGTTACTAATGCAAGTGGAAATGCGTAGACAAATACCATTAGGTCTAAAAAGTCACGACTTAGCAGTATTGCAAACGCAATACTTATAGTAAGCCAGCTTATCAAAATATCCTTTATTTCTGTATTCTTCATTATAACTTCTAAACATGGAAAAACTATTTAAAGTAATTCAAACATCTTTCGTCTTTCGCCGAATTTTTATTGTGCTTTTTATTCTTTGCTTTGGGGGTATTTTTTTATGGTTAAAGATTTTTTAGGGCAAAAAGCCCAGATTTCTGTGGAATTGATTATAGTGCTTGCAGCAGTTGTTGCTCTAGTGCTTTTGCTCGTTTCTCAACTACAACAAACAAGTGAGGAAGGAACAAAAGTAATTGAGGAAAAAAGCAAGAAGATTTTCCAGGAAATTGACGATATTTAGTTGGTTCAAAATGCGTTGCAATGGACAGCTTAGCTTAGAATATTTGCTTTTGTTGCTTGCAGTGCTTGCAGTTTTTGCAGCACTTCTTCCATTGCTTGACCAAACCTTCAAAGCAAGCCTTTTCGGGCTTGATTCCGTAAATGCAAAATATTTCCAAAATAAGCTACAACATTCTGTTAATGAAATGGATTTTCAGGCAAACGGAAGCAAAACAATTTTGGAGGCGGAGCCTTTAGGGCAATGGATTGTTTCGTCTTCTGGTAAAATTCTTTCAATAAAAGTACAAGGCCCTGAAACAGAAAAATCGTTTGAGGTTTTTTTCCCAAACAAACTGGTTATTGAAAGTAAAGCGCTTTCAGACAATACATCTTTTTTTCTTTCAAAGGTTTCAGGAAAAATCATTCTTGAATACAACAATTCTTAGTTCGTGTTTCTGCATCTGCCTGAAGAAAATCACTTTGGAGGAAATTGCCTTTCCTGCAAATTCTCCTATTTCGATTTTTTTTCCATCAAAATAAATAGCGCCTGATTTTTCGGGAAATGCAAGTTCAAAGTCTGCGGCTATTTCTTTCAATTCAGGTGTGTCATCTTTTGTCCAAAGCAAAAGTAAATCGCTTTCTTTTTTAAAAATGTGTAAATTTTCAAGCCCTGGTCTGCTTTCCTGCAAAGGTGATGAAAGTAGGATTCCAAGCAAGGCCATTGAAATTATTGCTTCAAAGCTGAGCCAAAATCCATTATTTTTCACAGACAACCGCCTGCCATTTTTTACAGACAAGCATCTGTTATTTTTCACAGACAACCACTTCCAGTATTTCTTTTTTTCTATTTACAAAAACAAGTCTGTCAACTGAAATGCATTTTTTTCCGGGTTTTTCAAATACTTTTTCAATTTTTGCAACAGAAATACTGCTTATAAAAAAATTTTCAAACAAAACAGGTTTGGTATTTTTTAAAAGTATTGCATCAATTTCGTTTGACAGCACGCGGTGTTTTTCCGCATCATATAATGCAAACCCAAGCAATGGTCTTTCCTCGTCTCTGTTTTTTATCATTGAGTCAATTGCAAAAAATGCGCTTCTTTGTAATTCAATTCTTTCAATATTTTCAATTTCCTTGTTTTTTAAAATTTCAAGTTGTGAAAGCATTAAGGAAAGCATTAACAGCATTGCAATGAATGCAATTGCAAGGTCTAGAGAAAATACAAATCCTTTGCATGTGCTGTCTGTTTTGTTTTTGCAATTCAAATAGTGCTCATCTATAATGTTCATTGATGTTTATCTCCAAAACACTTTTTTCGCCTTTTTGTACAAGTCTTATTTCTTTTGCAATGCTTTCGCATCCTTTTATTTTTCCGGAAATTTCGCTTTCTGCTGTATTTCCTTTTGAGGTACAATTTATTTCTGTTAAAAATTCTGAAATTCCTGAAGCATAAATTATATCAGCCATAATGCAGCAGAGTTCTGCTTCGGCTTTTGCATTAAGTGAATTAACAGAATTTATTGAATGTTCTCCTGCTGTTCCAACCGCTGAAAGGAACAATCCAAGTATTGCCAAAAAAACAGCAAAGCATACTGCTGCCTCAAACTGTAATTGCCCGGTGTTGTTTTGTATCAGGTATCCTTTATTTCCTGTAATGCTTTTCATCCAACAACACTTTCCTTTATTGAATAACCTGCCGGAATTTCAAATCCAAGAATTGCTTTTTTGCCTTTTATTTCTGCATAAACTTTTTTGTTTTTCAAAAGCCCGCCTGTAAAATAGTATGTTGCCATAATTGTTTTTTTGTCAATTGCTTCCACTGCAATAGCGCTATTTTCGTTCAAGAATTGTAAATTTTTACTTTCTGGTTTGAATTCAATTTCTATTCCTTCCAGGTTTGCGTTTTCCATTTTGACAAAAAGCAAAACAAGCTTGCTATTCACTAAAATTTTTGTTTCATTTTGCCCCAGATTTAGCAAAAGCCCCTGGTTCAATGTGTCTTTTATTGCTTTTTCTGCTTCAAAGCCAAGTTCTTCAGCCATTTCTATTTTGTTTGAAGCTTCTGTTGTTTCTGCCAAAAACCTTGTCTGGATTGCAAAAAACGCCAGCAAAAGCACAAAGCAGAAAATGCCTTTTTCATTCATTTAGCTCAAAAAAAGCCAACTAAGGAAACGTCTTTAAAGAAAGTGTGAATTGCGTTGTTCAACGAAATCTAGCCGCCTGTGAGTTCTTTTTTGATTGTTTCCTCAATGATTTTTTCCAAATCTTTTTGTGTACAGAATTAGTTTTTTGTTTTTGCAATAAGATAACCTGCAAGAACTGCGATTGCTACAATTCCAAAAAGCATTATTATCATTTCAAATGAAAAGGGGGCATTTGCTGTAACAATTCCGGCAATTGTTTCCTTTGCAATAACTCCGGCAACTGTTTCTCCTGCAATATTTGTGCTGACCATTTCATCTGCAATTGTTCTGGAGGATTCTACTGCGGCAGGAACAATTCCTTGTACTCCTGGTTCCATGAACATTTGACCGCCTTTTACTGCAAAAGACATTGCTTGATTTTCAACCATTGAAATAAATGAATAAAGAAGTCCAACAAGGGCAATCATGCTAACTCCTAAAACAATAAATACATTTATTGGAGTCTCGTGTAAAAAGATGTTTTTGCTTTTTCTTGTAAGACGATAATATTTCCATTTTCTGCCTTCGTCAAGTTCTTCTATAAGATCTGCTTTTTCAAGAATGCCAAGGTGTTGTTTTACTGTTGGAGCCGCAAGCTTGAGTTTTTTACTCATTTCTGTAAGAGTATGGTTTCTACCCCTTAGAAGTTTTATTATTCCTGCCCTTGTTTCAGAAGCAAGTGCCTTGAATTCAGGTCTGGAAAGTTTTATTTCTTCCATTTTAGTCACTATTATATTGTTCAAACTTCTTTAAAAAAATGTCATTTTGCTTAGGTTTGTGCCTAACCCAATTATTTATATATCTTAAAATCGTTATTTAATTTATGCAATTTGATTTAAATAATATGTCGTTTGATTTAAACGGTTTTTTTTACGAAGCAGTAATTCCTGCCGCGGATGAAATAATTTCAAAAGCCCTCGGAGGGGACGTAACAACAATTGCTCTTTTGGGGATTGGTATAATAGTTCTTTTTGTGCTGATTATTTTGCTAATGGAGGTTGCGGCATGGCTTATAAACCTTGTAAAGCGTTTTCTCCTTTTTGTTGTAATTGCGATTTCAACCCTGCTTTTTTTTGTTTCGTTCTGGGATAAGATTTTTGTGCCAGAACCTGATTTGTCACTTGTTGTTGCAGGAATAATTGGCATAGTTTTTGCCATTATTGCTTTTTCAATCTCGCTTTTTTCTCTGAAAACAGAGTGGAAAAAACCAAAGGAACAAAAGGTTGCTGAACTTAAGTCGGAGATAAAGAAGCTTGTTTCAGATCAGTTTGAAGCAGAGCTTGAAGGCAAAATCATTAAAGAAGCAAGACCCGAAATAACCGCAACACAAATTCAGCCAACTTCAATGCTCTCAATGCAGGCGCTTTCTCCTTCAAAGCTTTTTTCCTCATTTAGTGACAGAAGCCTTCTTGCTGTTTTGAGTTACATGGTTGTGGCAGAATTTGGGGTAATAAGCGGGATAACGATTTCCGCACCAAATCCAACAGTTGGAATTGCATTCTTTTCATTGTTTCTTGTAGCAGCCCTTCTTTTCATAAAAAGCACTTACCACAATTACTTAACAGGATTAAAGCATCTTATAGTCGCTCTTGCAGTCGGATGGACGCTTTCTGTAGTATTAAGCAATGTATGGCTTAGTGTCCCGCTTTCAACCCTGTTTTCCCTGCAATACTTTGCAACAAACGCACTTGTTGCGCTGGTAACAGGATTGGCAGTAAGTTTGTTTATGGGAAGCAAGGGATAGAAGCAAACTCAACCAAAGTTGAGCCGTAACAGAAAGTTCAAACCCTCTTGGGGTTATTGGCCGGGACCTTGTACTCCTACAAGAATTAAAATTGCTTTTTGAGTTCTTTTGTTGTTAAAACCTTTATTTTGTTTTGCTGCTTGAAGTGTTTGTCGTCTGACCAAATGGTTTTGTTTCCAAGTTCTATTGAGAGTGCTATGAATGGGACATCATCAAGGTCGATTTTTCCCATTATTTTGAGCGCCTTTTTGATTGATTTTTTTGAGATGTCTTTTTCTGATAAAACCGCTATCTTTGGCATTAGGTGTTTCATGAAAAAATTGAATTGCTGTTCGTTTATTCCTGTTTTCTTTTTTATTAGAGGTTTGTATTTTCTAACTTCCTTTTCTCCAAATTCTACTGTGTACAGTGGAAATTTTCCGCTTATTATGATTTTTCTGCTTAAACCGTCTTTTATGAGTGCCGCAATAATCCTGTTTGTGTCCACAACTAGCTCCATGTTCCAAACCTTTTCTCAAACCGCTTCCTGATTTCTGCTTTAATGCCGCGTCCTATTTCCTCAGCGTCTGCCTCTGAAAGCCTGCTGTCTTTTAGGATTTTGTCCATAAATTCCAACTCACGCAGTCTTTCCTCAAAGGTTTCCCTTGCAATATTGCTCCACCTGATTTCCTTGTGTTTGGACATTTTTTGTTGCAACTCATCCGGAATGGCCAAAGTCATATTTCCCATAAACAATCACCAAAAGAATTATGTGAAAACACATATTTAAATATATGCCTGCATTTGCTTTTTCTAAAGCGTTTCCCAATATTTTTGCATCAGCAATGCATCGCCTTCAATGTTTGGACTTTCGCAGATTATTCTTCCTAAAACATTTTTCTTGTGAAGAGCATTCAAAAACCATTTATAGTTGAAGCTGTTGTTTTCATCTTCCATTTCCAAATGGTTTCTTTCACCTTTTTCACCAAACCTTATTCCGCTTGCATGCATGTGCAAAAATTTCCTGTATTTTTCAGGAATTTCTTCAATAGCTTTTTCAAAATCTTTTTCGCTTTTAAATCTTCCATTATCGCGCGCATGCAAGTGTGACCAGTCAATCATTGGAAGCAATCCCTTTACCTTTTTGCACAATACAATTGTTTCCTTTAAGGAACCAACCTGGCTTGACTTTCCTGTTGTTTCAGGAGCAAGCTTTATGTCCCATTCCTTTTTTTCAATTTCTTTAGTCATTTCACTCAAAACATTTGCAACTTTTTCAAGCACTTCTTTTTCATTCATTTTTTGAAAGTATGCCGGATGGAATGTTACAATTTTTGCACCGCACAATTCACCAATGTAAGCAGAGTCCATTATTCTTTTCTTGCTTGCTTCAACTTTTGCACTTTCTTTTGAATTAAGGTTAATATAATATGGTGCGTGAACGCTAAGCATTATTTCTTCCTTTTCCGCAGCTTTTTTTACAAATTCTGCGGTTTCCTTTCCCATATTTACTCCGCGGACAAATTCAAGTTCCATTGCCCCAAGGCCCAATTCTTTTACTCTTTTGATTCCGTTTATACTGTCTCTTTTTTTTGAAGAAATTGGAATTCCTGCTGTCCCAAAAAGCATCGTTTGCTTTGCCATAGCACTTTATCTTAAGTCAATAGTCCTTTAATTAATTTGCTGATTACTTTATTATTGTGATTTAATGCCTGGAAACATTTTTGCAAAAAAAACCAAAGCTCATGAAATCTTTAAGGATGAAAGGTTTCTTTATCCTGAATTTGTGCCTGAAAGAATGCCTTTCAGGGAACCTGAAGTTGACGGGCTTGTTTTTTCATTACAGCCTGTTTTGAAGGGAAAAAAGCCACAGAATGTTTTTGTATGCGGCAAAACAGGTACCGGAAAAACCGCCACAGTAAAATTTGTTCTTAACGAACTACAGCAATATAGCGATCGGGCAAAAGGTCTTTACATTAATTGTTTTCAGCTTAATACAAGGCATTCAATTCTTACTCAAATTTCAAATTTTTTAGGAGATGCCACTCCTAGGAGGGGCATTGCAACCGATGAGGCATTTTCCAAAATGCTTGAAGCATTAAAACATGTTTCGTTCATTCCTGTGGTTGTTCTAGATGAAGCTGATCAATTGCTGCATGACAAGGAAGCAAGCAAATTATTTTACGACCTTTTGCGTGTTGTTGAATATGGCAAGGGACGTTTTGGCCTGATTTTCATAAGCAACCTTTCCAACTTTGTTGCATTGCTTGATGACCGGGTAAAAAGCAGTTTGTCAGAGCAGTCTATTACTTTTGAGCCATATTCTCCGCAACAGCTTAAGGAAATTTTAAACCAAAGGGCGCAATATGCTTTTCATTCAAATACACTTGGGCCAGAGGCGATAAATGTTGCCGCAGCCCACGCCGCAAAGCTTGGAGGCGATGCAAGGATTGCAATTGAATGCCTTTTTCGTGCAGGAAGAGAAGCAGAAAAGGAAAACAGTGAAAAGCTTGAAGTAAGGCATTTGCGCAAAATCTTTTCAGAGGTTGATTCAAGGGCCCTGCAAAAGGCAATTTCCTATTTAGGCATTGCCGAACGTGAAATCTTGGAGATTGTGCCTGCCAACAAGGCAATTGCTTCAGGCAGCCTATTTGAAGCATACTCCAAGGCAAGCAAAAAGCCTTTGACCCAAAGAAGGTTCAGAACCCTGATTTCGGAGTTGGAAAAAAAGCAGCTTATAACAGCGGAAACCGCAATAAAGCCTCCGCGTGGAAGGACAAGAATGGTTTCCCTGGCTTTTCCAAAAGCAAGGCTGGAAGAAAAAGCCAAAAAGAAATGACTTTTTTTTGGGAGTGGCTTGAAGTACCAACCGATTTCTTACCAGAACCAGCCAAAAGAAAACATTAAAAAGCATTTACAGTGGCTGTATATATAACGGATTAATTGATAAAAGTGAATTTATATGGCTGTTAAGAAAAAGTCTGTCATAAAAAAGCCTGTGAAAAGGAAGCCTGTTATTAAAGGAAAGCCTGTTAAGAAAAGGACTGTTAAGAGAAAGCCTGTTAGGAAAAGGGCTGTTAAAAGATTTGTTTCAAGTCCGCGACATGTTGCCAGGCGGGGGTTTCCTGAGGGAAGGCTTGCAGGGATTGTTGAAGCCGCTGTTAAAAGGGCAAGGTTTGAAGAGGTCAGGCGTGCCAGTGTTTTAAAGGAAACAATTTCAAAGAAAACAGTTTCAGGCTCTGCCGCTGTGTTTGGGGATGAAGAGCTTGCTTTGAAAATGCTTGATGTTTATTTTTCAGAGGTTGCAAGGCACGGCCTTAAAAGAAAGCTTTCTTTGGATGAGGTTGTAAATGCTTACTTTTATGCGCTTATGCGTGTTCAAAGAAAGGATATAGAGCTTGGTGCAATAAAGAAAATGATTGGAAGGCAAAATTGAATGGCTGAATTGAGCAATGAAGAGGTTTCTGCAAGAATTGTGCAGATTTACTTTAAGGAAATCGCAAGAGTTGGCTACAAGCGCAGGCTAACTTTGGATGAAACAATTAATACATACTATTACGTTCTTTCAAAGCTTGGCAACAAAAAAGTTTTGCTTGAAGAAGTAAAGAAAAAAGTTATTAGGGACGAAAAAGAGCTTGCTTCTGAAACAAAGGAAGAGGCAATTCCAAGCGTTACAGAAACATTTATTCCAACGGATGAAACAATAAGGCAAAGCAAGTAATTCACGTTTTTTTTTGTGAATAATAGCAAATCAAAGTTTTTTTTGAATAATATCAAATCACGGTTTTTTGAAAATTATTTCAACAGCATCCCTGTTTTGAAGCTCGTGTTCTTTTCCAACCATCTGCTTCTTTTTAACATCAATTGCCCTGATAAATCCTTTTCCCATGTCGGTATGCAGCTTGAATGCGAAATTCAATGCAGTGGAGCCCTTTGGCATAAGAATACAGTCGGGCAAAATGTTTCCCTCTGAATCCTCAAGCTTTTTGGAACCTGCCGGAAAAATTGCAATGTAACCAAGTGCATCAAATACAGTTTTGTCAAGCACTTCCTGAACTCCTGTACTTCCATACTTTTGTAAAACATTTTTTTTAATCAGTTCAAGTATTTCTTCCTGTTTTTTATTCAATTCCTTTAACTTTTTGAAATCATTTGCACCTGGCTCATATTCAATAAAGCCCTGTTTTGCTGCCTTTTTTAATGCAAGCTCTGCAAAGCCAGAGCATGGCAAAATTATTTTGCCTGGAAACTTTTCGTTCATTTTCTTAAAATTTGCTTCGGCAGTGGAAACATCCATTTTGTTTGCGGCAACAATAATGGGCTTTGAAATTTCCCTCAAAGTAGTTGCAAACGACAGTTTGTCTTCTGCATTCCATTGTTCAAACTTTTTTTCGCCCAAATTGCTTTTAAGCAAAGAGGCTTCAATATTTGTTTCACTTCCGCCAATTCCGCTTAAACTCTGGGACATTGCAGTAACACGTTTTGCCTTGCTTTCAAAAGGCACCCTTCCGAGTTTCTGCCAGTGTTTTTCAATAATTCCTAAAAACCAAAGGTCAATTTCTTTTTCCAAAAATTCAATATCCTTGCAGGGGTCATGGGAGCCTGATGCAACAGGCTCGCCTTTTTCATTAGTACTTCCGCTTGCGTCAACAACATGAATCAATACATTGGCCTGGCTAAGGTCGTTCAAAAAAGCGTTTCCCTTTCCTTTGCCCAAATGCGCATCAGGCACAAGGCCTGCAACATCAATAAGCTCAACAGGCACAAACCTTGTTCCGTTTTTGCAATAGCCATGCCTTGGATTGCATTGTACGCCAAATTCCCTGTCAACGCATTCAACGCGAACAAAGCCTGTTCCCTTGTTTGGCTCAATTGTAGTAAAGGGGTAATTTGCTATGGCTGCATCAACCATTGTAGCAGCAGAAAAAAACGTGCTTTTTCCGGACGAGGGTTTTCCTACAACGCCTATTTGCATCTATTTAGTTTCAGCTTGTTATTTAGTTTCAGCTTGTTATTTAGTTTCAGCTTGTTATTTAGTTTCAGCTTGTTATTTAGTTTCAGCTTGTTATTTAGTTTCAGCTTGTTATTTAAATACTTTGAATCGCTAATATCAGTAAACTTATATTGGGGGTTTTATACAATGAA
Organism: Chloroflexota bacterium; assembly: GCA_017610335.1. GTDB lineage: Archaea > Iainarchaeota > Iainarchaeia > Iainarchaeales > JAFCCL01. The sequence continues at coordinate 10,545 of JAFCCG010000023.1, read as the reverse complement.
AAAACTAATTCTTATTTTGGCTGCATTGCTTCTTGCAGCAGCGTTTGTTGTTGCCGATACTAACACTGAGGTGTCAGAAGACGACACTGATGTTGGCGACAACCTTATTGAAGAAGAAAAAGGAAAGACAAATTTTGTAAACAAAGCAGTTTCAAGGCTTCACCTTACAGGTGCAGGAATAGCAATAAGCGAAGATGATGCCTTTGACTTTATGTATGCCAAGACAGTTATTGGAGCTGTAAAAGTAAGGGCAACAGAAGATGATAATGTCGATTCAGATTATGCAATAACAAGGGTTGGCGTTCTAATGCTTGACAAGGAAAAATACCACCTCAAAAACATTGCTGTTTCAACAGACACCATTTCTGCGGAAATATTTGGACCTGTAACAACTTCCAATGCGGCTTCTGAATCAATAGGCAAATTGGAAGTAAAGCGCTTTGAAAAGCCAGGTCAGGATATTTGGGCAGGAAACATGGTTTTGAATGGAAAAGCCTTCAATGTTTACTTTCTTGGAATGGCAAGAAAATTCAAGCTTGCGGAAGTTACGGAAAAAATCGGCGATTATTGCAAGAAAAATCCCGGCGATTTAAAGTGCAAAAAAATTGTGAAAACCTGTGATGAAAACACGGCGTTCTGCGGTGAAAAAGTCAAAAACTACTGCCAGAAAAACACCAGCGATGTCAATTGCCTGCAACTGAAAAAACAGTACTGTCTGAAAAATGCATCTGATGAAAGATGCAGGGAATACTTAAAGGATTTGTGTGAAGAAAAGCCAAGCCTTGCACATTGCAGAATAAGAATTGTTGAAGGCAAGAGAATAATTGGGGTAAATCCTGTGGCAGTTGCGGCTGTAACGGCTGAAAAAGGCGAAAGCATAACAAGTCTTGTAATAGACGCAAACAGGCCAGGTCTTAGGGTTGCAAGAAGGAATATTAGGGACGTGGATTCAACAGATGAAACAGAGGACTAGGATTGAGGTGTTTTGAATGAAAACAAAAAATATTTTGGTTTTTCTGTTAGCTTCATTTCTAATGCTGGCATTGCTTGGCTGCCTTGAAGAAAAAGCAGTTTGTGTTGCCGATGTCAAGGAATGTCCTGATGGAACATTTGTTTCAAGAAATTCTGCAAACAACTGTGAATTCTATGAATGCCCTGCTGTAACAGGCGTTCAGGAACCTAAATCAGGAGAACTGGCTGTTGGTCCTGAATTTTATGATTCGGAACAGGAAGCCTTTGATGCCTTAAGCCAAGAGCTTGACCAAATGGAAGACATTTCAATGCAGGAACTTGAATCAATGCTTGGGGGCTAAAAATCCCCTAATTTCTTTCTTTTTAAACAAACTTCTTCTTTAATGGTTTCAAATTGAAATAAAAACATATTTGAGGCAATATTTAGTTATGAACAGAAAGCTTGGGGAAGAGCTTGCGAGCAGTTTTAGAAAAGAAGTTTCTGCTGGCAAAACATTTGTTTCGAAAAACATTGGCAGCAAAAACCCTCTAACAAGAAAAGCCTGTGTTGGCATTGACAATCTGTCAAAGAAAATCTTTAGAGCACGCCAAATGGGTGCCTCAAATTCACAGCTTCGTTCTTATCAGAAAAATCTTGAGGAACTGCTTTTTATAATTGGCTCAAATGCCTCCAAGCCTAAAGCAAAGGGGCAGCTTATTGTTTCAATGGATTTACTAAAAAGCATTTCAAGCTCAAACAGGTTTGCTCAAAAAGAACTAAGCAGTCTTTTTGAGAAAAAGCTTAGAGAGAAAATCGAGGAAAAGCCAAGAAAAAGGAGGCCTGGAAAATGAGCCAGCTTTGGCCGGACAAATTTTTTCCAAAAGATTTGAGTGAATTTCTTGGAAATAGTGATATTGTTGAAACCGTAAGAAAATGGGGTGAGCAATGGATTGAAGGAAAGCAAGGAAAGCCATTGCTTTTTTTTGGTGCAACCGGTTCAGGAAAAACATGCCTTGCCCATCTTATTGCCAAATATTTTAACTGGCAGATTTTTGAAATGAATGCCTCTGACACAAGGACAAAAGACGCAGTTGAAAGGGTTGCTGGAGCGGCAGCACAGGGGAATAGTTTTTCAGGAAAAAAAAGGCTAATTTTACTTGACGAGGTTGATGGCTTGCATGGAAATTCCGACAGAGGCGGTGTTGCGGCAATAAACAAGATAATCAAGGCGAGCAAAAATCCTGTTATTCTTACAGCAAACAATGTTTACGGAAATCAAAAAATGACTGCTTTCAGAAGCAGTTGTCAGATGATGCAATTCAAAAAAATCAATTACCTAAGCATTGCAAAAAGGTTAAGGGAACTTTTGGAGCAGGAAAAAATTAAATTTGATGCGGAAGCAGTAAAAGAGCTTGCTCAAAATTGTGCAGGCGATTTTCGTTCAACCCTGCTTGACGCACAAACCCTTTCACTTTCAGGAAAGCTTGATATAAATGCGGTTAAATCACTTGGTTATAGGGAAAGGCAGCAGAATGTTTTCAAAACAATGGGTGAAATACTCAAAGGAAACAGTGTTGAAGAAATTAGGACTGCGCGTTTCAAAGCAGACATTGATTCAAGAATGCTTTTCAACTGGATTGAGGAAAACATTCCAAGACATTTTACTAAAGGAGATGACAATGCCGCTGCTTTTGAAAGGCTTAGCAAAGCAGACATCTTTAATGGAAGGATTATGAGGCGCCAGCATTATGGCTTTTTGCGTTACTCTTCAGAGCTTATGACAAGCGGAGTTGCATTAAGCAGGGAAAACGATTACGGAGGCTGGATTCAATACCAGTTCCCAAGCCTTTTAAGAAAGCTTGGCTCAAGCAAGGGGTTGAGAAATTTAAAAAAAGGCCTTGGTTTGAAGATAGGGACTGAAATGCATTCAAGTTCAAAAGCCGTAATTTCACAGGATCTTCCATTCCTGCACATGATTTTCAAAAAGAAAGAGAGTGCAGTTGCATTGTCTGCCGGGCTTGACCTAAGCCTTGAAGAAATTGCATTCCTTCTTGGCACAAAACCAGCCACAAAAAAGTCAAAAACCTTTTTTGACGCAGCGCAAGAGCTTAGGGCAAAAGAGCTTGTTGAAAAAAGAAAGCACGGCTTTGATGAAAGGGAAATTGAAAAAATTGCAAAAAGGCAGGAAGACCTGCAGGGGCTGGAAGACAAAAACAACACTGTTGGTGAAGAAAACCACCAGCAAACAAGCCTTTTTTAGCAAAAGTATTTATTTACCAAAGTCTTTTTTTTCTTATGCCTCAAAAAAATCGAATAATACGCCGCAAACACATTTTAAGTGGTCCTGTATCCGTTACTACTAAGAGAATCGTGAATGGACTAATGTCCATGAGAACCACTGCCGCTTTTAGATCTGAAATTGAAATGGCGTACAGGCACGGGCATCTCAATAAGAGTGTAATGTCCCATCTTTTTAGTGAACTAAACGCAAACGCCTCTGGATTCTCTATATCAAAGAAAAGGAAACTGCTGGAAATAGCTTCAGTTTACAACTCAAAGGTCTAAATCTCCAGTTCAAGCACCGCAGTCGGCTGTTCCAATCCAAAGTTTTGCAGAATTTCTTTTTTTAGCTCTCCGACAATGCCTTTTTTGCTGGCAATTTCAACGCCGGTGCTCTTTCCTTTTTCCAATGCGGGCTCTGTGTTCTGCTTCAATTCATATTTCAAGCCCAGATTGTCAGCAACTGCGTCCAAAACACCCTTGATTACAGTAAACTCTGCTCCTTTGCCTGAGAGTACAATACAGAGCCTGTTTTTTTCTGAAACTCCTGTTTCTGTTCCCTGTTTTAGTTCAAGTGTTTTGCCTGTTTCAAATATTTTTTGCGGAAAGCTTGCATGTTTGTTTTTTCCCAAAAATTCCAAAAGCTCTGGGTAAATTCTTTTCCTGAAAACAGTGTATTTTTCGCTTACAGGGTTTTCAATTTCAACAAATTGTTCTTTTTCAGGGCCAAATCCAATCATTTCAGACTGCTTTGCCTTGCTGGTCATTGTAAAAGTTAAAACGCCCTGCAATCCAAGTCCAATGCAAACGTTTTCACACGCTCTCTTGAACTTTTTTGTTTCAAGTTCAGATCCTTTTGTTGAAATCCTTATAGGCTTTGGCTTAATCTTGTTGTAGCCATAACTTATTATTGCGTCTTCGGCAACGTCAACAGGGTGCAGGATATCAGGCCTGTATGCTGGGTATTCGCACAAGAGTTTTTTGCCTTTTACTTTAACATCATATCTTGCCCTCTTCAAAAGTTCAACTATTTGCTTTGTGTTCAGGTCAAGATCACTAATCTTTTTAATCTCATCAATTTCAACTGTTATCTTTCCTGGAGTAAAATCAGGCGTAATAATTGTCTTGTTTGCATATTTTATTTTGACGCTGTAAATGTCAAATCCGCGTTCGGCAAAAGCTGAAACCATTACATTCAGGGCAGTGTTCACCGTTTCCTGTTTGTATCCTGTTACTTCTATCAAAAATTCTTTTGTGCTCATTGCGACCTTGCCTGTAAGCTGCGAGTTGATTATTGGCGGCATGCTTGCAACAACCTTTTTACTGTCTTCAAAAATCGGGAATTTTGAAAAGCCTTCTAACAAATGTTTGAATTCCTTTCCTTTAGGATGCTCTAACAGAATTTCTTCCAAATCCATTTCAATCCTGTATTCAAGCGGAATAAACTTTTTTACTCTTGGATCATATGCTCTGTAATGCATTGGCTGTTTTAGCTTACTCCAGTCGTAAATTCCAACCGCAGCTTCCTTCCTTTTTCTTCCAAATGTTCCGCAAATCTTTTCCTGGGAATTAATCATTTGCACTAACATATCTTCGTTTATTTTTACATTTTTGATAACTGCCGCTGAAATACACGGTCTTATTTTTGCCACGCTTTTGTCTACAATAACCGAAACATCGCTTTTCCTAATTTTGTATTTTGGAACGCCTTTTTCTATTCCGATTCTTGCTCTAATCTCTCTTGCAATTCCCTCCGCACTCAGCAAATCAGGTCTGTTCGTATCTTTTTCATCAATTACAATTCTGTCTCCTTCAATTAATTCAATTTCGCCCTTTGCAAACTCTATTGCTTCCTCTAATTGTTTGGTGTCTAGTTTTTTTCCAATAAGCTTTTGTAAATCTTTCCTGCTTGCTTCAACATTAGGCATTTTCCCACACCACCTGTTTTGTATTTCTCAGCCAAGTTAAATCTTGTGAGAATAATTGTCTGATGTCTTTTATGTTTAGTGCACACATTGCAAGTCTGTCAATGCCAATTCCCCATGCAAGAACAGGGTCTTTTACTCCAAGTGGCTGTGTAAGTTCTGGCCTGAATATGCCTGCTCCGCCAAGTTCAATCCATCCAAGTTTTGGATGTTTAACGCTTAACTGAACTGATGGTTCTGTAAAAGGATAATAGTCTGGTAAGAATTTGATTTCTTTTGCCTGTCCAAATTCAACTGCAAATTCTTTTAGCATTCCAAGTAAGTGCCTGAAAGAAAAATCTTTTCCAATAATTATTCCTTCCATTTGGTTAAATTCAATTAAATGTGAAGTGTCAACAACATCTGGCCGGTAACATCTTGCAATTGAAAAATACTTTCCTGGAATTTCAACTCCTGCAGCAAGTTGTCTTGCACTGTGTGCTGTTCCATGTGCTGCAGGCATTACTTTTTTTGCAATGTCTTCACTCCACTTATAGCCCCATCCTTTGCTTCCTGTAGTCCATCCATTTTCGTGTGCTGCCTTAACTCTTTCAACAATTTTTTTGTCAGGGAGTCCTCCTGTTTTTGGCTGTTTTAATTGGTAGGTATCAGTCCACTGTCTTGCAGGATGTCCTTGTGGCTGAAACAATGCATCAAAGTTGTAAAATTCCTGTGTTATAAGCGGGCTTTCCATTTCTTTAAAACCGAGTTCCAAAAGCTTTGCTCTTGCATGGTCAAGAAATTGGACATAAGCATGTTTTTTTCCAATGAAGATTTTTGGAACTGCTCCGTGAACATTGTATGTTCTTTTTTTTACTGTTTCAAGCAATGCAATTGCTTTTTTTCCATCTGCTGTAAGCATTGCTTTTTTTTCAACCTCCACAACTTTTTCTGCAAGTCCTCTTTTCAAAGCTTCCTGCAGTGCCTTTTTTTCTTCCTTGTTTAATTCAAGGGTTTCCTTTATTTTTTTCATTGCTTTTTCAAGCGGATAATTTCCTTCTAAAAATTCTTTTTCAAGGCCGGTAAATTCAAGCAGGGTTTTTTTCCCTCCCTGGATGCTAATCCAGGCGTTTCTTTTTGCAAGTCCCATTGCGACATTAAATTCTGGCCTGTTAAGCTGGCTTTTTTTAAAAACATCTTCAAGGCTTCCCTTGCCTTCAAGCTGCTGCAGTGCTTCTACAAAAAGCCTTTCAGGCAATGCTTTGTTCAAACTGCTTTTTCCAATGGCGGTTAAAACAATTGTTTCTTTTTTTTCTTCTTCAACTTTTGCAAGTTCTTTTTCTTTAAGCCATTCAATTGCGCGCCTTACGCTGTCGATAGGCAGGCCTGACTTTTTGGCAATTTCTTCCATTCCCTCAAGCTTTTCTAAATCAAGGGCTTTCAAAGCCTTTGCCTCAATAGAACTTAGGCTTTCCACTTTTTGCGTTAAATCCATTAGCTTTCACTTGCAATAATGAGTAATATAAAAGTCTTTTAATATATAACCGCAACACTTTCATACATGTTTTACTTAATTGACAGCTCTGCTGTCTTAAACGACTTCGGATTTCAGTTCGTGCCAGAACACAAATATGTTACAACGGCTTTGGTGGTAAATGAATTTCGTGATATGAGAAGCAGGCATTTGATGGAAAATGCTTTAAGGCAAAGTGTTCTTTCCATTGCCGAACCAAAAAAACAAACACTAAATTATGCAGGAGACCTGGTGGCTGAGAAGGGTTTTACAAGGCTTAGCAAGCCAGACTTATCCTTAATTGCTCTTGCAATTGATTTAAAAAAACAAGGCAAAAAATTCATTTTAATAACTGACGATTACAGTATTCAAAATTTTGCCAAAATTCTTGAAATTCCTTTTGAATCAGCAATGCGTGGGGAAATAAGCAAAACAATTACTTTTTCGATTTCATGTCCTTCCTGCGGCAAAACCCTTCCTGCAAGCTCAAAAGAAAGAAAATGCCCTGATTGCGGTTCAAGGCTTAGAAGGAAAATGCTTGAAAAATAGTGCCGTACCTTTTTTTTGTTTTGGAAAATTAGCGTTTCATTGGATTTATTGCCTTTATTTGTTCTATCTTTGAGAAGTCTTTTTGATTTTCTGTGATTATTTCAAAGACCTGATTTTCAAGCATGGTTTCTGCAATCAGCGCGTCCCAGAAATGCGTTTTTTTCTTTGCTGTTAGTTTTGCTGCTTTGGCAACTGTTTCAAAAGAATAGTTTGTTGTAATCCAGTTGGGTGCGTTGAGAAATCCCTTGATTAACTTTGCCGCTTTTTTTGGTTCGTAGGGCTCTCTTACTTTTTGGGTAAGGGCAAAAAACAGTTCGGCTAGAACCTGGTTTGATACAACGCCTTTTTTTTGTCCTTTAAATACCAGCAAGACAAGCTTTTTGCATTTTTGTCTTTTTAAAACCTCAGTTTGGTCGAAAGCATATACCAGTATGTTTGTGTCAAAGAATGCTGGTTCATCGTTCATACAGTTCGTCTCTTGACTTGTAAGTTATTCCGCCTAGATTTATTCCTTTTTCCAGCAATTCGATTGTTTCTGCTACTGCGTCATTGTCCTCTTGTTCAATCCATTTCTTCATCGCACTGTTGAAGGCTTTGCCTAAACTGCCCTTTCTCTTCCCAAACTTCTGTGCAGTCCTTTCCCTAAACCTTTCCTCAACCTTGTCTTCCACAGTTACGGTAATAGTCCCCATAAAAAAACCAATATATTTACATAACAAAACATTTAAATATATAATTATCTAAAGGAACGGTATGCGAGGCTTCCCGAGGCTCAAAAACAGCCGCCGATTAACCAATTCACTGCTTATAGTTAACTATATATATTGCCTTTGCTGTAATCTATATTAGGGAGTATATGTTTTTCGAATTCCTTGCCGCAGTCATATCTTTGGACGTGAATTGGCTAGCAGGGCTTTTGACCAGCAATTTTCATTACCTTTTCTTTTTTGCCGCAATTGGTTTTTTCTTTTGGGGTCCTTCGACAAAAAAGGCGATAATTTCCACAGGGCTTATTACTCTTGTATGCTGGATTTGGGTTGATTTTCAGACAGTAAGCGGCTGGGCAATTCTTGTCGGGGGTTTTCTTTCGATTTATTATATTACAAAACTTGCAGTTCTTACGTTTGCTGATGATGTTCCGTTCCTTAAAAACAATTTGATTATTGTGACGGAAATTCACGGCATTGTGCTTATAATTGGCTATAATCTTTTCTTGAGGTAATCGAAATGAATTGGTTAAAAAAAACGGTTTTTGTAGCAATTGCAATGTTTATTTTGTTTGCTTTGATTCAGGCATTTGGAGCAGGGCTTTTTGCAGTTGAGTTTTTGGGTTTTGGTGGCCTGATGACTTTGGTTGCACTGGGAATTATTGAACTAAATACAGTAACCTACGAGTGATAAAAAATGTTGTTGGAATTCCTTTCACATGCATTGGCCTTTGACTTGGCTTGGATACTGGGGGTTATCATGGGCAATTTGCATTGGCTGTTTGCTCTTGCTGCTTTTGCTATAATTGCAGAGAATGGCAAAAGGCCGGTTTGGCATTTTTTGGTGACTGTTGGGTTGCTTTGGGCTGTTGTTGATTTAGAACTTTTCATGAGTCTGGCTTTTGCTCCAATGCTTATTTGGGTTCCATTGGATTGGTCTGTAAAAATTTTTACTAAAGATACTTCTTTAGAAAAACATGGAATGAAAATTATTGTATTTTTGTTTTGTCTTATGGCTTTTATAAACACGTTTTTGTTTGATCTTCCGGGTAATTAAAGATGGGTAATTTGAAAGCAGTTTTTGATTCAGTGCTGTATACAATTATGGCATTTACTATTTTGGCCTTTGTAGCCATGGTTTTTGGAATTAATGATTGGTTTGGAATGGTGTTTTCTTTTCCTGGTTTTGTTGTGGGCTGTTTTCTTATATTTACTACAATTGCAAAATAAGCGAATTATGATTAGGCAGTTTGCTTCAAGGCAAGTTTTATTCTTGTTCTTCTCCGCCAAGGTCGGAGTGTCTTATCACATAATTTTGTACTTTGTTTCCTATTGATTTTCTTTTTGCAAACACGATTATTAAAACAAGTACTGTTATTGCTACAAAAATTATAAAGAGTTCGCTTTGCATTAATTCCTGTAATGCTTGATTTAAATCAAATGAAGAAATTTGTTTGAAGACAAGGTAGTTGAATTCAAGCTCGTTTCCAAAAACATATCCTGTCCAGACAATAGTATTTTCACCTACTACTGCATCTGGCTTTATTGGTGGTTTTATTTCAACTCCTCTTGGCAATTGCACAGTTATTGATGTCCCTGACGGGATTATCAAAAGAGCTCCGTCAACAAAGCTTAAGAATGCGCTTGGTTTCAGGCTGTATTCTATTACGCGGGTTGTTTCGTTCTTTTTTTCCATTATTGGGCTTTTTAGAAAATAATTTATTTCAAGAAAGTCAAGCGAGTCAGAGTTTTCAATGAATGAAATTCCGCTTACTACAATGTCTTTTGATTGTCCTATTCTTGGATAAATTCTTTCATCATAAGCCTGCCAGCCATCAATGCTTACTCCTATTTCGCTTACGGTTTGCCTAAAATCAGCAAGTTGTATTTCATTTTGAAAATTTAAATAATAACGTTCAGTCACTTGTGCATTTCCTTCAATGTCTACATTAATTTTAATTGCGTGATTTTCAAGAATATAAAATTGCCCAAGTGCAAACTGGGCCAGAAAGAGCAATACAACTAATGTTAAAAGAATTTTTTTATTCATCTAATTCACGTTATATTATTGGGTTTTCTCCTTATTATTTTTTCCTAAATCAAGGTACTGCCTTTAAATGCCTGTTCTGCCAAATATTTATAGGTTTGTATGGTTTCTATTCAATATTTTGGTCACAGTTTTTTCAAAATTGGGTTTCCTAAACGGAATATTCTAATTGATCCGTATGTTTCAAATAACCAAAAAGATCCTGCGTTTGCAAGACTTGTTAATTGTGCGGCTAAGGATTCTGATTTCAAGGACATTGCGCTTATTCTTATAACTCATGAGCACTTTGATCACTTTGACAAAGATTTTATTGAAAAGATTGCGTCAAGAGACAATAGTTGTGTTATTGCATCAGAATCTGTTTTGCAAGAGCTTAATTTAAGCAAGAGGTTTTTGCATCCAATAAAAATGCATCAAACAATCAATCTTAGGGATGTTGAAATACTGGCAACTCCTGCCCATCATCCTCAGTCTTTTTACCCGCTTGGTTTTATGATATCTCATAAGGGAAAAAGTGTTTTTCACAGCGGAGACACTGCTTTACTTGACAGCTTTTCACAACTCAAACCAGATGTTGCAATTTTACCAATTGG
>JAFCCG010000061.1 GCA_017610335.1 Chloroflexota bacterium | reverse complement strand
TTATCCCACTTATCCTGTTTGGAGAATTCCTCCAACTTTTTTGCCATTACTTGAATACCATTATCATAATGGTTTCAGCTGGCCATGGCTTGGCTGCCTTAATGCAATTGCATTACAAAAAGTTGGATGGAAAAAGGACGCAAAAAATGCCCTAAAGGATGTTGCATTATTAATAAACCAAAACGGAATATCCCATGAGGTTTTTGACGAAAAAGGAAAACCAGTAAATGGGTTATTTTTAAAAAGCGAAAGACCTTTTGCCTGGACTGCCGGTTATTTTATCAGAGCAGCAAACGAACTCAAAGCAAAATAAACACAAATCAAAGCAAAATAAACACAAGTCAAAGCAAAATAGGTCTAAATTATCCTAAAAACCACCCAAGCTTTTTTAAATAAGTTAAGTCCTCTTAATTAGCGAAATGACTTGTATTGTTGTAGATAACATTTTCAAATTTTATGATAAAATTGAGGCAGTGGATGGCGTAAGCTTTAATGTTGATGATGGTGAAATTTTTGGATTACTTGGCCCAAATGGTGCCGGAAAAAGTTCTATACTAAGGATGCTTTTGGATTTTATAAAACCTGACAAAGGAACAATAACTATTTACGGACAACTTTTTAGTGAAGAAACCAAAGAACAGGTTGGGTATCTTCCTGAAGAAAGGGGGCTTTATGACAATTTAACTGTAATGGAAAATCTTTGTTATCTTGCAGCATTAAAGGGTTCAACTGCAAAAGAGGCAAAGATGGATGGTCTTTCTTTGCTTAATCGTGTTGGTTTGATTGAAAAGTCAGATACAAAAATTAGTGCTCTAAGCAAGGGTCAAAGGCAACTTGTTCAATTGTGTGTAACACTCATTCATCATCCGAAACTTTTAATTTTTGATGAACCTTTTTCAGGACTTGATCCGACAAACAGGGAACTTGTTAAGAATATTATTCTTGAAGAAAAAAAACTTGGAAAAACAATAATTCTAAGCACTCACATGATGAATGAAGTTGAAGAATTGTGCGATCGTGCTTTGATGATAAATCATGGCAAACGAGTTTTGTACGGTAGAATTGATGAAATCAAAAAACGGTATGCAAGCAATTGTGTTTTTGTTAAATTTGAAGGAATCTTTCCGGAACTTGAAGGGGTTGAAAAGTCAAATATTACAAACAATTCCGCACAACTCTTTTTGAGAGTTGACGCTACTCAAAAAAATATTTTAAAACAGCTTGTTGAAGCAGATATAGAAATTAACAGATTTGATGTTGAAGAACTTTCATTGAATCAAATTTTTATTAAGGTTGCGGAGGCAGAAAAATGGATAAAACAGTAAAGATTGCATTACAGGAATTCAAAATGAATTTTGCAAGAAAAGAATACAAGTTTTTTGCATTTGTATTGCCCGGACTTCTTTTAGCAATTACAATAATATTAGCAATTTCCGGCCTGCAATTTAGTACGATGCAATTTGAACTGATGAAACAAAGCTATTACTTTTTTGCATTCCCTTCAACAATTGCAATGGTATTTTCACTTGCAATATTTCTTTCTGCAAACTTTATGCTTCAGGGAATTGCAAAAGAAAAAGAAAATAAAATTCTTGAAATTCTCGTTTCATCTGTTTCATTTAAACAGCTTTTAACCGGTAAAATATTAGGGCTTTCAATGCTTGGTTTAATTCAGTTTTTTGCATGGGTTATTGTAGGAGTACTTACTATTTTCCTGATTGCTCCGGAAATTTTTGAAGAAATTTTTTCATCATTTCTTGGAACCCAAGTAATAATATTATACTTTTTGTTCTTTATACTGGGTTATCTTTTATATGCTTCATTATTGGCATCAATTGGAGTTCTTACAGAAACAAGAAGTCAGGCTCAGCAAATTGGAACTATGCTAACAGGATTTGTATTAATTCCTGCATTGAGTACTATGTTTATTACAAGTAATTCAACAGGTCTTTATTCTCAACTAATTACTTTTTTTCCTCTGACAGCACCAATAACTGCAATGATTAGAATTTTTCTCGGAACAATGACTCCACTTGATATAGTATTAAGTCTTGGAATTTTGTGTATTACAACAGCAGTTATAATTTATGTAACCGCAAAACTTTTCAGGGCCGAAATTCTAATGTATGGAAAAAAGTTTTCAATACGCAGTATGATTTATTTTGTAATTAAAGGATAGGGTAAAAACTAGTCTGACTCTTTTACATTAACTGCTGTGCCATATGCCACAATTTCAACAACAGCAGGAGTAATAGAAGTTATAGAAAAGCGCATTTCAACAATTGCATTTGCTTTCAATTCCTCTGCTTCTTTTATCATTCGTTGTACAGCTTCTTCTCTTGCAACTGCAAGACCATCAGTATACTCAACTACTTCTCCGCCAATAAATTTTCGAATATTTGAAACCACTTCTTCAGTAATTAATTGAGCCCTGGTAGTGCTGCCAATTACAAGACCAAAAGTTTCTACAATTTTTCTTCCGGTAAGATATTCAGATGTTGCTACAAGCATGGTTAAAACCTCCAAGATTATAATTATTTACCCGAAACTTATTAAAAAAAGTTCCTCATTAAAATTAGACATGGTAATTAAGGAAAAAAAGGCATTGTTTATAATTGCTCCAAAAAACTTCAAAGAAGAAGAACTATTTGAACCAAAAGAAATACTTGAAAAAGCAGGTATAAAAACAGTTATTGCAAGCAGGAACGCAGGAACAGTTCTCGGAGCAGGTGGAGAAACGGCAAAAGCAAGCATTTCTCTTGAAGATGTTGCTATCAAAAATTATGCTGCAATTATTTTTATTGGTGGTCCAGGTGCTTCTGCCTATTTTGATGACGCAAAAGCAAGGCAGATTGCAAAAGAGGCTGTTGAAAAAGGAAAAATTCTCGGAGCAATATGCATTGCCCCAAGCATTCTTGCAAACGCCGGATTGCTTAAGGGAAAGAAAGCAACTGCTTCAAGTGGCCAGGCAGAAAATCTGCATGAAAAAGGTGCAAAATATATTTGTAAGGATATTATTGTTGATGGCAAAATAATTACTTCAAACGGACCTGATGCCGCAAAGCAATTTGGTAAAGCAATAGTAAAAGCAATTAAAGATTAGCTCTTTTCCTTGCAGGTTCCAGGCAGGTCAAAGTTAATCGTGCAAAGGGCAAGTTGGCCTGGATCGCAGTCGGCGGCTTCTTCAGGAAAATATTTAACACATCTTTCAGGGCAGTTACTGTAAGTGAAATGATCACAGCTAAGCTCTTTAATTTGCGTTGAATCAGAAGCTTGGGATTGTTCAGTTTGGCAAAGGCTGCAAATTGGCAAACTGCCAACATAGCTGTTTTCACTGCATTGTTCGTTCATTTTTTCCCACAAATCACTTGAGCAAAAGCCTTCAATTGTTGCATAAGTTGACTTTTCTTTTCCAACACAGTCTTCAGGGCAATTGCACACATTTTCTGATGTTCCGCAAATTCCGTTTCCACAATTTATGCAGGTTCCAACAGGGCTTCCTGCAAGCAGGCCTGTTTTATAACATTTGTCTGCAATGCTTGTCGTGGTATCCATTCCACTCGCCCACTCAGTCAATCCTTCACAGCATTTTTCAGAATACTGGTCTTTGTAAACCGCAGAAAATTGTTCGCCTTCCAATGCACAGGTTTCATCTTGCTTGACAGTGCATTCAAATGCACAATTGCAGTCAGGATAAGTGCCTGAAATTTTCCACTCGCCAACACATTGAACATGCGGTTGTGCTTGGCAGTATTCTTTACATTCTGGCACAGGTTGCGGCAAAATAGGCTGAACACAACCACTTAAGGCTGCAGAAAAAACAACGAGGAATGCAAGCAATATTTTTCCATTCATTTCAGACTAATAAGGGGCAAACAGCTATTTATTTTTAACTAAAAAGTGGACCCTGCGAGAATTGAACTCGCGATCTCTTCCTTGCGAAGGAAGCGTCCTACCACTAGACTAAGGGCCCTATGTAAAAGAAATAAGATAGATGACGTTTTTAAACTTTATTTCAAAGCCCTATGCATTTTTTTCACAGCCTTTGCATTAAAAAATGGGGT
>JAFCCG010000060.1 GCA_017610335.1 Chloroflexota bacterium | reverse complement strand
TGGGTATTGGAAAGAAGAATTCCTAAGTAATAGCTTACTTTATTATCTTTTTCCTTTCTAATTCACTTTGAAAAGAGGTTTTTTTATGAAGTTTGACCCGAAAACAATTTTTTCGCTTTTTATTTCTGTTCTAATGATTGGTTCAATTGTTGGATTTACTGCATTTTACAATTTTCCTAATCAAGAACAAAATCCTGATAATGGAGGCGAACCTGTTTTGTCTCCAACAGCAATTAATTTTGTTGCAGAAAATATTGAGGTAAAAGTTGACCAAATGCTTCCAACAATGCGAATTCAGGCGGAAACAAGTGAAACAGACCTTACTGCAATTGGAACAGGCTATGTTTATGTTGCCGAAATAAGTTTTGACAACGACTTAAATCTTGGAGTTATGCTTGAAAGGCTTGGAGAAGAAACATCATTAGAGTATCTTGATGGTTATACCTTTGCTTTGATTGAATTGCCTTCAACAATTGAAATGCAAAGTGAAAATTCTGAGCTTGGGCTTTTCCAAACTTATAAATTTTCTGAAAACATCAGCGAAGCTCTTGTTGGATTTGATACAATGGAAGGTGACCAATTAACTGTTTCTGTTACTGCAACCTTTATTGGGGCTGATGCGACAAACATCATGGCATTTGAAGAAGCAAACATTACTGCTGCTCCTGTTGAAAAAAGCACGATAATTGAAGCAGAAATTTCTTCGCTTGAAAATACAATATTTTTTGAAACTGAATTGCCTTACAGTTTACTTGATTTACTTTCTTCTCTTGAAGAAGAAATTTCAGCAATTGATGATGTAAACAATGCAAGTGTTTTCATTTCCGGAGTTGAAGCAAAACTTTCAATAAATGGTGAAGAAATTGAGGAAGCAAAATTTTCAGCATTTGAAATTTTTCTAAACGATATTAACGCAGGCAGTGTTTTGATTGAAAACAATCCTTTAGTTGTAGAGATTTTATTTGAAGAAATCACAAGCAATTCTTTTTCAGAAAAAAAGATTTTGATTGAAGAAAAGCTTGAAGAACTTGAAATTGAAGCGCCTGTTGAAGAAATTAAAGGAATGCTGTCAGGGCAGGTATTGTTTGAGTTGCCGGATTCAAAACAATTTGTCTCTGAGCTGAGCGCATTGCTTGAATCAAAAGGGCTTGCGGTGGAAATAATTCAGCCAGGGGAACTTGCCGTGCATGAACTTCCTGACCCTGATTCAAACAGCACTTATCCTGTTTCATCAGGCCTTGTTCAATCCATGCTTAAAACAGGGCATTTAATTGGCGACCTAGTTAATGCCAAAGTGGATTATGTCCTTGTAAGGGGTCTTCTTCAATCGGCACAGGCAACTGAAGAATAGCTTTCATGCAAATTAAAGGATATATCACAGCCTCAGTCCGCTACCATTATTGTCCTGTTCCGAATAATTTAAACCCTTTGTATGATTCATACTATTTGCAAATAATGATCTGACAATTAGCCTGATTGTGTCTGGGTAATATACTTTTTTCAATTAGTCTACTTATTTATCAGTTTATTTTGCTGTCTGCTCCATTCCTTGTTTGGTGTCTTTTTTACCCATTCTGCATACATGTTGATAAATTCCATGCGTTGTTGCCTGTTTCTTTCCTTTTCTTCTTCAAGTTCTTTCAGGTCTTTTTCTGTTAGTTTTAATCCTTTTTCCATAAAACCTTCTCCGCCTGTTTTTCAACTCTCAGTTCGCTAATCTGCCTTTTCAATAAACTTATGTCCAAATGTTCTTTAAAAACCTTGTAGAGGTATCTTGCGTCTTCAAAATCTTTGTCAGAGCCAAGGCTTAACTTGAAGGCTATTTGCAGTTCAATTTCTGATGTCCACAATTTTTCTTTTCCAAGAATCACCTGTATTTTGTTTTTCAGAGAATAAAGATTATACTTGCTTTTTGGAAACTTCAGCTCAAAGTTCGGAATGATTTTTCCTTTTTCTGCAAATCTCAGTGCAAGTTTTTCTTTCAAGTAGTTGTTGTAAGCCTTTTCAGGGTTTGACTCGTTAATGCATTCAAAGCCACTTTTGCCAAGTTCTTTCCAAAACATTTTGAATTTTTCCAAAGGCATTTCCTCTATGAACAAGTCAACGTCTTCTGTGTTTCTGCTTCTTCCGAAAAGAATTGCGATGTAACCAGAAATTATTACATAGTCAACGTCAAGCCTGTTAAGTATTTTCACAAATCTAATTACCAGCTTGTCAAGGTTGCTAAGCTCTTTTCCAAAAACAATCCTGTTATTTTTGAACTCAAGTTCCATACAAAAAAGGATAATGCAAACATAATTTAACCCCTATACAACACAAGATTCTTTTGCCGATGATGATCTGGCAATTAACCTGATGTACTCAGGGTAATATAACTTTTTTTATCGCGTTTCAGTTCGCTTTTCAGTGATTAAGTAGCTTGTTTTGTTGCTTGCTCCAAACCTTGTTTGGTGTCTTTTTCAGCCATTCTGCGTACTGTTTTACGAATTCTCGTCTTTGTTTTCTGTTAAGTTCCATTTCTTTTTTCAGTTCAATTAAATCAATTTTTGGAAGTTTTTCCATAACAATCACTCAAGTTCTTTAACTCTGTCCTCAACTTTTAGTTTTTTTACAAATCTGTTAAATAATTCAAGGTTCAATTTGCCTTTAAACATTTGCCATAGGTGAATTGCGTCCTCAATGTCCTTGTCCGAACCAAGATATAGCTTAAAGACTATTTGTAGCTCCATTTTTGAAGTGTTTATTTTTTCATTGCCTATTTCAATAAATATCTTGTTTTTGAGAGAATATTTGTTCAAATCTGTTTTTGGAAATTTTACTTCAAAATTTGGTTCGAATGTGCCTTTAACTGCAAATCTAATAGCAAGCATTTCCTTGAGATAATCATCGAAAGCACTTTCAAGGTTTGAGGCATTAATGCATTCAAAACCCTGTTTTTCCAATTCTCTCCAAAAACGCTTGAATTTTCCCAAAGGCATTTCCTCTATGAACAAGTCAACGTCCTCTGTGTTTCTGCTTCTTCCGAAAAGAATTGCAATGTAACCAGAAATTATTACATAGTCAATATCAAGCCTGTTAAGTATTTTCACAAATCTAATTACCAGCTTGTCAAGGTTGCTAAGCTCTTTTCCAAAAACAATCTTGTTGTCCTTAATCTCAAGTTCCATACAAAAAAAGATAATGCAAACATAATTTAACCCCCCTACAACACAAAACTCTTTTGCCGATGATGATCTGACGATGACTCTGAATGCAAGCTGTGTCAAAAGATTTGTGTGGCGGAAGAATATTGTAAGCGAAATTAAAGAATAGCTTTGGTGCAAATTGAAGAATGTCTTTTATTTTTTTCCCCTTAATCTTTATTCTTCGCCTTTTAGTTCAAGGATTGTTGCCGCAATATCCCCTTCGTTTTTTTTCAAACCAGCTTCTGCTTTTTTTTCGGAAACATTTGCCTGTTTTACAACCATGTCAATGTCTTCCTTGCTTATTCCTTTTTCTTCTTCTGTTTCATCGCCAATTATTGTATAGGTTTTCTTTCCCTGCATTATTACAATGTTAACGCTTGGGTTTTCAATAATTATTTTTTTTGACTTTCCTTCAATTATAACGCGTTCGGCGTCCATTTCTTCATTTTTTATGCCCATTTGTTTCATCATTCTTTGCATTGCTCTTGGATCCATTCCTTTCATTCCCGGAAACATAATATACCAACTCCTTTTTTTTCAAATTTCTTGCTTTTTTAAAACCTTTGCCGTTTTCAAAAATTCTTCTGGTAGAAAAAGCTTTTTAACCTGCGCCACCCATAATTTTTACATGAGAAAAGACCTTGTAAGCTCTTTTGGACAATTACAAAAAATGCTGCCTGCCGACTTTAATATCGAAAAGGAGGCTGCAAGGCTTGCTGCTTTAAAGCACTATTTGTCAAAAGGTGGCGTGCTTCATATTGCACCGGCTGAGAATGCCTGGCCAAAGCTTTTGTATCCTACAAAAATGCATTTAAGAAAAAAGATTGAGGAAACAAGGTCTTTGTATAATCAGTATGATTCCAGGCTTGTAAGCTGGCAGAAGAAATTTAATGGTGCAAAAAGCTATCATCGCATGCACAACATTAAAAAATTAAAAGAGCCATTATATTGGAAGCATTTGGTAAAATGTGCAGTTGACAAGGATTACAAATCTGATTCAGCAAAGGTAAGTTTGCCAGTTCACCTTGTTGCAGATTCAAGATGGAAACCAATGGTTAAAACATTTTTTTCAGATCTAGACTATAGAAAACAACTAGTGCAAACAGTTGATGAAAGCATTGTTTACAAAAATGACAAAAGAGTTGCGCAATATGCTGATCAGCTTCAAAGCTTTAGAATGGAGCAAAGCAATCGCAAAATTGACGAATTGAAAAAAAGGCTTGCAGCATTGGATCAGGACATCAATGCAATGCAGGAACTTGCAAGATGGGCAAGCTTTTAGTGTGTTTTTTTGCTATTTTTAACATTTTTTTTGCTGCAAATTAAGCTTAAATACAATAAAAGATAATAAAACTATTTGAGAATGAAGAAAAATTTGTGCAGTCTAACAATTTTGCTTTTTGCTGTTCTGCTTGCAGGCAGCGCTTTTGCTGCAGCCGAGTTCCAGATTGTTTCATTTGAATTGCCCAAGAATCTTGTTTCTGTTGATGCCAGTGGTTCAGTAGTTGTTGATGCAGTTGTAAAGATTAGGAATATTGGAGAGGATCCTGGTGACGCAACCGTTGAAGTTGTTGTTACCGACGCAGAAGGCAATGAAATGAGTTTGGTTCCTGCTGTTTTCCCTGCCTCAAGCTCTAATTTGGCAGCTGGTGCAACGGATGAGCATTCTTTTGCTGTTACTGTTCTCGGCTCTTGGGAACCTGGTCTTTATTCTTTTTACGCAAATGTTGATGACGGCGGCCCTCCATTACATGGCCCAATCCTCAGGACTTTGACTCTTGCCATTATCAAACCGCCTCCTGTTCCAGAACTTCCAATTTTTTTAGTTCCTTTGGCTGCCTTTTCTGTTCTTGCCTTCCTGTTTTTTTCCAGGAAAAAGCATTCCAACAG
Organism: Chloroflexota bacterium; assembly: GCA_017610335.1. Lineage (GTDB taxonomy): Archaea > Iainarchaeota > Iainarchaeia > Iainarchaeales > JAFCCL01. Next base: position 666 of record JAFCCG010000060.1, on the reverse strand, counting down.
GCTTTAAATGCAATTTTTCAAATAATGCTGGCTTTAAATGCAATTTTTTCAAATAAGGCAAGCTTTAAATACAATTTCGGCCTTTTTTTAGTTTATGATAAAGGGAATTTTTATTGCATGTTTTTTAGTTGCCCTTATAGCTTTCAGCGGATGCCTTGGAATTGGACAAGATTCAATAGAAGTTCCAAAGTCTTTTGAAAAATACGGCTTTAGTATGTCTACTCCTGCAAATAATGAATGGCTTGATTGGAGTAAGGTTCCAATGGGGCAGGCTCTTTTCCAGGCAATGTCCTCTGATACAGGTGCTGAACTGGTTTTTCTGCTTATGAAAAGTGAGGAAGACGATTCAGACATGAGCTTTATCGGGGTTTTGATGGCAGACAATAAAAGTGGGTATTCCAATATATCAGAAATTCCGCTTAATGAGGTTGATGCCTATGAAATTTCAGGAATAGGTCTGTCAGGACAGCCTGAAATAAAGAAAATTGAAGGGATTGACTGGATTGTACTTTCCTCTGAAGAAATTGAAAGCGGAGAGCCTGTTTTGTCAGATGTTGCGGTTACTTTTTGCAATGACAAGGTTGTTGCAGTGCTTCTCATAAATGGCGGGGAAAATCCGCCGGAAAACCGGTCTTATTTTGGGCAGATTGTTGAATCGGCAGAATG
>JAFCCG010000095.1 GCA_017610335.1 Chloroflexota bacterium | reverse complement strand
TGAATGGCTCAAAAAGTCAGAGGGAAGATGACAATAATTAATGGCATTTACTTTTCCGATGAGGAATACACACTCAAGGAAGTGCAGGACATCTTGAAGCACAAGAAAAAGAAGTTCAGCATCACAATAACAAATGCATTAAAAGACAAAGAGTAAGGTGATAAAAATAGCAAAGCGAAATAGAAACTGGAGATATAAGTACCCAGAATGCCCTGCATGCGGAGCAATCGGAGCACAGGGTTTGACAACAACAAGGATGGGCAACCTGCTGTGCAGGAACTGTCGCTCAATGTTTAAATTTGAGTGGGATAAGGACAATAATATAAAGGTCGGCAAGAGCATGGGTGATTGAATGAAAGCAGCAGTATATATTAGAAATTCAACAAATGAAGATAGGCAGAACCCTAAGACACAGGAAAGGCCTCTTGTTGAATACTGCAAAAGCAAGGGATTAGATTATGATATATTCCAGGAGTTTGCTTCTGGAAGCAGAGAATCAAGACCAGAGCTTGACAAAATGCTTGTAGGCATAAGACAAGGCCTATATGATAAAGTAATAGTCTGGCGATTAGACAGGCTTGGCAGAAGCTTAAAACATCTCTTACAACTTTTATATCATTAACAGAAGGCTTTGATACATCAACCATACAAGGAGAGTTGTTCTTTTCAATAGCTGGTGCGTTTGCACAGTTTGAACGAGAACTAATAAGGGAACGAATCAATGCAGGATTAAAACGAGCAAAGGCAGAAAAGAAAAAGCTTGGCAGACCTTTCGGTTCACAAGATAAAAAGAGAAGGAGAAAGTCTGGTTATTATTTGAGATGGTCAAATAGTAAATAACTAACCCATTAAACAAAGGGGGTATGTTATTTATAATAGAGCAAAGAGAAATTAAAAATAAACAATCAGGTGATTGTTTACTAAGTGAAACAAAAATGATACAACCACCAAATATCCAACTTGACCTTTTCCAGAAGTTTGTAATATTAATTGTAATAGTTTTCGGCGGCGCAATCATGTTTAACATCCACAGGATCATTGACTGGCTGAGGGAGTTGGATAACCAATGAAACTCAAAGGCTTAATATTTATAATAATAGGAATAGTTGGATTAAGAAATCCATATTGGGCACTGGCAGCCTGCGTTGTCTCAATGCTGTGGGGCATTATAGTATTATTCAGCTCAGATTAAAATATTAGGAGGTATAAAAAATGAAAGAAAAACAAGAAAGTCCATTAAGGATTATGGTAGAGTATATAATAATGTTGGTTTATATTGGGATAGGTAGTGTTCTATATATTGTTGGAAGTTCAGGTGAAAGTAGTGATGAGTTTTCAATATTGTTTATTGCTTTTAGTGGAATACTTTTAATTAATGCAATTGGTAGAATTGGTTTAAAATTAAGCGATTCATTAGAAAGATTACTTGAACATGAGTTCCCTAATCGTTGGTGGGTTTCTCCATTGGCAGCAGTTCCAACACTTTGTTCTGGTTTGTTTCTTGTGAGTGTATTTTATGAACTTGATTTTTTTGGTAAGTTTTTGCCATTGGGAACTATATTTTGTATATTTATAATGATAATATCATTGGTAAAGTTTTTGAAAAGAAAAACAGAAAATTCAGATTAAAATATTAGGAGGTAAAAATGCAATCAAAGATGAAGAGCTCAATATGTTTCTGAAAGTAACCAACGGACAGGCAAAGTTTGCTCTGTTTGAGAAGTTAAGGAAAGAAGTAGAAGCAAAGCCAAAGGAAGAGAAACCAAAAGAAGCAGAGAAAGGTAGCAAAAGAGAAGATGAAGACATAGTTGTGGAGGACTAAGATGATAATAACAGCAGACAGCATAACACTTTCATTCCTTGTTGTTTCAGCAGTAGCATTGGCAGTTGTGACAGTGTTAGTTTGGTATGTTTACAGCAGCAGAAAGTTCAAGGATGACATAATAAAGATGATGGATGAGAAGCTTGAAACTTATTTGGACAATCTTGAAAAGCCAAAGCAGGACATTCCTGACGAATTGCCACCAATAGAACCAAAAGATGAGACTGAGTTCGCAGAGAAAGCAGAGCAGAAGGAAGTATATGAAAGTGCAGAAGGATTACCTAATGAATGAGTTAATAACTCTTGAAGCCAAGAGAAAGCAAATAGGCTATGAGATTAGGCAGCAACAAAGAAATGAGCACAATCGGCTTTATTCAAGCCATAAGGCTATGTTCAGGCTTATGGACATAGCTGTTGTGCTTATTATAAT
>JAFCCG010000059.1 GCA_017610335.1 Chloroflexota bacterium | reverse complement strand
GCCTTGGTATGTGACGGTTGCGTATCCTGCTTTGTCGTCAAAGCTAATGTCAAAGAATGGGTTTATTGTGATTTTTTGGCCTGCCGTGTTCTGCAAAATCAGGACAAGGGTGTCGCCGTCTGCGCCGATTCCCTTGCAAATCATTGTGAGAAAAGTGGTGCAGGTGTTTGCGTTTACACCGCCACTTGTTGCAAACACGAGAACACCTATAATTGTGGCAATCATTACCAGTGCCCATCCATAGGTGATTAGGTATTCTAAGGCTGCCTGTGCTTTACGCCTTTTTTTAAACGGCATGCTATATTAACAGTGGGAATAGGTGGTTAATAAAAGTGTTGGAATTGGAAAAAATAGTTGTTTTTTTTGGAAATAAGCAGTTATTCAAACAGGTTTTTTGAGCAGCCATTTTTTCAGGTTTTTGTGGGTTATTTCGATTTTTTCGTGTGTGCTTTTTGTTGTTTTGCCAAGGTATAGTATTGTTGCTTTTTTTGTTTTGATTTTTTTGCAGAATTTTATAAGGCTTTCTTGTTCTCTTTTTGGAAGTTTTTTGGAATAGCATACGTTTATTGGGCTTATTTTGGTTTTCTTTTTTGCTATGAAGTCAACTTCTTTTATGTTTTTCCAATAGTATATTTCGTAGTTTCTGCGTTTTAGTTCTATTGCCACAACAGCTTCTGCTAGTCTTCCTTTGTCTTCAGTAAAGGACTTTGAGGCGTATTGTTGCATGCCTAAATCGAAAGCGTAGATTTTTCTTGCTTTTGCAAGCGACTTATTCATTGAATATGAAAAGAACGGGGTTTGAAATACCAGAAATGCAGCTTCCAAGTATTCCAAGAATTGTCTTATTGTGTCATATGACAGGCCGAAAGTGTTTCTTATCCTTTTAAGGCTTACTTGTTTTCCGGAGTTGGTTAACAGATAGAATGCGAGGTTTCTCAGTGCTGCTGAGTCCCTTATTTTATATCTTGTTATCACGTCTTTTATTAGTGCAAGTTCAAAATATGATTCAAGCAATTTTTCTTTTTTATTCGGGTTTAGTACAACTTCGGGATAGCCGCCTATTTTTAAGAATTCTTCAAAGCTTTTTTTTGTTATTCTATGGAATTCTTCAAAAGAGAACGGCAGTATTTGAAAACCTATTCCTCTTCCGCCAAGCGAGGTTGCAAACTCTCCGCTCAAAAGTTTTGCAGAGGAACCGGTAACTATTATTTGGCACTGTCTTGTATCAACTGCTTTTCTTACCCATTTTTCCCATCCTGTGACAAGTTGCACTTCGTCAAATACAATCGTATCTTTTGCGCCAAGTCCTTCAGCAAAGGAATCCATTAGCCCTGTATTTAACAAGTTTAAGAGTTTTGGATCTTCCAAATTAACATATCTTGTCTTGCTGTTTTTTGACAGTTTTTCCAAAAGCCTTCTTGCTGTAACAGACTTGCCTGCCCTTCTTGGTCCATACAAAAAGACAACATTTTTGTTGCTTATGTATGGCAGAATCTGGTCTTCAACAGTCCTTTTATATGTTTTTTCTCTAAGAACCCATTTTTCCAAAAGTTCCTCAAAGTCCTCTGAAAGCATGAAAAAATATGATTCAAACCATATATAAAGGGTTACGTTATAACGTAACCCTATTTAAACAGCTTTGTAGTCCGGCCATAGGTGATTAGGTATTCTAAGGCTGCCTGTGCTTTACGCCTTTTTTTAAACGGCCTGCTATATTAACAGTGGGAATAGGTGGTTAATAAAAGTGATGGAATTGGAAAAAATGGTTGTTCTTTTTGGAAATAAGCGGCTATTCAAATAGGTTTTCTGCCCAGCCTATTTGTTTTGTGAAAATGTCTATTGTGCCTGGAGAGCATCCGTTTTTTAATTCACCTTTATCTTGTCCTGGTTTTAATTCCAGTATTTGCTTGCAGGAACAGCCGTATACTTCTGGCACTTCAATTGTGTTTGGGCATTTATCTAATTTGTCGTTTAATCCATCGCCATCAGAGTCTATGTCTGTGGAGTCTTGTGGCTGGATGGTAAATGTGTTTGAAATTGCTTCTCCTGTTAGTACTCCGTCTGTTGCAATCACTCTGATTTTATAAGAATCGCCTGGTTCCAGAATGTCAACGTTGAGGTCATAACTTGTTTCATTTAGGTTCATGGCAATAGGGTTCCATGTGCTGCCGTTGTCGTCGCTGTATTGGAGTACGAAACTGAGGCTGTCACCGTCTGTGTCGCCTGCATTCCATCTTATTGTTCGCATTCCGTTCCATTTTTCGTTTCCGTTTGGCCTAGTTATTGAAACAGCTGGCGCATTGTCTGAAACAATACGTTGTGCTTTTGTTTCGCCGTTGTAGGTTACTTCTATTGTTTTTGTTCCTTCAATGAATGGCACTGTGAAGACAAAACCGCTTGTGTTCAAGTTAATTGGAGGGTTTGAAAGCAGCATGAATGAAACTCCGAAGCTTTTGCTAAACAAGATATTTCCGGAAGAATCCAACAACTTTAACGAATAATCTCCTGCTGGAATATCCTGTTCGTGCAATCCATCTATTATGTAAAAATTTTGAAGGCTTACATCTCCATTCTTGTCGGCAAGGCCGGAAACAATAATGGAATGATTTATAGAAGAAAAATAAGCAACCTGGTCAGACGGGCCTGACAGGTTGGCGGTGAGGAAAAGAGGGGTTATAACAAATTTGGAGAGAAGGTGCAGGTAAGTGTTTTGGTCGATCCAGGGGTCATTTTTATTATCCATAAAATTATAGTATTTCTCTTCACATGTTACTGGGAATGGTCCATCGTCCCAAGGTCTTGGGCACTCAAGACTTATACATCTATATCTTAATTTTTCTGCTAAAACAGCTGTGTTTTCTGAAGCTTCTTCGCATGAGTCAAAGTAAAATATTTGTTTAGGCGTAGTTTTTCTTATTATTTTATTGTTTACCCAAAATCCGTTGATATCTGCATTTTCCCAACCTTCAAATGGAAATTTGTTTGGGCAGACTTCTGGATAACTTGAATTTTGGCGGTTCCATTCAGATAAACTGTATTCATCGCAAAGCCCGTAAGTGTGACCTATTTCATGAGCTGCTAATCTGTTGTTGTCATAAGGCCCTACTCCTGGGTTGTAGTAGTTTATTAACACTGAGGTGGTGTTGTAAGGATACATACTTACTCCAGATGGTGATCTACCTGGAGTTAAGTGGTGGAAATAGTCCTCATTAATTATTCCTACCACTTTATCGCTAAACCTTGCTGTAAGCAAATCTTCTATAACTAATCCTTGTAGTATGTTCAATATACCTATTGCTGGTATTATCTCTCCCATCGAAAGTGGGATATATGGAATTAGGCTTAATTCTGATTTAAATCCTATTTCGCTAATCGGGTATGTTGCTTTTAGGAATTCTTTGTTGTTGTAATATCTTTTGTAAACTGTTTTGTAAATGTTTGGAGTTGGTATTTCGGAGATAATTGGTACAAAAGTTACTTTGAATTCTTTTGTTTCTACTACTTCTTTTGAAATTGTTGTGGTGTTTCCGTCATTATCCAGTTCTACTGTAATTGTTAGTGCGAAGGCGTTGGCGTTTATGGCTAGTAGTATTATTGTTAGAAAAATTAATCTTATTGTTTTTGTCGTCATTTTGTTTTCCTCAGAAGTTTGCTGTTGAAAGTATCCAATTGCTTACCTGCAAATATATTCCTATTAAGATTCCTATTGCGATGAGCACTATTCCTATGACGCGTAATTTTCTTGCTGTTTTTTTTGTTTTTTCTGTTTGTAAGAGTATTGTTGTTAGTAATAGTAATACACCCAGTATTGCGGTAGTGATTCCTGTGTAAAATAAAGTGTTTTGTGCGTTTTCATATTGGATATTTGCTTTTATTATTTCTTTTCCAATGGAAAATTTTATTGGTTGTGTTCCGTCGACGAGTATTTCGTAGTTGCCATAGTTGCTTTCATTTGATAATCTGATACTAACATAGTTGTCTTCCAGTTTTTCTTCAAGTTCGGTTTTTATTTCAGAGTTTTCTGGCAGTGGGGTTTTTATCAGTTGTATGGCGTGTCCCTCTAATCCTTCTATTGTAAGTATTCCATTGTATGTAATATCCACGTAGTCTGGTTTTTCTTCTATTATTAATTCTGCTGGGCGCAGATATGCTTGTGTTGTACTTGCCAAAAATATGGTTATCAAGCAAATTAATAATTTTATTTTTTCATTCCAATTTTTTGTTTTTCATTTTTTTTTCTTTTTTTATGTGTGGGTGTAGCTATTTGGCGGATAAAAATCCACTATTTTGAAATCAAATGCGTTAATGTGAACAAGCTCTTCCAAAATCCAATCATTGTAATTTATTTTAACGCTTGTATCAACAGCAGGCCCGTCATTCATAACTTTTACCCTTACAACCGTTGCCTTGCCTGCAACTAATGGAACGTCTTCAACAACCTGGATTGGCTTAATCCATTCAATGTACAGGTCCCTTTCAATTGTGCAAACATTGTCTTGATTGCAGTATCCGCTTTCACAGTCTTCATTCAGCAAACAGTTTTTGCCGCTT
>JAFCCG010000058.1 GCA_017610335.1 Chloroflexota bacterium | reverse complement strand
TCCCTTCCCGGAGAGCTTCTTTTTACTCATAAAAGCAGAGGAATATCTGGTTTTGATCTGAATTAAAGCCCACTGTAGTAAAATACTCTTTTTCTGCTATGTCTGTGGCCCTTACAAGGTCCTTTCCCTGAACAGGGTCGCATCTCTCCGGGGAAATTTGAATGCCTTGCGCGTTCTGCTTTGCCTCAAGCGCCTGCAAGCCTAGCCCGAGCGCCTGCTGCTGCACCGCCATCATGATTGTCCAGCCAACCAGCAGCATTATCAGCAAACCAAGAATCATGTCAGATACCTGCATGCAAACAATAAGGCAACAGAGGTATTTATTTCTTTTGCTGCCTTATTTGTGCTTGGAAAAGCAGGCAAAGCAAAAGGAAGTTGTTTAATTTGAGAAAGCCAATTTCGCACGGAATCCTAAGCGGCCTTGTTGGCGGGGAAATTGCCTCACTGTGCTGCATTGGCCCGGTTATCCTGGCCTCTTTGGGGCTTGGCCGCCATGTTTAGCCTAACAGGCCTCTGCCTGGTTGATTTAAGGCCCTTGTTTTTCTCTATCGGGCTTGTGTTTGTTGCAGTTTCCGCCTTCCTGCATTATAGGAAAGGCTGCAGGGCTTGCACTGCTTCCTCCAAACACGGGCTTGCCTTTGCGGCCTTTGCATTGATTGCAATGGTAATTGTTTACCTGCTTTTTATGTGGATTGTTATGCCCCGACTGCTTCCCACAGGGGACGGCCTTACCTGTACTGTTCCAATCTAACAAACCCAATTAAAATCATTTTCCCCTCTTTTTCTTTTCATGGAATTGGAGCAGGCCCAAAAGCAGATAGCTGAAGCCATTTCGAGAAAGGACCTGATAATGATTGTGGGAGACTGCTATGTCGAGTATCATTTAAAATAGTAACTGTTATCTGAGGGTGCGTGCTATCGCCCTCCTGCCAAAGAATATATTTTTAAACTATACTATACATTTAATGTATAGTATTCTTAGGTGGTTTGATTGGTAAGATGGAAAAAGTTTGTAATTCCATTAACCAAAGCCGACTTGCTTGATGTGAAGCTGGAAATTGAGAGAAACAAGGTGAAGAACTTTTCTTTGAATTACAGGACGAGGATTGGCAAAAGCTTTTTTGAGGTTTACAGGGTTGATACTGCGCATGACTTTTTGCACGAGCAAAGATATTGGATTACACCCGAGCCAATCCCTATTCCAACAATGGGAAAGGATTTGAATGACGTTTTTAATTTTTACTTGGACCAGATAAAAGAAAATTTTGCACGCTATAAAAGATATTACTTGGAAAGAATGAAAGGAAGGTGAGAAACATGAAGTATGAAATGACTGACGAAAGATGGGATACAGCAAAGGCCTATCTCAACAAGGTTTGGAAGCAGCCAGGCAAGTACCCTGACAAAGGAATGATTCTGAGCCTTTCCGATGAAGAAATAACGCAAGTGTTCACAAAGAAAAGGCTTGAATTGGTTAGGTTGATTCAAAGCAAGAAATCAAAAAACACCACAGCGCTAGCAAATCTGGCTGGCAGAAGGCTGAGTGCCGTCATTAGGGACCTGAAACTCTTGGAAAAATTCCACATAGTTGAATTGGAAAAAAAGGGAAAAAACATTGTTCCAACAGTCACAAAAGAAATACTAATACTCCCTTTGGTGAAACTTAAAACAAGAGCGCTGGAAGAAATAAAGGCAACTGCTTGACAAACACCTTAAAACAATTTTGCAGGATTTCTTTTATCATGAAGCTTGAGCAGGCTCATAAGGAAATAAAGGAAGCCATTGGCAGAAAGAATTTGTTAATTGTTGTTGGAGACTGCTATGTGGAATATCATATATAATAGTATCGGATATCTCGGTTTGTTCCCCTATATTTAGACTTCTGGGGAATGAATTTCTAATCTTCAGTCAGCCCAACTAAGACTAAAGATGCAGAGAATTAGAGGGTGATTGCAGTAATTAAGTTTTTTGTGGCCAGGAAACGCTTTCCAAAAACCCTCTGATAAACCAAAGGGAATGAGCAATGTCGTGTTTTAGCTGGAACTCAAGGTCCTTTTTGAAATCAAATTGCTTGTCTCTGTGGCTTGGCCTTTCCTCGTTTTTCGCTCTGAAAAAGGTGCGGGCAAGAATTGTTCCTGAAATGCGCAAAAAGGATTTTTGAGAGAGCCTTTGGCCAAGGTCCAAAATTTTTTGTGGGCAAAAACCAGGGGGGAAGACACCTTTTGCAGGAAACTCTTTTGGGTTTTCGGTATACCAGTCCATTAGCTGGCAGAAAATTTCATATTGGCCTTCGGGGATTAGCTCCTTCGCCATGGGTTTGAGTTCTTGCGCTGCAATTGGAATAATTTTTTTTACGGTCTCCACAGTTTCAGTGGACTTTCTTTTATCACCAATGGAGGTTTGCAAAACAATTCTAAGAGACCTGGCAAGAAGTCTTTTCTCCCAAGGCTTTAATTTGACTTCTGCAAAGGGCTTCAGGCCCTCTTTTCTAAGATGTTGGTATTGAAGGCGTCTATTTCGTCTTTCCTCTGCGGGAAGACGCCCTGGCTTGGGTTTCATGCTATAAAAGAGCTGGAAAAGAATTAAAAAATTGTTCGTCACCATTATGAATTCGAAAAGGCATTATTTAAGTTAATTTAATCTTCTGCAAAGAATTCTTTTATCGTTTGTTGTTTTTTTCTTAGTCCTATAATTTTTGCTTTTTCTTTGGCTCTGAGCCTTATTTCTTCCGCTAATTCGTTTAGCTCTTTGAGTGTTTTTTTTGTGAATTTTTCAAAGTCTTTGCTGGCCTCTTCTATCATAAGCCGTTCTTCCTCTCTAAGTCTGAATTCTTCTTCAAACTTTTTGTTTTTCAAATTGTCTTCGTATTTGAGGTATTTGAACATGAATTCTGTTTTTTCAATCGCCATTTTCTTTACAGACTTTGTTGTTGCTCCTTCTTTGGCCAGGTAATACAAGTCAATGATGTCTCTTGCTTTGAAACCCCTTCTTGTTAGCAGGGCCCGGATTTTTTCTGCCGTAATTTCTTTCAGGTCGTAACAGTAGAAGGATTGGTTTTCGGTGGCCATTGATGCATATTTTGGGTAGAGGTAGCTAAAGTCTTCAGCGTATTTTTCTGCGATTGCTTTTAGTTTGTGCTTTTTTGGTTTGTGGAATATTTTGTCCACAAAGTTGAGCTGGATTTTTATGAATGTTTCTCTGTCTTCTGTGGTTGGCCTGTACCATAGCTTGAATGTGGTGAACCTGTTGCTTCCACCGAGCTGGACATAGTGCCTATCTGATTTGATTGGTTCGAAGTCAAGATCCAATTCTTTTGATATTTTTTCGATTATTTCCATTATTTTGTTTATTTCTTTTGAGAGCATTTTTCTTACTTGCCTCGCTGATTTGCCTTCAAACGCTTTCTGGCTTATCCAGGTAAAGTCAAGGTCTTCCGAAAAGCGGTAGTAGCCAAAGTATGCTTTGGTCAGGCAGGTTCCCCCCTTGAACACAAAGTTTTCTGAAAAGTATTTTGATTTTGCCAGTTCTAAAAGAAGGCCCTGCAGTAAAAGGTCTTTTTCTATTAATTGAATGCTTTTTATTCCAAGTTTTTTTGACAGCCAGTTTAATGTTTCCTCTTCAATCATTTTAATTCCCCTAAAACATTTCTTACTGATTTGCTGTAGTGTTTTGAGTATTTTTTCATTCTGGTTTTGTTTGCTTCGTCAGCCCATCCAATTACATAATCTCTTATTGCCTTGTTGGATTCTCCGGAGTATTTTCTCATGTGGATTATGTCCAAGATGGTTTTTTCCAAGTCTGAGTAAAGTGTGTTTCCGGATTTTTTTATCCCAAACCCGAATAGTTTTTTGCTGAGTTTTACGAATTTTACTTTTCTTCCAAGAATCTTTATTGGTTTTGCCCTGAATATTGTGTCAGATACTACATAGTCTATTGTAAAATATTCATGGGTTATTGAATTCATCTTTATTGCAGTTTCTAGGCCCCAATACCAGTTTTTTACTTTTTTGTATTCCATAGCTCTGGCGATTGCGTCGTAGAAGTTTGCTCCGCCAGTCTTGTATTTTCTCTCTTCCACAGTTGGAATATAGAAGAATCCCCTCACAATGCGTTCAACATATTTGTAGAGATACAGGTATTTGATTGCCTTTTCATAAGGCATTTTCAGCTTGGCACACTCTTCTTTTAATTCCTCGCTTGAAATAAAGCGCTCTTTTCTCAGCAGCAGTTTCCTTACAAAAAGCTCATATCTCATTTATATCACTATTCTATTACTATGATAGAATTATAATATAAATGTACAGGCTTGCGAAATAGCTGTTAGGCTGATAATTTGCGAAATAGTTATCTGCCTAACAAACCCAATTAAAATAATTTTCCTGCTT
>JAFCCG010000002.1 GCA_017610335.1 Chloroflexota bacterium | reverse complement strand
CAAAACATCAAGCTCTGCAAGTAAAGAATCAACAGTTTCCTTTACAGCGGAAGCGACATCAAGGGCGTTTTCTGCGGCAATTTTATCTTCATCGTTGTTTTCATCGATGGAATCGGTTATTGTTCCGTCAATCTCTGTAATGCCATTGTTTGTTGTGATAGTGATTGTTTTGATTGTTGTGTCATGGTCTTCGTCACCGCTCCTGTTCTTTGCCAAAGCCTTTAAGGTGTGAGTGCCGTCAACAACTGTTTCGCTGTTCCATTCAATGCTATATCTTTCTCCTGAAGGGCTTCCGTCGCTTCCAATGTTTATGGTTTCATTGTCAACATAAAACCTGACTGGGTGAAGGGTGCTTTCGTCATCATAAACCCAAACTTTTAGTGTAACAATTCCGCTTATAGTGCTATCTCTGTTTGGAAGTTCCCAATTCAAGTAAGGCGGACTTGTGTCGACTGTGTCGCTGCTTGTTCCACCGCTTGTTGGTGTTGCACTCTTTTCATTGCTATATCCGGAAATGTTGTTTGCGTTGTCTCTTGCTCTTATCTTAAAGTCATACTCAGTTCCATTGCTGAGCCCTTCGGCATTATACTCTGTGTCGGTTGTAGTGCCTATTTGCGAGTTGTTTCTATAAATAACATATTCCTTAATGCCGCTTGGGCCGTTGTCTGAAACAGTGGGCCAGTCTAAGTAAACATCTTCATTTCCAGCAGTTGCAACGTTAAGTGTCGGGGAATCAGGATTGCTATTGTCATAGGTGCTTGAATCATTTTCAGGGTCTGATTCATTTTCTGCTTCATCACGCAGCTTTAAGTAAATTTCAACATTTCCTTCGCTTCCGTCAAGGCAGCCGTATGAAGAGCTTGTTATGCTAAAATCTGTTACGCTTGCAGAATATGCCTGCCAGCCTTTCCAGTTTGAATTATCGCAGCTTAAAGCCATTTCTGTTGGAGAGCCTGAAACGTCTTCTAATGAAATAGTTGGCGTGCTGTCGTTAGTATAATCGGCAACGTCTATGTCATCAAACGTTGGTGCTTCTGTGTCGATTGTAAAGTTCCAGTTTACGTCTCCTGTGCTGTTTCCAAGAGAATCTTCAACACTTAATCCAACATAAACTATGTGATCATTTGAAATGGCTGAGCCAAATATCCAAGAAACATGATAACTGCTTCCAAATGCTGTGGTCGTTGGTGCTACCGTTTCATTGTCAACAAAAAGCGCAAGGCTAGCAATGTTCGCCCCTGAACCAGAATCGTTCACGTCAAAACTTATGGTTGGCAGTACGTTGTTTATATTTGAAGTTGGGTTCTTATTGTTTATCGTCGGCGCGGATGGTTGGGTTACAGTAATTCCATCAATATCTGAACCGTTAATATCTTGGTCGTCATTTGCCATTAGTTTTGCATAATACGTTCCTTCAGTATCGTAATTGTGTGTTTCTGTAAAATAATAAGGTGGCCCCGATATTGCTTTTCCTTCTCCGTCACCGTAATCCAAAAAACAGGTGTTAATTGTTCCATTTCCGTCTAGGTCAGAACAAAATCCAGTAAAAGTAACTGTAAGTGTAGGGTTTCCTGTTACAACATCTTCTTCTAAATTGGCTATTGGGTCTTGGTTTGAAATAGTAAGGCTAGTACTCTCTATTGTTTGCTCTCCATAGTTGTTGTCGGCAATCAAATTGAGGTCTTTAACGCCTATGCTGGTGCAACTGATTATTGCGTTGTTCTTGGCATTGTGCGGGTCACTAATGTCCTCGAATTCCGTTATTATACAGTCTGCTGTAGGATATTCCCAATAGATGCTCGTGATGTCGCCGTAGATGTCTGTGGCAGAGCCATTCAAATCTATGTTAGTATTCCTATAACTAGTGTAGGTTCCCCCGGAATCCCGCTTAAAATTAGAAATGTTAGTAACAGAAAGGCAAATTTTTTTATCACTCCCAATCCCCCACGTTCCTTCACCAGAAGGAATTTGTTATGTATATTTGTTTATGGTCTGTTAATGTTGGCATCTGAGCTTTTTGCTCGTACTACTTTGGAGTCATTCTATTTAAAAACTTTTTTGCATTTTGAGGGTATATCGCGCGCTTTAATGTGATTTTTATGAGTCTACGTAACATCTTCCCAGGCCTAAAAGCATGGGCTTCCCCTGTCGACTACTGAAACCATTTTATGTTCCTTTTTGTTCACTGCAGGGGTTAAGGGCGTTGCCACATCGCCCAGTGCATCTAGCATATAGCCAAATGCAAAGTTCTTATGTTGTTTTGCTATATTGATTGCTGCATTTAGGTCTGCATTCAGTTGATAGCCACATTTGCTGCAAACAAAAGAATTTCCTTTCCTATTTGCTTTATCGGTGTAACCACACACACTGCAACGCTGCGAAGTGAACTCAGGGTTTACATACACAACTGGGATGCCATTCCAGTTGGCTTTGTATTCGATGAAACTTTGTAGTTGTGCAAAAGCCCAACTGTGCAGCATCCTATTAAGCTTTTTGCCAGACTTTGCTTTTCGCCTTATTCCTCGCAGTCTCTCTAAAATAATCACTGGGTTTTCGACTGTTAGTGCTTGTTTTATTATTGCTGTGCTTGCCTTGTGGTTTATGTCCCGCATGCACCTTGACTCTTTTTCCTTGCTTTTCTTGATTCGCCATAATAGTTTAGCTTTCCCAAGGCTTGTCCTGAATGTGGAAAAATGCTTTCTCATCTTTAATGCAGGCTTTCCACTGAAAAACTTTGCTCCAGAAGGCTTGTCTCTCAAAATCACAGAAGTTAAGAGATTATTCAAGCCAAGGTCGATACCAATAGGAGTAAAGCTAGCATCAGGCCGAGGAACGCTTAACTCTTTTTTCACTGCAAGATAGATGTAAAACTCGTTTCCTTTTAGTAGCAGTTCTGCTGTTCCTTGCTGTAACTCGCCTTTAAACAACCTTGCTAAATACTTGTACTGGTAACGTTGGCCAAGCAATGGAACAAAAACTCTGCCTTCAACAGTTGCTATTGAAGCAAAATACCTAAACCTGTTGTCTGTTTCAATCACTGAAAATGTTCTCTTATCAAGTCGCACAGGGACACGATCAGAAAAACAAGGTTTACTAGACTTTTCGCCTCTACGTTTCTTTGCTTTATAGCTCTTATAGGCCTCTACTGCCTTATCCCTTGCACTCTGCACAATCGCAGAAGGTAATTTATAGTCTGAACGAAGTCTACTGTAACTAAGACTGTGCAACAACGACTTGTTGGTTGTACTATGCTTCTCAATCAAACCAATATAATTATTCAACAGTTGCTGATTCTCTTGCAAAAGAAACAACAACTGTCGCTTTACCCTAGTTGGCTTAAATAGCTTCAGCTTAACAGTTTTTACAGCTTGCATGATAAGTATTTATTCATTTTCCCTTCTTAAATAAACTGAAAGAGAACAGGTTTCCGGTGAAAAGTGCTTCACCAGAATTTCCGCTGAAAATAGTTTTTTGCCCTACATTAACTCTTAAAACAGCTTGATTTTTCCGCTCACAAAATAATCTTTTTACCTTACTACTTTTTTTCTTGTTTTACCAATAGCTTTAAAATTCTGCTGAAGCTTTATTTAAATATTTCCAAACAGAAAATAAAACAACCAACTTTCTGTGTTAAGTTTCCCTTTTGGTGTAATTATGAGCTTATATAATATTTTTTATCTTGTGTTGTTTACTCTTGCTCCTGTTTTTGAATTAAGGTGGAGTATTCCACTCGGGCTTTGGAATAAGCCAATTGACCTGCCTTTGATTGGAACAATAAACGGGTTTGGTATGTCTGTGTTTGAGGTTTTGCCAATTGTGGTAATAACAAACATTCTTTTGGGTCTTTTTCTGTATTTTGCTTTGGATTTTCTTGTAAGGCTTTTTACCAGAATCCAATATATTAAAGTATTATATAATAGAATTGTGGAAAGAACACAGAGAAAAGCAAAGCCCTTTGTTGAAAAATACGGGGCAGTAGGGCTTGCAATCTTTATTGGCATTCCTTTGCCTGGTTCAGGTGTCTGGACAGGGGCTTTGGCTGCTTACCTGCTTGGGGTGTGTTTTCGGGATTTTGCAATTGCCTGCGTGGTCGGGGTGCTGATAGCGGCTGCAATGGTAACTGCTGTAACGCTTGGGCTTTTGAACGGCTTTGCCTTTTGAACCTGTTTTTTTGAACGGTTTTGCTTCAGTCTTCGTGCTTTATTATCGCGTTGTTAATGTGCTTTTGGCATTCGCATTCTGAAAAAGAGATTTTTGGAATTGATGCAAGCAAAAGGCTTTTCACGTTTTCAACGTTTTTTGCAAATACTTTCATGACTGTTGCAATATCAACACTGTCTTCTTCACGCCAGCAGTCGTAGTCTGTTGCCATTGCAATGCTTTGATAGCACATTCCGGCTTCGCGTGCAAGGACAACTTCGGGGACTGTGCTCATGTTGATTATGTCCCCGCCGATTCTCCTGAACATTTTTGATTCTGCCCTTGTGCTAAAGCGCGGCCCCTCTATTGTAATAACCGTTCCTTTTTCGTGGTGGCCTATTTTGAGTTCTTTTGCTGTTTCGATAAGTGTTTCCCTTATTTTTGGGCAGAATGGGTCTGCCATTGGAATATGGCATACTTCTTTCTTGTCAAAGAAAGTGCTTGCCCTTTTGCTTGTCCAGTCAATGAACTGGTCGGGAAAAACAATTTGCCCAGGCATGATTTCTTCGCGCAATGAGCCGCAGGCAGTTGTGGCAAGCAGGTGCTTTACCCCCAATTCCTTTAATGCCCAGATGTTTGCCCTGAAATTAACATTTGAGGGCATTATCCCGTGCTTTTTCCCATGCCTTGCAAGGACTGCAACCCCAACATTGCCAATTTTTCCAATTGCAATAGGCGAGCTTGGCTTGCCATAGGGTGTTTCAACTTTCTTTTCGTTTGCTTCTTTCAAAAGCTTTGGGTCGTCAAGGCCTGAGCCGCCGATTATTCCAATCATTTCAATCGCCTATAAAGATTGCATTTTTCATTTCTTTAAAGTGTTTGTCTCCGCTTAAAATTTTTGCTTTTTCTTTTTCCCCTTGCACTATGATAAAGGCATCTGCCAGCCCAAAGTTTTTCACTTTTTTTCTGATGGCTGCGTGTTTTTTTCCTGCTTCTATTGCTGTCTTTTCGTCTATTTTCAAAATTCGAGATAGTGATTGCATTGCTTCAATATATTGGCTGCTGTCTTTTCCAAGTCTCTCGCTTTTGCTTACAATTTCTGAAACTGTTAATGCTGAACAAAATATGCTATTATTTTCATTTTCTATTATTTCTTTTGCCAAAAGCCCTTTTTTGCTTCCTTCAAAGTATTCTATCCAAGCATAGCTGTCAACTATTACATTCATGCCTTAATCTCCCTATTTTATATTGAGTTCGTCTTTTTCGGTAAAGGGCCCAATTCCTTTGAGCTTTCCAAAAAAGCTTTTTTTGACTTTTTTTATGTCAAGCTTTACAAATTCGTTTCCCTTTATGCCTTCTTTTTCCACAACCGGCTTTGGAATGGTTGTAACAATCGAACCGCCAATTTTTCTTGTCCTGACCAAAACTTCCATAATATCACCTATAATAAAATTATATCGCAAGTTATATTTAAATCTTTCATTTCTTTTAATATTTCCTGTTTGCCAGGGCTTTTGCCTTCGATTATTCCAATCATTTTCTTCTTCTCCTAATGATTCTTTGTTTCCTTTTTGGAACCCTTACCATTTTGCTGAAGAAGTGGTCGCCAACAGGCCCGATTTTTTCTAGTTCTCTATAACCTGCGCTTTTGTAGAATCCGCTTGTTCCTCTTATTGCCGTTGTTGTGCTGGCTTTTATACCTTTTTTGTGGAGATAGGAGTGGGCTTTTCCCAAAAGCTTGTGGCCAATTCCTTTATCTCTAAGCCCTTTAACAAATATTTCGATATTTTGAATAATGCCATTGTTCTTTTTTGGACTCTTTCCGACAAAAGTTGCTCCCACGATTTCGCCATCATAAACTGCGACAAAAAGCTTAGGCTACACTAAGTCTTTTCTAAGATTGATTTCGAACCTTTCCAATTCGCTTTTCTTTGCCGCCCTTATCACAAGCTTTCCTTTTGAAATTTTTTCAGGCATGCTGTCCCTCTTCAACCTTTTCGCTGTCAAATTTGAGTAGGGTGTACAGGTCGTATCCTTTTATTTTTTCTCTTCCTTTTAGGAATGTTAGTTCAATAAGGCAGGCGATTCCATTTATCTTTCCGCCAAGGGCTTCAACAAGGTCGATTGATGCCTTCATTGTTCCCGATGTGGCAAGCAAATCGTCCACAATCAAAACGCTTTCCCCTTTTTCTATTGCGTCCTCGTGTATTTCAAATGAGTCCTTGCCGTATTCTTTTTCAAATTCCTGACTTATTGTTTTGTATGGCAGCTTTCCAGGCTTTCGCAGCGGGACAAATCCTGCGTGGAATTCGTATGCCAGAACAGAGCCAAGGATGAATCCGCGTGATTCCATGCTTACTACTTTGTCAAAGTGCATGTCTTTTTTCATAAAGTATTCAACCAGGTCGTCAACCGCCTGCCGAAAGGCCGAGGCGTCTTGGAAAAGGCTCATTACGTCGTAGAACAAAATGCCTTTTTTTGGAAAGTTTGGAATTGTCCGAATTTTTTTGCTCAAGTCCATTTAAAAATTCTCCAATTAACAAACAATTTTCTGTGTAAAAAAGAATTTAAAGGCTTGTGCAATGTATAATTGTGATTTTAGGGGGGCTGCCTTTTTAGTGGATAATCTGAAAGCTATTTATTTTTCTATTCCACTATTGTAAGTTCCCTGCCTTTGGATCCCATAAGGCTTCTTTTCCCAAAAACAAGGTATGCTTTTGCCCTATTTTTTTTCCACATTTTGTAGAATTCATTTGCAACTTGGGTAAATTCTTTTATTGTAGGATTTTTGCTTTTGCAGGCATAGACTAATCCAAAAAGGCCTGGTCCAACTTCGTCATAAATTTTTTTCAGTTCTGGTGAAAGCATTCTGTATTCCTTTTTTGGCAGTGGTCTTATTCCTGTAAATCTGAGATCTCCTTTGAGGATGCTAATGATTTGCGGAAGCTCGTCAATGTGATAAAGTTTTCTTACAATTTTTCCAAACCAAGTCTTATAGTGCTCGTCCTTTCTCCCCCTATTCCCGAAGTCTTCGTGCGCTTTGTCCTTCATTGTCCTAAATTTTGTGACAACAATCGCTTTTGGCTTTCCTTTTGGGAAGGTGTTGCTTTTTGGTCCGGGTTTGCCTACGCGAACCTGACTGTGGGAGATTAAGCCGTCTTTGAAGACCTGCTTCAGGCCTGTTTGCTTTGGTCTGATGTGCTTTCTTATGCGGCGTCTAATTCTTCTTCTAAGAGGCGATTGGGTTTTTTTCTTTGCAGCCATTTCTGTTACCTGCTTGATTTTGTAAATCCTTTCCATTCCCTGATTGCCTTGTCATACCTTTCAAAAGTGTCTGTTTGGAGGAATTGCCTTTCGCCCATGTCCACTCCGCATAAGGTTCCTTCTTCTGCAAGTTTTGGGAAGATTTCTTTTTCAATGCTTACTTTTTTTCCTGCTGGAATGAGTTCAAAAATCTTTGGCGAGAGAATGTATGCTCCTGCATGAATTAGTTTAAAGCCTTCTTCTTCGTCTGGTGGCTTTTCGCTGAATTCTGTTACCTTTTCGCCTTCAAGCCTTACAAGTCCGCCTGCTTTGGTGTAGGCTACTGTTGCAAGCGCAAGGGTTACAATAGCGTTGTTTTTTTCGTGGACTTTTGCCATTGCTGCAAAATTAACATCTTTTAATTCATCTCCGTTCATTCCAATGAATTTTTGCTCGCCTTTGAAATGTGGTTCTGCAATTTTGAGTGCGCCTGCTGTTCCCATATATCCTTCTTCAACATTGTAATGTAATTCAACACCCTGCTTTTTTCCATTCTTAAACTTTTCCTGAATTTGTTCGTGCTTGAAGCCAACTGCAAGCGTAATGTCTTTTACTCCAAACCTTTTTGCAAGCTCTATGTTCCACTGCAGGCATGGCTTGCCCTGTACTGGAAGGATTAGTTTGCTTAATTCAAGGGTTATTGGCCTTAGTCTTGTGCCAAGTCCTCCTGCTAGAATGAATGCTTTGTTAATGTTAAATTTTTTCTGCATAAAAACTAATAGCCTGTTAAGTTAATTAAAGTTTATCTTTTTCCTAATTGTACTAGGGGGCAAGTTTTGAGTCTGTTAAGTTAATTAAAGTTTATCTTTTTTTAATGTTCCATTATTTGAATTAATGTTAAACTTATTTTTTTTTATTGATTGCGTATCTATTTAAAAAAACATTTAAGTTGAATGTTAAAATGCTGGAATTGAGCAAGTTGAACAGCAAATGGTCTTGGCTGCTTTTGCGATTGCAGGTTTAAACAAAGAGGTTGAAAAGAATGGACCTTAAACAATGTCGTGAGATTAAGTGGTTTTGCGTTTCGCTTTTAGTAGTTTGTTTGTATCTTTTGCCGTTTTTTGTTTTATGGGAAGATGCGCCTGTTTTGTTGAATGACAATCTTGATAACGTAATGCTTTTCAACAAGGTTTTGGCTGATTCAGGGCAGGCGTTTGCTCCATTGGGAACTGGAGAAATTCCTGCTGTAATGGGTGGCTTGCAGCGTGATATTTTTGGCTCAGAGTTTAATCCTATTTTGTGGATGTATTTGTTGCTTTCGCCTTTTGCTGTTTATGTTGTAAACCTTGTAATAATGCATGTTGTTGCTTTGATTGGAATGTTTTTGCTTTTAAAAAAATATTTTGTTAAAGATTGGCGCATTGCTCTTGGGGTTGCAACGGCTTTTGCATTGTTGCCTTTTTTGCCCCTTATTAGTCTGACTATTGCCGGAACGCCGTTGGCCTTGTATGCTTTGTTTAACATTAGGCATAACAATGACCGGTTTTTTGACTGGCTGATTGTGCTGTTTGTTCCTTTGTTTTTTGACCTTGTTTTAGGTGGTTTTGTTTTTTTGGGTTTTTCTTTTGCCTTGTTTGCTTGGGATTGGTTTAAGCACAAGCGGTTTAACAAAAAGCTTTTGCTTGCAGTAGTGTTGTTGACTTCAATAAGTTTTTTGAAAGAATACAGGCTTGTTTACTTAATGTTTTTTAATCCAAACTTTGTTAGTCATCGTGTAGAATTTTTGGGTTATCCGAATAATTTTTTAATGATTCTTGGCAGAAGCGCCAGGTCGTTTATTTTTAGCAGTGGTCATTCCAGAAGCCTGCATTGGATTATTGCTCTTTGTGTTTTGGTTGCATTGGCTTTTCAGCGATTTAAGAACAGGTTTTTGCTATTGCTTATTTTTATAATTGCTGCAGCTTGCCTTTTTGGTGAAATAATGAAGGGGCTTGATTTGCTTGAGCCATTGAAGGCAAACTTTTCTTTGCTTAGAACTTTTGGCTTTGGCAGGGTAATTTTTATGCTGCCGGTAGTTTGGTTTATTGCCTTTGCAGTTTCTTTAAAAGTTATTTTGAAACGTAAGCCTATTGTTGCCTGGGCTTTTATATTTTTGCAAATTGCGTTCTTGTTTTGTTATACTGAGTGGGGTGTGCAAGAAGGGGGAATTGGAACTTTGTTATCTGACAAAATGTCTTACGGAGAATTTTATTCAACAAAGTTGTTTGATGAAATTGATGGCTTTATTGGATTGCCAAAAGAGAGTTATAAAGTTGTAAGTATTGGTTTGCATCCTGCCATTGCTCAATACAATAGATTTTATACTGTTGATTCCTATCAATCAAATTATCCTTTGGATTACAAGCACCGGTTTAGGGTGGTTATTGAAAAAGAACTGGATAAAAGTCCTCTTCATTTAAAGCGTTATTTTGATGGCTGGGGAAGCCGTTGCTATGTTTTTGTTGCAGAGCTTCCTTTACCTTATTATTATACAAAAGACTTAAATGCGGTTGTTAAAAACCTTGAATTGAATACTGTTGCGTTAAAGGAATTGGGGGGAGAATTTGTATTTTCTTCTGTTGAAATTTTAAACGCTGAACAAACAGGGTTAAAGCTGTTAAAGGTTTTTGAACGCAATGATTCACCTTGGAAAATTTGGCTTTACAAAGTTGAGGCAATTTAATAACTTGGATAAAATATAGTTTTTTAAAAGAAAAAAATTTATATATATTTTTGTGGAGTATACTATTTATATACAGTCACTTTCTTTTATTGTGCGGTATGA
Source organism: Chloroflexota bacterium (assembly GCA_017610335.1). Taxonomy (GTDB): domain Archaea; phylum Iainarchaeota; class Iainarchaeia; order Iainarchaeales; genus JAFCCL01. The sequence continues at coordinate 36,386 of JAFCCG010000002.1, read as the reverse complement.
TTAGTGTGCTTGCCAAGAGAAACCTGCGTGTTTTATAAGAAATTTAAAGAAGGGCGCCTCTATAAATTTATTACATAAAAGGATTAGGAAAAGGGCTCAAGAAAGGCTTGAATTAAACTTTATCTTTTTTTCTGTTTTTTCCACCAATGGCTGCACCAAATCATTTAAATTGAATCAATTCCTTAATTTTTTGTGGTTTTATGATTGGTTTAAGCAGCAGCTATTACGGTTTTCAAAAAATTCCTGTTTATGAGTCTGCAAAAAAGGTTTTTGGCCTTGGTTTTGACACTGTAGAGCTTGGAGCAGGGCACAATCCTGAGTCAAAGGTTTGGGATGCAGTCAAAAGAATAAAGCGTGATTTTCCTGACAAAAATTATACTGTGCATGGCCTTTTTCCGCCTTTGGAGAAAAGGTTTTGGTTTAATGCAAGCCTTGGTTTGACAAAGCAGAATGAAAAAATTGTTGAAAATTTTTTTAAGGCTGCGCAAATTGTTGAAGCAAAAATTGTTTCAATTCACCCTGGTTTTAGAAAAGAAGTTGAATGGGTCGAAGGAGCCAGTCCTATGTATGAGTTTTTGCCAAAGGAAAAAATACCTATTGAAAAAGCATGGCAAGGCTTTTTTGACTTGGTTGAATGCTGTCTTGCAAAGGCAGATGAAACAAACTGCTCTTTTGCAATTGAAAACATTCCCTGTGCAGCTGTTCCACTTGTGAGTTCTGTACAGGATTTTGAAAATGTTTTTAAAAAATTTCCAGATCTTAAAATGCTTTTGGATGTCGGGCATGCTCTTTTCAGCAGCAGACTGGACAATCTCGTCAAACACTTTGCAGATAAGGTCTGCCAGCTTCATTTGCATATGAGCAGGCCTGAGGCCATTGCTCCAAAAGCAGACGAACACAATCCAATTACTTCAATAACACAACTTGAATCACTTGCGGCAATAAAACAGCTTAATAAAATTCCAATAATTTTTGAACACGGAACAAACATTTCTGAAACAGAAATCAAGTTGGAAAAAAAGATTCTGGAAGAGTTTTTGGAAAAGGAATAAATTGTCGAATTTGCCCTAATTCTTTTTAAATCCCTTGACTCTTTTGATTAATGGGGCTGTAAAAAATGATTTTGGAGCATTGTGAACGCAACGAGTTTGCTTTTGATGGAACAATTATTGACATTGAAACCATTGGAGGTTTTTCTTGCGGTTTTAGTGATTCAAGGCAATATGCTGCTATTGAGCCTGTAATTTTTGGATATATTAATGGACAGGAACTAAGAATTCTTACTGCCCAAAAAACTGCTGATTTGGTTAAATTAAAGGAAAGGATTTCTATTGTATTAAACGATTTAACAAAGCCGTTTCATGCTTTTAATTGTGATTTTGAAATGGGTGTTCTTTTTCATTTTCTTAAAACAAAGTTTTTGTTTGAAAGAGAATTAAACAAAGAAAAATTTGAAGCAAAGAAAACTGCTGTCAAACTACTTAGCATTTCACAATACGGTGATCCATTCAATGACAAAGGACTTCTTTGCATGCAAGCATGGGAAAAGGGCGATCTAAACAAAGCAATTGCCCATAACAGAAGTTGTCTGCTAAAAGAACGGGACATTTTGTTAAAAAGAGGCTTTCGAAAACCGGCTGAATTTAAATTTGTTGACTGTTAAAAAATTTCTTAGAACTAGTAAGTGGAGCGGCGGCGTTTAAGTTCAGATTAATGTCTGGCTTTCGGTGTATTTAATTTTTTATTTATTATTTTTCTTAAGTAAGGTGGCTGCGAAAAACCTCTAAACAGTCCCTTCTTTTCTCCTAATACATTCATCAAAAAAATACCCTTTTTAAGTGTTTTAGCTTTTTTCCTTTTAGGGTGGTAAACAGAATGAATATAGCTGTTATTGGAACAGGATATGTCGGATTGGTTGCAGGCACTTGTTTTGCAGAACTGGGACATGACGTTATATGTGTTGATATTGATAAAGAAAAAATAAAGATACTAAATGAGGGAAAAGTACCGATTTACGAGCCTGGATTGGAAGAATTAATTGCAAAGAATAAAGGAAAAATTGTTTTTACTACTGATTTTGATGATGCTGTAAGAAAAAGCACAGTTGTTTTTATTGCAGTTGGAACTCCACCAAAAGCAAGCGGTGGAGCAGATTTGAGTTTTGTTGAAAATGTTGCCAGAGGAATTGCAGCAGCTGCAAAAAAGCCAAAGATTGTAGTGGAAAAAAGCACTGTTCCTGTTCAAACCTGTGAAAGAATTATCCAGGTACTGGATTGCAATGACGGAGATAATAATGGAAAATGTATAAAACACATTGTTGTAAGCAATCCTGAATTTTTAAGGGAAGGAAGTGCTGTAAAGGATTTTTTAAATCCTGACAGAATTGTGATTGGGTCAAATGACGAAAATGCAAGAAAGACAATGGAAGAATTGTATGCTCCTTTGAAAGCTGAAATGGTTTTTACAGATATTAAGAGTGCTGAATTGATAAAGCATGCAAGCAACAGCTTTCTTGCAACAAAAATAAGCTTTATCAATGCAGTTGCAAACGTTTGTGAAAAAACAGGTGCTGATATTGCAATGGTTGCAAAGGGAATGGGTTTGGATAAAAGAATTGGTCCGAGTTTTTTGAATGCTGGAATTGGTTATGGTGGTTTTTGTTTTCCAAAGGATGTGGAAGCATTTATCAGAATTTCTGAAAAAAATGGTTATAAATTTAAGATTTTGGAAGAAGTTCAGGCAGTAAATAAGTTTCAGAAAGAAAATTTTGTAAAAACTATAGAAGATGCTTTGTGGAATTTAAATGGCAAAACAATTGGTGTTTTTGGACTTGCATTTAAGCCAAATACTGATGACATGAGGTTTGCCCCAAGCATTGATATCATAAACGCTTTGTTAAAAGAGGGTGCAAAAGTAAAGGCGTTTGACCCAGAGGCAATGGAAAGAGCAAAGGCAATTCTTGGAGATAAAATAGAGTACTGTAAAGACATGTATGCTGTTTCTGAAGGGGTTGATGCAGTGCTTTTTTTGACTGAATGGAAGCAGTTTGTGGAAATTGATTTGGATAAACTGAAAAAGTTAATGAAAGATGTTTTTGTTTTTGACGGAAGAAACATTTTTGACCCGATTGCAATGAGAGCAAAAGGTTTCAAGTACGAAAGCATTGGAAGGTTGTAAGGAATGGCAATTTCCCAAGAGGCTGATTGTTTTCAAGAGGCTGATTAAGTGAAGGTAATAATTCCTGTTGCTGGTTATGCAACAAGGCTCTATCCTTTAACTGAAAACAAGCCAAAGGCATTGCTTGAAGTAAAAGGCAGGCCAATTCTTGAACACATTGTAAAGCGAATTGAGGAATTGCCCAACGTAAGCGAAATTTTTATTGTCAGCAATGGCAAATACTTTCAAAATTTTGACCAATGGCTAAAAGGCTTTTCAAGCAATGTTTCAATAAAAATTTTGAACGATGGCACAAAAAGTAATGAGGACAGAAAAGGTCAGGTTGGAGACATACAGTTTGTAATAGAACAGGAAAAAATCGATGACAACCTCTTGGTTGTGGCAGGCGACAATCTGTTTAACTTTTCTTTGAGGCCGGCATACTGTTTCTTCAAAGAGAAAAATCTGGTTGTGAACGGGCTTTGGGACAGCCAAAGCCTTGAGGTTGCAAAACAGCAGGGCATTGGCGTAATTGACGGTTCAGGAAAGCTTGTTGATTTCCAGGAAAAGGATGAAAATCCAAAGAGCACACTGATTTCTTTGGGAATATATTTTTTTCCAAAGGAAAAGGTAAGCCTTTTCAAGAAATTCATTGAAGAAGGAAACGACCCTGACAAAATGGGCTATTTCATGATATGGCTTTTGAAAAACGATAAGGTATATGGATATGCCTATAAAGAAAAATGGTTTGACATTGGGTGGCATTCTGCCCTTGAGAAATCAAGAAAAGAGTTTGAGCCTTTGGGCAAGCAGATGCCTTAAATGGTTTGAGCCTTTGGGCAAGCAGATGCTTTAAATGGTTTGGGCCATTAGACAAGCAGATGCTTTAAATAGTTTTTATTACTCAATTTATCAGGTGTTCTAGTTTGAAAACAGCTGTTGTAACAGGTGGAGCAGGCTTTATTGGAAGCCATTTGTGTGAAGTACTTCTTTCAAAAGGCCTGCGCGTAATTTGTGTTGACAACTTTTTAACAGGGCAAAAGCAAAACATAGAGCATTTAATGCAGGAAAAAAATTTTTCACTTCTTGAACACGACATAACCATTTCGTTTACTGTTAAAGAAGAGGTTGATTTTGTATACAATCTTGCAAGCCCTGCCTCGCCAAAAGACTTTTCAAAAATTCCGATTAAAATAATGCTTGCAAATTCAATTGGCGTAAAAAACAGCCTTGACCTTGCTGTTGAAAAAAAGGCAAGAATTTTGCAGGCTTCAACAAGTGAAGTTTACGGCCAGCCTTTAGAGCATCCGCAGAAGGAAAGCTATTGGGGAAACGTTAATACAATTGGTGAAAGAAGCTGTTATGATGAAAGCAAGAGGTTTGCAGAAGCACTTGTTTTTTCCTATGCAGGAAAGTTTGGCCTGGAAACAAGGACTGCGAGAATTTTCAATACATATGGCCCAAGAATGAGGCTTGGCGATGGAAGGGTTACTCCAAATTTTATTATGCAGGCAATAAGCGGAAAGGATATTACAATTTACGGTAAAGGCCTGCAGACAAGGTCTTTTTGCTTTGTAACTGATTTGGTTGCGGGCTTAATTGCATTAATGGAATCCGATTACGGTAAGCCTGTTAATATTGGAAACCCTCATGAAATAACCGTAAAAGAATTTGCAGAAACAGTTTTAAAAATTTCAAAAAGTGAAAGCAAACTTTCTTTCACAAGCCTTCCGGAAGACGACCCTGTAAGAAGAAAGCCCGATATAACGCTTGCGGAAAAAAAGCTTGGCTGGGCTCCAAAAGTCAGGCTTGAAGAAGGCCTTGCAAAAACGATTGAATGGTTTGGGCAGCAAAAGCGTTAAGGGTGTTAATTTTATGTGGTTTGGGGGTGCAAAAGCGTTAAGGGTGTTAATTTTATGTGGTTTGGGGGTGCAAAAGCGTTAAGGGTGTTAATTTTATGAAATACATAAAGTATTTTGGGCTGGTAGGGCTTGCTGTTTTTGCCTATATCATTTGGGCAATTGGAATTGATAATATAATCCAAAGCTTTTTGCAGATGAATTTATTGCTTTTTGCAATTGCTTTGCTGATTTTGGTTCCAATCATTTTGCTCAAAGCATACAAGCAATCGCTTTTAGTAAATGGCTTTGGGGTAAAGTTGGGCATTTTGGATTCTGCAAAAATCTGGCTTATTGGGTTTTTCTTTTCAATTATTACTCCCGGCAAGTCAGGCGATGTAATAAAATGTGTTTATATTTCTGACAAAACAACGGTTAGTGTTGGCAAAGGGCTTTTGGCGGTTGTTGTTGAGCGCTTTTTTGATGTTGCCGTGCTTTTTGCATTAACCCTTTTAGGGATTTTTGTGATGTCCTCTTTTTTGATTTTTGATGTTGACCTTTTTATTCCAATTCTTGCAATATTTTTGCTTTTTCTTGCGTGTACATATCTTTTGACAAAAAAAAATCTTGTTTTTGTTGTCTTCAGGCCATTTTACAGGTTTTTTATTCCAAAGAGGTTTAACGAAAAAATAAAAGGGGGCCTTGATGAATTTTTTGACGGCGTAAAAATTTACAAGTCAAAAAAGGGACTAATGCTTAAAGCAGGCCTTCTTACTGTTCTATTATGGGTTATTTCGGCGATTCAATATTATGTTCTTGCCCTGTCCCTTAATATTCCAATATCCTTTGAATACCTTTTCCTTATAATGCCCATAGTAAACCTTTTGGGAATTTTGCCGATTGCATTCAATGGAATTGGAACAAGGGAATTTTCATTGGTGTTCTTCTTCGCGCTTGTTTCTCTTCCTGCAAGTTCCGCGGTTTCTTTTTCGTTGCTTGTGTTTATTGCAACCATACTCCTCGGAGTTCCCGGATTCCTTTTAACGCTTGGCGAAAAAAAGAAAGTGTTTTAAAAAACTTGTCCGCTGTGTGTTTTAAAAAACCAGCCTGCCCTGTGTGCGGGTTTTTTTTAAAGGAGAAAAATTTATATATCTTTGCAGTATTATTTAATTTATATGGCTATTTCTTTTTAGGGGTTTGAATAAATATGAAAAATCAAACAGGGTTAGAGAAAAGCAATAACAAGTATGGCTTTTTGTCGCTTGCAATTCCTTTCTATAACGAGGAGGAAAATGCCGAAGACTGCATTAAAGAGCGCATTAAAGAATTTGACAAAGCAGGATTCAAGTACGAACTGATTGGCGTAAACAATGGTTCTTGGGATAAAACAGGTGAAATTCTTGAAAGGTTAAAAAGTTCCAAAGTAAGGATTGTGACCGTCAAAAAAAACAAGGGTTTTGGGTTTGGAATAAAACAAGGTTTGAAAATCGCAAAAGGCGATTATTTGGGTTATGATGCTGGAGACAACGAGGTAAAGGCAGATGCCTGTGTTAAGATTTTCAAAAAGCTTGTTGACCAAGACCTTGACTTATGCAAGGGCTATAGAATTAGCCGCGGCTATAATTTTTGGAGGCGTTTTGAAAGCAAAATGTACAACATTCTTTCTTTTATTATTCTTGGCTACAGGTTGGGCGATATAAATGGCTATCCAAAGATTATGACAAGGCAATGCTATAATGCGATTAAGGCAGAGCACAACGACGGTTTTTTTGATGCGGAAATGCTTGCCATAGCAACAAGAAAGGGCTTTAAAATAAACCATGTGGAAGTTCATTTTCTAAAAAGGCCGAAGGGAAAAAGCAAAATGAATTTGCGTGTTCCAATGGAAAACTTTAGGGCAATGCTTGCATTCAGGCTAAAGTCGGCGTCTGGAAGAATTAAATGACTTTTTTTTCTAAAAGTTTTTTTAAAGGTTTGTTGCCATTAAACTTGTATGCGTTCAAGAAAGCTTTCTCATGCTTCTCGGGCAGCTTCCAAAAAGCCTCCTCTTCCTTCAAGGAAAAAAATTGACAGAATGCTCAAGGGCTTATTCAAACACGGTTATTTTGGAGTGAGAGACCACTGCAGGCTTTGTGAGATTGCTTCCAGAAAAACAGCAAAGCAGTTGAATGCGGCCGGAAAGGCAAAAGTTGACCCTATTTTTGTTTCAAGAGGCGCTTTTGCACACGATATATTCAGGCACTTGGCAGAAAAAGGCATGAATGAGGAACGTGTTGCAATTAGATATTTTGAAAAAATGGGTTTCCCGGAGCTTGCTCAATTGGTTGCTCCAATGGAATCGCTTCACTTTCAAAGGATTACTCCAAAAAACCTCGACAAGCTGTCCTTGGAGCAAAAAATTGTTTTGTATGCTGACGGTGTTTGCAGGGGTGTGCCGGTGGCGTATGATAAAAAGGGCAATCCAACTAAATGGGGGCAGGATATCTTTGCTTTGAAAGATGCTTATGGAACATTGCTTGAAAGGCATTTGAGCAAAAAGGGTTCGGTAAAGGGCAAAATCCGCCTTTTGGACAAGGAGTTTTTTTCGAAGTGGCTGATTGAATTGGAACTAATCAGAATGGGCCTTAATCCGGAAAAGCTTATTAAAGACACAAGAAGAGCGTACAAGGTCTGGAAGAGGAAAAGCAATTAAAGTCTTCTTCTAATTTTGATTAGTTTTTTTCAAACACAATCACCTGTGTGCTTGTTTTCCGATTCTTTTCAAGACCTTTTCAGCAATCTGCTTTGCTGTTAAGCCATTTTCTTCCCGCAGCCCGTTTTGGTCTGTTATCTTTTCAGCAAACCTGTCTTGGACACCAAGCCTTTCAAATAAAACACACCTGTCTGATTCTGCAAGCACTTCTGTTACGGCGCTTCCAAGGCCGCCAATCACGCTGTGCTCTTCAATTGACAGGACAAGTTTTGTTTCCTTTGCAGCCTTTAGCACGGCTTCCCTGTCCAATGGCTTTATTGTGTGCATGCTTAACACCCTGCATTCAATGCCTTTTTCAGCCAAAGATTCGGCTGCATCGCAGGCAACTGAAACCATTTCGCCTGTTGCAATAAGGGCAGCGTCCTCTCCTTTTCTTACTTCAATTGCCTTTCCAATCTCAAAGCTGATGTTTTGCTTGTGCGCTTGCGGTACCCTGCTTTTTCCAAGCCTTAAGTAAGCCGGCCCTTTAAATTCTGCCAAAGCCTTTGTTGCAAGGCCTGCTTCAATTGAATCAGCCGGGCAAACCACTGTCATGTTTGGCAAAGCCCTCATTATTGCAATATCTATTATGCTGTGGTGTGTTGGCCCGTCCAAAGCATAAGAAAGTCCTGCTCCGACCCCCACTATCTTCACGTTTGCTTTTTGGTAGCATATGTCGTTCCTGATTTGCTCAAAAGGCCTCATTGCTGCAAAAGGAATAATGCTGTAAACAAAGGGCTTTTTGCCGGACAATGCAAGACCTGCTGCAACCCCAACCATGTTTTGCTCTGAAACCCCCATGTTGAAGAACCTTTTTGGGAATTTTTCCATAAACGGCTCCAAAACCGTGAAGCCAAGGTCTCCTGTAAGCAAAATAATGCTTTTGTCTTTTTCAGATGCCTTAACCAGTGCTTTTGTAAATGCTTGCCTCATTTGCTTTCACCTTTAATTTTATTTTTTTCTTTTTCCTTGCTTTTGCTGCCGGGTATTGCCTGTTTTTCAATTTCCTCAAACGCCTGCCTGCACTGCTCTTTGTTCGGACTTTTATAGTGCCATTCAAGGCAGTCTTCCATAAAACTAATTCCTTTTCCTTTTACTGTGTTAGCAATTATCATGCTTGGCTTTCCCTTTTCAAAAGGCACTTCTTTAAAGGTCGAAACAAGCTCTTCAAAATTGTGGCCGTTTACTTCTTTTACAGAAAAGCCAAACGCTTTCCATTTTTCGGCAAGCGGCTCTAAATTAACCACTTCGTTGGTTTTTCCAAAGCACTGCCATTTGTTGTAGTCAATTATTGCAACAAGATTGTCAAGCTTGTTGTGCGCTGCACTTAATGCTGCTTCCCAGTTGCTTCCTTCCTCGCATTCTCCGTCGCTTAGCACGACAAAAACATTGTAATTCAACCCGTCTAATTTTCCGGCTAATGCCATTCCAACACCTATCGGAAGGCCGTGTCCAAGGCTCCCGGTTGTTGCTTCCACTCCTGGCACAATTCCTAAATTTGGGTGACCCCAAAGCCTGCCGTTTTCTACATGAAATTCTTCCAAAGTTTTTTTCTCAAAAAAACCTTTTTCTGCCAAAATAGAGAACAGAGTTGCCGCAGCATGGCCCTTGCTTAAAACAAGTCTGTCTCTTGTTTTTTCCAATGGTCTTTTAGGGTTTATTTTCATTACATCAAAATACAAAACAGTAAGAATATCTGTACAGCTCAATGCACCGCCAATGTGCGAAGCGTTTGACTTGTAGGACATTTCAACAATTTTCTTTCTAATGCCTGCAGCCTTTTTTTTCAATTCAACCAATTTTGCCATAAAAAAAGCACTATTTCTTTAATTTAATCATGTTTGCAATATATTAAAAAACAACACAGTTCTTATTATTTTAACGCAAAAAAAGTGGAGGGGGGTTTTCTTGCAAACCAAAATAGTAAAGGAAGATATTGAAAACATAGCAAAATTTCTAAAGGAAGACTGCAAAAAGTTAAATGGAAAAACAGTGCTAATAACTGGGGCAGCAGGTTTTATGGGCAGTTATTTTTGTGATGTAATAGCCTACTTTAATGAAAATTTTCTTGAAAAAAACTGTAAAATAATCGCGGTTGACAATCTTATTTCGGGTAACAAAAGCAAAATTTCCAATTTGCTTAAAAAGCCTTTTTTTAAATTCATTGAAGCAAATGTCTCAAAACCGTTTGAGATTGAGGAAAAACTTGACTTTATAATACATGCTGCGAGCATTGCTTCTCCCATAATTTTCAGGCAAAACCCGCTTGAAACAATGGATTCGAATACTCTTGGAACAAAAAATCTGCTTGAATTAGCTAAAAAAAATAAAGTAGAGGCGTTTCTTTTCACCAGCACAAGTGAAGTTTATGGTGACCCTTCGCCGGAAAACATTCCGACAAAGGAAACCTATAGGGGAAATGTTTCCTGTACTGGTCCACGTGCATGTTATGATGAAAGCAAACGCTTTGGTGAAACTCTTTGCATGGTTTACTTTACAAAATTCAATGTTCCAATAAGAATTTCCCGTTCTTTTAATGTTTATGGTCCAAGGCTTGGCTTGCATGACAAGCGTGTTTTGCCGGATTTTATGTTAAACGCTTGGAACAATCAAAACATAGTGTTATTAAGTGACGGCTCTCCAACCAGGGGTTTTTGTTACATTACTGATTCTATTAGAGGCCATTTTAAGGTTCTTTTGTCAGATGCCAATGGCGAAGTTTTTAACATTGGAAATGATTTGGAAGAAATAAGCATTCTAGAACTGGCGAAGTGCATTGTTAAAACAAGTGGCAAAAATCTTGAAGTTGAATTTAAAAAAAGCAAGGACAAGTACTATCTTATAGATAATCCAAACAGGAGATGTCCAAACGTAACAAAATTGAAAGAGTTTTTTTCAGACTGGAAGCCGGAAGTAATGCTAAAAGAGGGTCTTGAAAGGACCTGGCAGTATCATTTGGAGGTTGAAGTATGAATATTGCAATTTTGGGCTGTGGCTATGTTGGTCTTACAACAGGTCTTTGCTTTACAGAAAAAGGTCACAAGGTAATTTGCTTTGATATTGATAAGGAAAAGCTTGGCTTGTTGCAGAAGGGTAAACTTCCAATCTTTGAGCCAGGTCTTGAAGAAATTTTTCTGCAAGCAAAAGAAAAAGGCCTTTTCCAGGCTACATCTGATTTAAGCAAAGCTGTAAAAGAAGCTGAAGTAATTTTTATTGCTGTTGGAACTCCGATGAGGCCAGATAAAAGCATTGACATCTCATTTGTGGAAAATGCTGCAAAGCAATTGGGAAATGAATTAAAAGAAAAGCAGGATTTTTCAGCAATTGTTGTAAAAAGTACTGTTGTTCCTGGTACAACACAGGAAATTGTATGTCCGTTGCTTGAACAGGCTTCTGGAAAAAAGGCAGGAACCGACTTTGGTCTTTGTATGAATCCTGAATTTTTGAGGGAGGGTAGTGCAGTAAAAGACTTTAATGAGCCCGACAGAATTGTTTTGGGTTGCCTTGGTGAAAAAGAAAAAGGCATAATGCGAAAGCTTTATTCTTCTTACAACGCCCCTTTTGTCTTAACCAATTTGTCTACTGCTGAAATGATAAAGTATGCAAACAACAGTTTGATTGCAACTTTAATAAGCTTTAGCAACGAGTTTGCTAATCTCTGTGAGAAACTGCCTGGTGTTTCAGTTGAAGATGTCTTAAAGGCAGTTCACCTTGACTTTAGACTAAATCCAATTATTAATAAAAAAAGAGTTAATCCAAACATTTTAACATATCTTAGGGCGGGTTGCGGTTTTGGCGGAAGCTGCTTTCCGAAGGATTTGAATGCTATAATTCATTTTTCAGAGGAAAAGGGTTATCTGCCAAATCTTTTGAAAAGTGTGGTTGGAATAAACCAGAAAAGAGCAGATCACATTGTTGAAAGGCTTTCAAAAGAACTTGGTTCTTTGAATGGAAAAAAAGTTGGCGTTCTTGGTCTTGCATTCAAGCCGGAAACTGACGATATAAGGGAATCACAATCCTTAAAAATAATTCAAAACCTTTTAGGGAAAGGAACAATAGTTTTGGCACACGATCCAATGGCTATTAAAAATGCAAAAAAGGCTTTGAATGATAATTCTAAAAAAGTTGTTTTTTTTGAAAGTCTGTCGGATTTCTTGCAGCAAAATTTTGATGCGGTTGTGCTTGCAACAGCCTGGCTAGAATACAAAGAGGCAAATTATACTAATGTTAAGTTATTGTTTGATTCCCGTGGGTTTCTTAAAAGGGAACTCCTGCCAAAAAGCACAAAATTTGTTTCAGTTGGATTAACATCTCTCAACTAAAGCATTTAAATCATTTCTGTAGTAAATATTTTGCTATGGATGTAGTCATTTTTTGTGGTGGAAGGGGAACAAGGCTTGCAGAAAAAACAGATGTTACTCCAAAGCCACTTGTGCCAATTGGAGAAAAACCAATTCTCTGGCACATAATGAAGGGATATGCTTATTTTGGGCATAAGCGTTTTATTCTTCCTGTTGGTTTCAAAGGAGAAATGATAAAGAATTTCTTTTTGAAACACCCTTCACACAAGAGTTCTTTTGAAATAAATCAGCCCATGTCAATTTCTTCAAACTGTGCTGATGATTGGGATGTTGTGCTAAAGAACACAGATCTTGAAAGCACTACTGGAAAAAGGCTAAATATGGTAAAAAAAGATATTAAGGGTGAAACATTTTTGCTTACTTATGGAGACGGGGTTTCAAATGTTGATATAAACAAAGTAATTGAATTTCATGAAAAAATGAAAAATGAAAAGGGAACAATTGCAACCTTGACAATTTCGAGAAGAAGGCTTAATTACGGGGCTGTAAAGGAAAAAAATGGAATTGCAATCTGTTTTGTTGAAAAGCCCTTGACAGATAACTGGATAAATATTGGCTTTATGGTTTTGGAAAAGGCAGTCTTTGATTATGTGGAAGATTCTAAAATGGACTACGAAGCATTCAAAAAAATTGCTGCACTTGGAAAGCTTGCTGTGTTCAAGCACAATGGTTTTTTTGCTTCGATGGACACCTATAAGGACTATATTGACCTAAACGAGTTGTGGAAAATCTCAAAACCGTGGAAGGTTTGGTGAGGCCAGTGCATATCGCAGAAAACCAAGGAAAAATAATTGGAAATTCGCAAAAAAAGATTGAAAGAATAATGCTTATTTCTCCACCTGGAATCTCCCTAAAGGGAAGTTTTAAGTATTGCACAGTTCCTCTAGGCCTAGCTTGTCTTGGAGCGATGGTTGAAAAAGCCGGCTACAACACTAAACTTTTGGATGCAGTGGTTGAAGATATAACTCATGAGGAAAATGTTGATGGCAAAAGAGTAAGATACGGTCTTTCATTTGAGGAGATTGAGAAAAGAATTCGCAAATTTAATCCATGTGTTTTGGGAATAACCTGCCTTTTTTCTTTTCAGTTTGAAAATGTTCTAAAAATTGCTGAAATTGCAAAAAAAATTAGCCCAAAAATTGTGGTTGTTGTTGGTGGAGAACATGCCGGCGCTCTTCCAAAAGAGTTCGCAGAAGAGAAAAACATCGACTTTGTAATATTAGGGGAAGGTGAAATTTCTTTTATTAATATGCTTAATGAATTGCAGGGTGAGAGAAACTTTTCAAAAGTGGACGGTCTTGCCTACATAAAAAATGGTAAAATTAAAATAAATCCAAAGATGAAGTTTATTGAAAACTTGGATGACTTTCCTTTACCTGCAAGGCACCTTTTGCCAATGGAAAAATACTTTGAAATAGCCCTGCCTCACGGACTTAGCTATACCCAAAAAAGAAATACTGCTGTTATGACCAGCAGGGGGTGTCCTGGAAAATGTGTTTTTTGCGCAAGCACACATTTTTGGGGAATGCGATTTAGGGCAAGAAGCCCTAAAAATGTTTTGGATGAGCTTGAACAGCTTGTGAAAAAGTATGGTGTAAAAGAAGTAAGTTTTATTGATGACAATCTCACTGCAGATAAGGAAAGGGCTATGAAAATTTTTCAGGGCATGATTGACAGAAAGTTTAATCTTTCCTGGTGCGCTCCAAACGGTATCGCGCTTTGGACTTTAGACGAGTCCCTTATAAAGAAAATGAAAGAATCCGGTTGTTATATGGTTGACCTCGCAATTGAGTCTGGTAACCAAGAGGTTTTAAACAAGATAATCAAAAAGCCAGTAAATCTTGACAAGGTCAGAGAAGTTGTTGCATTGCTTAAAAAGCATGGCATTCTTGCAAAGGCTCTTTTTGTGATAGGATTTCCTGGAGAAACCAAAGTCCAAATCCAAGATACTTTTAATTTTGCCAAAGAGCTTGATTTGGATGGGATTGGAATTGCTATTGCGACGCCTTTGCCTGGTTCTGAACTTTATGACATTTGCAAGAAAAAAGGCTTTTTGAGAAAAGGATTTGATAAAAGAGCCATAGAGTTCTATGTTGGCAACATTGTTACTGATGAGTTCACTCCAAAAGAACTTGAGTCAATGCTAAGTAGTTATATGCTTTCATACAATCTGAGTCTTGCATTCAGGCACCCAACGCGTTTCTTCAAGCGATTTTCAGCATTGATGTTTGGTCATCCAAAGATGATGGCTGGTTATCTTGTTTTTCTCTTAAAGAGAATGGCAAGCAAAGTAAAGAGTTAAATGTTATAAACTAGGGTGAAAAGCAAAAAGTTTAATGTTATAAAAACATTTCCAATCTTTGTTGATTAAGATGACAAAACAAGAAATGCATTTTAATGAAAACAGCCAGAAAAGCGTTTTTTTTAATTTCTACTGGAATTTTCTAATGAAAGCTGTTGCAAAAACCCCGAAGCTTAAAAGTGGAATGTCTGTTTTGGATTTTGGCGCTGGAGAAAAGCAGTTGAAAAAGTTTTTGCCATTTGGTGTGAAATATATTTCCTACGACATCAATCCACTATTTAAACCAGATATCTCTTTTTTGACAGAATTAAAGCAAAGACCCGATGTAGTTTTTGCTTCAAATGTCTTTGAACATTTGACAGAATCTGAATTAAGGAAGGCAATAAAGCAAATTCTTGCGCTAAAGCCAAAATATTTGGTTGTTGCAATACCACGAGAAACAAGTCTGCTTAGCAAGATTCTAAGGCTTTTTTGCAAATTTACTTTTGAGCATGCTTGGGAACACAAGCTTGGTTGGAAAAAAATTGTGGAAATTCACTCAGATTACTTTGAGCCAGTCAAGGTGAAAAACTTTTTCTTTTTGCAGTGGATTATGGTGTTAAAGCCTAAAGACCAACTCTAATTTGGTTTTCCGCAGTTAGATTGACAATAAATGTTTAAAATAGTTTTCTACTGTAATTTTTGAATGTTTCGGTCAAATCAAAAAGAGGTTTTTTTCTTTTTGGGAATTTTGCTTCTTGCTTTTGTGTCGAGGTCTGTTTTTATTGAAGCTGACGCGCCCTTAAATCTTACTTGGAGCAGCAGCACTTTTTCAGACTCTGAGTCAAGGGCTGTTGAAGCAAGAAACCTTGCGCTTTTTGGTCAGATTTATCCAATTGACTGTGATCTCCCAAAGACCTTTATGTCACCGGTAATGACCGGGCTTTTGTACCCTGTATTTTCTTTGTTCGGGGTTGGTGTTATTCAATTGAGGCTTGTTTCAGTAATTTTTTCTGTTTTGTCAATTGCCTTGCTTTACTTTCTTGCAAAAAGCTTTTCAGGCCAAAAAGTTGCGTTCCTTTCAGCCTTCTTTCTTGCTCTGTCTTTTCCTGCAATGATGTTTGACAAAATTGGCTTTTTGGAAACATTTGTTGTTTTCTTTTTGTTGCTTTCGCTTTTCCTTTTCAATAAAAGCAGAAATGGAAATTCATTTGCCTTAGTGGCTGGCTCGCTTGCCTCTTTTTGCATTGCCTTTTTGTTCAAGCCAACGGCGATTATCTTTGTTCCGGTTTTGCTTGTGGTATTGCTTGCCTCAAGAAAGGCAAGCAAAAAACCATCCCTCTCGCAGACTGGTATTCTTGCGATTGCCCTCTTTGTTTTTTTTGGCATTATTTCTTTTCTGGATTCAAGGTTTTTTGACCTCTCTGGCGGAAACGTTCCAACACATTTAGCCTTTTCCTTGTTTGAAATGCTTAGGAATTTTACCATTTTTTTTGTAAACAGGATTTTTTTCCAAAGTGCTGTTGTTACAGGTCTTGCATTAATTGCTTTGCTTTTTGCTTTGCAGGAATTTCTCTCCAAAGGGTTTTCCGCTTCTAAAGGAAGGCTTTTGATGGCAAGCTGGCTTTTGTTTGGCTCTGCAGGGCTTGCTCTTTTGTCTTATCAGCCTCCGCGGTATTTCCTTATTTTGCTTCCTCCGCTTTCATTTCTGGCAGCCGATTTTTTGATAAGTTTTTTTGATTCAAAAAAGTTTTCTTTGCCAAAACTTTCAAGGCTTGCGGTTCTTGGCTTTTTTTCCTGGCTTGCATTAGCAAGTTTTGCATTTTCAATATGGTCCGTCAAGTTCTTATTTAATTCCGATGATATGACAGCAAAGGCTATAACTGTTTTGTTGCTTTCTGCCGCAATCTTCGTCATTGGTACATTGCTTTTCTTACTGGTTAAGCGAAAGCAGGGTTTTTCTTTTGGTGTTTCAAGAAAGGCAAGACAGGCTATTCTTCTAATTGTCTTGTTTGCATTCCTTGTTTCAAACCTTGTGCCATATTTTGACTGGGCTTCTAATCCTAAATATACGTTGGTTAATTCATCAAGGCAGCTTGCTAAAGATATTCCGGAAGAAAGTGTTGTTTTGGGCCTTTCAACTGACTGCCTTTGTTTTGAAACAAACCTAAAATGCATTTTGATGTTCTATACTTTTAATAACAAACAGCCTTTTGAAAGATTTAAACCAAGTCATCTGCTTATAAAATCTGGTCGTGACGATAAACTTTTGGATAAGATTTATCCAAATGGCTGGAGGAACAGGCTTGAATTCATAAAAAATTACTATGTTGGAAGGGACGAAATTGGTTTGTACAGGGTAAAAAACTAATATAATTCTCGTATAATAATAGATTTAAATCTCTTTGCATATCGCTTTTTCATTCAGCGAGTTCTCCTTCGTGGGTAAACAAGACAACCTTTTTAACTCCTTTCAAAGCCTTGATTTCCTGTAGCAATTTGCTTTCCTTATTCTTTTTGATTCTTGCTTCAATTGTCTTTTCGCTTTCTTTTTCGTCAATTGAAATATTTCTTGTCCTGAACTTTTTGCAGTTGTCTTTTAGTTTAAATAGTTATTTTTATGCGCATTTTTTGATTAATGTACTGTGGCAAAATGAAATAAGGTTTTGTAAAAGAATGAATATTTCCTAGCTTAATACAATCTTCACACAATAATCCCTTTAAATCACTTTTTGTATTAATTTTTTTAATGAATCAAAATACTGTCTGCATTGTTGGTTTGGGTTATGTTGGATTGCCTTTTGCCTGCCTTTGCGCAAAAAAGGGCTTTGAAGTAAGGGGGCTTGATTTGGATAGTGAAAAGGTTGCTTTGATAAACAATGGTAGATCTCCGATAAAAGACAGTTATGTTGAAGAAAATCTGGTTGCTGGAAAAATAATGGTGACAACCAACGCAAAAACAGCTCTTAATTTGACAAATATTGTAATTGTGTGTGTTCCAACACCCGCAATTGATGGCAAACCAGACCTTGGTTTTGTTGAGGCTGCCTGCAAAGAAATTGCTCCTTTTGTTTCAAAAAAAGAGCTTATAATAATTGAGTCAACAATTTATCCTGGCACTGTTGAAGAAATTGTATTGCCAATTCTTGAAAATGGTTCAGGTCTTAAGGCCGGAAAGGATTTTTTCTTAGGTCATTGTCCTGAAAGAATTGACCCGGGAAATAAAGAATTTACTATTGAAAAGATTCCAAGAGTTCTTGCATGTCTTTCAGTTGAAGGAACTGAAAAGGCAAGAAAGTTTTATGCGTCAATAATTGATGCAAAAATAAATGTTTTGAAAAGCGTTAAAAGTGCTGAAGCCGTAAAGGTTGTTGAAAACACTTTTAGAGATGTAAATATTGCTTTTGTAAATGAGCTTGCCAAAAGCTTTGACAAAATGGGCATTGATTTGGCTGAAGTAATAAAGGGGGCAAGTACAAAACCCTTTGGTTACATGCCTTTTTACCCTGGTCCAGGAGTTGGAGGCCATTGTATTGCACAAGACCCTTACTATCTTATTGCAAGAGCTGAAAAGGCCGGTTTTGAGCATCAATTCCTAAAGCTTGCGCGTTCAATTAATGAAAGTATGCCATCATATGTTGTCTTGTTAGCAGAAGAAGTTTTGCTAAAAATGAATCTTAACCCAAAAAAAAGCAAAGTTACAGTACTTGGTCTCTCATACAAGCCAAATGTTGGAGACACAAGAAAAAGTCCTGCACTAAAAATAATTAGTCTTCTTAAATTAAAGGGTTACAGGACAACAATCTTTGACCCTTGGGTAAAAGAAACAAGTACTGTAAATTCTTTAGACAAAGCCTTGGATAAAGCAGACCTTATTGTGCTTGTAACAAATCACACGGTTTTCCTGAAAAAGCTTTCGCCAATCTTTTTAAAATCAAAGGGTGTTAAAGCGGTTATTGACGCAAGAAATGTTCTTGACAAAAATGGAATTAAAAAACAGGGAATTTGTTACAAGGGAATTGGACGATAAGGTGTTTTCTTGGCAGGAACAATTGAAAGAGGTGCTTTTTTCATCTTTTTGTCATACTTTGCGTCTTTCATTTCAAGCTATATTGTATACTTTGCTTTGGGGCGGCTTTTGGGAGCAGCTGATTTTGGAATCTATGGAGTTACAATCTCACTGGTTATGGTCATAAACACCGTCTTAGTGACTACTATGGAGCAAACAGTTTCAAAATTTGTTTCTGAAAGACCAGATCAAAACGAACGTGTCAAAAAAACCGCACTACTGCTGCATCTTTCCATTTCATCCGTTATTTTCATTGTTTTTGTTTTACTTGTGCCATTTATCGCATTCATGCTGAACGATATTTCCCTCACGCCTTTTATCTACTTAATCTCGCCATTGATTCTTTTGCAACCTCTTTTCAGGCTTTTCTCAGGGTCTTTAAACGGTCTCAAGCGTTTTTCCCTGCAATCAAAACTTGTTGGCATTCACTCTTTTGCAAAAGTAGTTCTGATAATTGGACTTGTACTGCTTGGCTTTGGGCTTTTTGGAGCAATATCTGGTTTTATTCTTTCATCACTGTTTTTACTGCTGGTTGCCTGTTTCATGGCCGGCTTAAAGATTAACAGTAAGCCTTTAAATCCTGACAAAATGATTGCATTTGCTGTTCCAATTGGTGGTCTTGCACTAATAACCACTCTCTTGATGAGCTTTGACCTTTTTGCAGTCAAAGCTTTTACAGACATTTCAATTTCAAGTGCTCTTGCAGGATATTATAATGCAGCTGGCACAATTGCAAAGGTCATTCCAACACTGGTGGTTGCAATCTCATTTGTTGCATTTCCTCTTGTTTCAAGTGCTTCCTTCAAAGGCAACAAGAAAAAGACCGCCTTTTACATAAACCATTCTTTGCGCTATTCTTTTTTTATAATTGCCTTTCTTTCAGCGATTTTTTCTTCAACTGCCTCGGAAATAATTGACTTTGTTTATGGTTCAGGATATGCTCCTGCTGCTGTTCCATTGGAAATTCTTGCAA
The DNA here is from genome assembly GCA_017610335.1 of Chloroflexota bacterium. Taxonomy (GTDB): domain Archaea; phylum Iainarchaeota; class Iainarchaeia; order Iainarchaeales; genus JAFCCL01. The sequence continues at coordinate 16,977 of JAFCCG010000002.1, read as the reverse complement.
TTGGATTTGGAGTTTTTGCCTTTTTTTTAATTTTCGTAACAATTCTTTCGGCAGTAGGCATGGCAAAAATAACTTTTTTGATTGGAGTTATTGTACTTATAGTAGATTTTGCACTAAACCTGTTTACTGTTCCAAAAATTGGAATGGTTGGAGCAGCTTTTTCAACAACTATTGCATCTTTTTTAGGTCTTATATTGTTAGGAATTGTTATCAAAAGGGTGTTTGGTTCGCTTCTTTCAGCAACTGTCACTGTAAAAATCCTGCTTTCGGCATTGCTTGTTTTTGCTTTTGGCAGTATATTTCCCGCATCTGGCTTGCTACTGATTTTTAAATATCTCATACTATCAATTCTTTATGTACTAGCTTTGCTTGCTTTGCGTGAATTAAAGCCATTTGATTTTTTGGTTCTAAAAAATGTTTTAAGAAAGTGATAATAAAGAGGCTGATTTGCAAACGGCTGCAAAAATGCTTATATAGCTTTTTCTTTCTTTGGTGCAATCATTGCATGGTTTTTCAAGTCTTTTTAAATTTGGATTGTTGTTTTATTTAATTAATGGCTGAACCAAAAGTACTGCAGCTTGTAACATCTTTCCTTCGCTTTAAGGGCGATTACAGTTTCAATTACGAGTTTATGTCAAGGCTTGTAAAAAAAGGCGTTGGCATTGATGTTGTTGTTCCACATAACAGGGAAAACAGCCTTGGCTTTGAAGAAGTTGACGGCATAAGAATTCACCGTTTTCAGTATTTTTTTCCAAAGCAATGGCAGAGGATTGCCTATCATGGCGGGGTTGCTTTTAATCTTGCCAATAGCCTGGTGGCAAAAATACAGTTTCCTTTTTTTATGCTTTCTTTTTTTCTCAAGGCTTTAGGAAATTCAAGGGGCAAAAATATAATTCATGCGCAGTGGATTCCAAGCGGGCTTGTTGGAATTATTTTAAAAAAGCTTACTGGCAAGCCTGTTGTGCTTTGGGTTCACAGAATGGTCTTTGGAAATTTTATTCAAACGGCTTTGACCAAGTTTGTGTTGCGAAACTGCGATTTTGTAATGTTTAATTCTTCTTACACTCTTGAAAAAGCAAAAGCTGTTGTAAAGCTTAAGGATTTTGGAATTGTTTCGCCAAGCATTGATGAAAAAAAGTTTAAGGTAATGACGAGAGTTGGGCTTAGGAAAAAAATTGGCGTTGAAAATAATAAAAAAATTATTTTTTCAATTGGCAGGTTTGTTGAAAAAAAGGGTTTTGTTTACCTTATTGAAGCAATGCATTATGTGAAATCAGATGGTGCGGTATGTGTTATTGCTGGGCATGGACCTTTAGAAAAAGAGTTAAAGCAAATGGTTAAGGGCAAAGGGTTGAGTGACAAAATAATTTTTATTGGTGAGGTGCAGAATGCTGATGTGCCTTTGTGGATGAATGAAGCAGATATTGTTGTAATTCCTTCAATTGTTGATTCGCGTGGTGAAACAGAAACTTTGGGAATTGTTGCACTAGAAGCAACTGCTTGTGGTAAACCGGTTATTGTTTCAAAAGTTGGTGGTCTTATTGATGTTGTAAAGGACGGCTTTAATGGATTTCTTGTAAAGCCAAAAAATCCAAAAGAAATTGCAAAAAAGCTGAATATTTTGTTGAAAGATGAGATCTTGAGAAAAAGAATGTCAAAGAATGCGCGTGATTATACTGAAAAAAACTTTTCATGGTATTCTGCTGTTGAAAAGGGTTTTGAAATATACCAAAAGATTCTGCGCTTGCAAAAAAGCTGATGCTTTTTCAAATTCTTTTATTTCCTATGCTAAAGCTGGTGCTTTTTCAAATCCTGTTGTTTTATGTGCTAAAGCTGGTGCTTTTTTTTTGAATTCTGTTATTTTATATATTGCAAAAGACTCCATCCGCTTCTAAAGCTTGTTTTTAGAAGATTCCTGTTTGTAATCCTTTGCTTTAATGCTTTAAACATATATTTTGGTCTTAAATAATATTCTTTGTAAGCTTGTTTTAGCCAGTATTGCATGTCTTTTGCACTAAGGTTTGGATATTCAAAAATTGGTCTGATTTTTCCATCGGAATCAAGGTAATCTGACCATTTTTCAAATTTTAAATAGTTCTTGCTTTTAAGGAAATCATAAAATTCTGTTCCAGGGTATGGTTGGGCAACACTGAACTGTACAAAGTCAATATTAAGTTCTTTTGCATATTTGATGGTTTTCTTAATGCTTTCAACTGTTTCGCCAGGCATTCCAAAAACAAATGTTCCATGAACCTGAATGCCTGCGTTCTCAAAACATTTTGCAGCTTTTTTTCCTTGTTCTGTTGTTGCCCTTGGTCCTTTCTTCATTGTTTTAAGTTGTTCATCGCAACCTGATTCAAATCCTATTTTTACAAGAAAGCACCCGGCCCTTTTCATTGCTTTTGCAATCTCTTCATCAACAGAGTCAACTCTGCTGTATGCAACCCATGGCATTTCAATCTTTTCTTTAACAATCAAATCACATAATTCAAGCAAATATTTTTTGTTGACATTCAAAGTATCGTCATTAAACAGCACGCTTTTGAATTTGAAATTTTCTTTAAGGTATTTTAATTCTTTAACAACGTTTTCAGGAGACCTCATTCTATAACCCCTGCCAGACATGAGTTGTGGTCCTGCACAATAAATGCATTGGTGTGGACAGCCTCTGCCTGCAAGCACAAAAGTAAACGGGTTTTTGTATAAAGCCGAATAATATTTTTCGTTTGGAAGGAATTCTCTTGCAGGGTATGGTAAATTATCAAGATCTTTGATTAACGGACGTGCTTTGTTATGTATAAACTTGTTGCCTTTTTTGAATGAAATTCCTTCAATTTTTTCCAAAGGAATTCCTTTTGCAATTTCAGCAATTGTATATTCGTATTCTCCTTTTGCAACAATGTCGAAGCCTTGTTTTAATGTGTCTTCCGGAATAGCTGTTGCGTGAACTCCTACTGCAATTGTTTTTGCACCTGTTTCTGCAGCAATTTTTTTTGCAAGACCTGCATCGCTTTCAACAGATGCTGTTGATGTAAGCATTACAACATATTCCGGTTCGAAATCTGAAATTCTTTTTATGGTTTCTTCCATTGAAATTTCAAGAGCTGGTGCGTCAATCAAATCAACTTTGTGTTTGTTTCTTTGGCAGACTGCTGTGGCATATCCTAAAATTATCGGCGGGTGCAGTGCCTTTTGTGGCGAAACTGCCTGAAACCTGACTTCTCTGTTGTATATTCCTTTAAATGGGGGGTTCAAAAATACAATATTCATAAGGTCACCAAAACTAATTCTAAGTGATTACTATAAATAATAATCAAAGAGGTTTTCTTTTTTAACTTAACCAATTTGGTACAATCTTGGAAACCAAACCAAATTAAAACACTTGCTGGTTTAATTTTTTTTATGGTAGAACATTCAATTACCCTGATTAATCCTGCATTTGGGGTATATGTAGCACATCCAAGCCCGCCTTTGGGCATTGCTTATTTGAAAGCAATTCTTGAAAAGAACAGGATTAGGACAGTGCTTATTGATGAAACAGCAGGAATGTCAACATCTCCCAAATCTGTTGAAACAGAGTGGGTTGGTTTAACAATTTTTACTCCTACTGCAAAACAAGCTTACAAAATGGCTGACGCTTACAGGGCAAGTGGAAAAAAGGTTGTGATTGGAGGTCCGCATGCTTCAATAATGCCAAAAGAAGCATTGGAACATGCTGATAAAGTTGTTGTTGGAGAAGGAGAAAACAGTGTTCTTGAAATTTTTTCTTCAAAGAAAAAAATAATCCGAGGGACCTTAGTAAAAGACATTGATTTAATTCCTTTTCCTGATTGGCATGGCCTTCCTTTAGAAAAGTATACTGCACCAACAAGGCGTCATCCTTACCTTAAGGTTATGACTTCAAGGGGCTGTCCATGGGGCTGCGTTTACTGCTTTAAGGGAATTTTTGGAAGGACTTACAGAATGCGTTCTGCAAAAAATGTGGTTGACGAGATTGAAAATTTACAAAAAGAGTACGGCGTTAAGGAAATTGCTTTTATTGATGATAATTTTTCACAAAATAGAGCAAGAACTGTTGACATTTGCAGGGAAATAATTCAAAGAAAAATAAAAATTGCCTGGACCTGCCCTAATGGTGTAAGGGTTGACACTATGGATTTGCCTTTGCTTAAGCTTATGAAAAAAGCAGGATGTTATCAGCTTTCTTTTGGTGTTGAATCAGGAAATCAGAAAGTATTAGATAAAGTTGGGAAAGGAATTAAGTTAGAGCAGGTTGAGAATGCTGTAAGATGGGCAAAGGAAGCAGGGATTGAAACAATTGGATTTTTTATGATTGGATTGCCTTTTGATAATGAGAAAACAATGCAGGAAACAATTGATTTTGCAAAAAAACTTCCTTTGGATCTTGTGCAATTTACTGTGACAGTTCCTTATCCCGGAACCGAGCTTTATGGAATGGTTGAAAAGGAAGGAAAGTTTTTGGTAGAAGATTGGGCATCTTTTGGTAGTTATTCTGGAAAAGCATATTATGAATTTGGCGACCTTGACAAAGACCTTGTTGAAAAAATGTACAAAAAGGCTTACAAAGAAGTTTACTTTAGGCCAGGTTATGTTTTGAAAAGGGTTGCAAAAAATCCAAAGCTCTTGCTTTCAGGTATAAAATACTTTTCACAAATGTTTAGAAAAAAGAAATCGTAAGTTTTTGATTTATTGAATTTTTTCAATTTCTTTTTTCTTAATTCTGTAAAGGATTTCTTCCTGTATTCTTTTTTGTCTGTCAACAAGGTTTGCGATTAGTGCAAGAATTATCAAAAGGAATCCGAGAACGATTAAGATAACGTCTGTGTAAACAATCCACATGAATGGGTCTGCTGAACCAATAGAACTGTTTTCTTTTCAGCTAATGCCTTTGCTATTTAATTGACTCCGTTTGTTTTCTACTAATTCTATAAGTATAGTTTCTGTTGGCAATATTTATTTGATTCACCGGCTTTGCCAATACTAAAATATGGCTTGCAACAGATTATAAATTATTTTGGTGCAATCTCAAAATTTTTGCCTAGTGCAAAAATGCTTACTCCAAAAGGAAAGTTAACCTTGTTTGAAAACATCCTGTTTTCAAGCAAAAGTAATTCAGTCAACAGCCTGTTTGAAATTCTACCAGCTTTTACCAGTTGGTCTCTCCTTTCATGTCTCTTTTCCGGTTGAATAAAAAGGTTCTGCACAATTCTTGAAATGCTTACCGGAAGAAACAAAAAAAAGTTCCAATAGCCTGATTGCAACACTTCAAAACCAGCTTCCTTTAACGCTTTGCAAAGCTTTTTCTTTTTGTATCTTCTACAATGCGCGTTTGCCACATCGTGAGCGCTCCACAAAAAATCAACTGCTGGCACAAAAACCAGAAGTTTTCCGTTTTTCTTCAAAATCTTTTTCCATTCTTTTAGTGCTTTCTTTTCTTCTTTAATGTGTTCAAGGACATCTGAAGCAATTATCAGGTCGAAGCTGTTTGCCTTAAAGCCGGTTTTTGCTCCGTCGGCTTTTTTTACTTTTTTTAGCCCTGTCTTTTTGCACTTTTCAATGGCTTCTTCGCTGATGTCAATTCCGCTGATGTCCCAAAAGCCATTTTCCTTGAGCGCATTAATTAAAACGCCTCCGCTGCATCCGACATCCAAAATCTTTGCCTTCTTTGGCATTTCTTTAATTATTCTGCCTATTATGTCACGCCTTGCCTTAAACCACCAATGCTCGTCTTCCAGATTGAAGTACTTTGAGGCATACTTTTTTTCCATTCAAATTACTCTCCTTTTTTAAATGTTGCAACACATCTTTTTATGCCTTCATCCAACTTGACTTCTGGTTTCCATAAAAGTTCTTGTTTTGCCCTGGTAAAATCGCATACAAGCTTTTCAATCTCGTTTTTTTTTTCAATATGGTTTATTTTCAATTTTTTGCCTGTTGCGTTTGCCACCTTCCCTGCTAATTGCTTCACACTTACAGTTTCGGAGCCGCCCAAATTGAAAATTTTTGATTTAGTTTTCTTGAAAGCTGCTTTGGAAATGCCTTTTGCAGAGTCTTCAACAAACAAAAAGTTTCTTTCAGCATTTCCGTTTCCGTACATTATAATTGGCTTTTCATGCAGTGAATTAAAAACAAAGTTTGCTATAACTCCTGATCCTGGAGAAACTCTTTGCCTTTCACCGTAGGTTGGTGCAAGTCTTAATATTGTGTAATCCAGTCCATGGTTTTTGTAAAACAATTCCAAATACTTTTCAATTGCAAGCTTTGACACACCATATGGGGAAATTGGTTGCATGGCATCAGTTTCCTTAATTGGATTGTTTAATGGGTTTCCATAAACTGCCAAAGAGCTGATGTAAACGATTTTTTTCACGCCTGCCTTTGTTGCCTGTTCCAAAAGTCTGAGACTTGGAACAATGTTTGTTTCAGCGTCAAACAATGGTTTTTCAACACTTGTTCTTGGAATCGTTGTATGAATGCAATGAAACACTGTTTCAATTTCTTTGACTGCTTTTTTTAAGTCTTCTTCCTTCAAATAATCTGCCTTCATTTTTTCAATAGATTCAATGCCTACAAGGTTGTCATGTCCCTGAAACAGGTCAAAGGCTCGTATGTTATGGCCTTCTATAGCAAGTCGTTCTGAAACACTGCTGCCAATAAGACCATTTGCTCCTAAAACAAGGTAATTACTCATTGCAAAACTTATTGGTGCAAAACCTTTTATTAAAGTTTTCCAATCCGCATTTTCAGCATATCCTCAATAAAGTCAAAAATTTTGCCCCATCTCAAAAAAGTACTTTTTCCAAAAGGCCTTTTCAAATGTGTTACTGGAACTTCTTTAATTCTCAAACCGTTCTTTTTTGCACGGTAAATCATTTCCGCGCTGAAAAATCCGCCTTTTGAATGCGGTGTCACCTTTTTGAAAACATTTTTTCTAATCATCTTGAAGCCGCAGTCACAATCCCTAAAGCGCATGCCAAAAAATAAAAACAATGCAACCTTGTTGCCATTTTGTATAATCATCCTGCTAACACCCTCGGCCCTGTTCATCCTGTATCCTATGACAAAATCTGCGTCCTTTATTGCTTCCAGAAATTTCCCAAAGTCATTTGCAGAATACTGTGCATCCCCGTCGGTAAAGCCAACCAGGTCTTTTTTTGCTGAATTAAATCCTGCGAACAATACGCCACCATATCCCAAATTTTTTGGGTTGTGAATTACTCTAACCTTTGGAAATTTTTTGGCAAGTTTGTTCGCAACCGCGCCTGTTCCATCAGGGCTACAATCGTCTATTATTATTATTTCAAAATCTCGCCCTGTCTTTTGAAGAGTTTTATAAAAGTCGGAAACAAGTTTTGGAAGGCTTTTTTTATCATAGTATGCTGGGAAAAAAAAGGAAACACTTTCATTATTTTTAGCCATCTCTTTATCCCCTGATATATTGTAGCAGGCTCCAGCCGCTTCTAAAGCTTGTTTTAAGCAATTCTTTGGAGGGGTTAAAACATACAATATTCATGCGGTCTCCAAAAATGTATTGTAAGTGAGTATTATAAGTAATAATCAAAGAGGTTTTCTTTTTTAACTTAACCAATTTGGTACAATCTTGGAAATCAAATCAAATTGAAACACTTGTTTGTTTTTTTTTAATTCTATTTTTTTTGATTTATTGAATTTTTTCAATTTCTTTTTTCTTAATTCTGTAAAGGATTTCTTCCTGTATTCTTTTTTGTCTGTCAACAAGGTCTGCGATTAGTGCAAGAATTATCAAAAGGAATCCGAGAACGATTAAGATAACGTCTGTGTAAACAATCCACATGAATGGGTCTATTTGGTGGATTAGTATAAGTCTTATCCAGAGAATAAATGCGCTTATTGCTCCTATAAGGAAAAAGATTGTGCCGATAATCCCAAAAAACTGTAATGGTTTGTAGTCTCTTAAACTTCTTACTACTATTATCAATGCTCTTATTCCATAACTATACCAGTGTGATACAATTCTGCTTTGACCGTTGCGTTTTCCCTCTACTTTGCAGGCAACTTCTTCAATTCGCATTCCTTTCTGTGAAAGGTCCATTAAAACTTCCTGTGTGTAAGTGAATTTTGCAAACAGGTTCATTCTCAAAGCGGCTTCTTTGCTGTATGCTCTGAAGCCGCATTGTGTATCAGTAAAATGGCTTCCTGTAAACAGGTTTATTATTTTTGTAAACAATCTGTTTCCGAATTTTTTAATTCCTGGCATTTTTGATTCAAGGCTTTTGTCCAAAAAACGGCTGCATATGACAACATCTGCTTTGTCTTGTAAAATTGGTGCAATGATTTTTGGAATGTCTTTTGGATTGAATTGCCCGTCTGCGTCAATGTTTACAATAATTCTTGCGCCCATTTTAAGGGCTGTGTCAAGTCCTGTTTGGAATGCTATTCCGAGACCTTTGTTTCCCTTGTGTGAAACGATTTTGTTAGCTTTTGCAAGTCTTGCCTTTTGTACTGTTCTGTCAGTGCTTCCGTCGTCAACTACTAAAACAAGTACTTTTGAAATTCCTTCAATTTTTCTTGGAATTGCTTTGATTACTGTGGCAATTGTTTTTTCCTCGTTGAGCGCAGGGATTAGCACTACAAGCTTTAACATTTTTTTCATTGTAATCAATTTTGCCTTTAACTCTTTTAAAATCGTTATTTTTTGATTAACGTACTATAACTTTGCCCTTTTCTTTAAATACCTTTTTGGATTAACTGTATTAAATGCAGTTCAATTTTTTTCAGGGTTTTTTTAGGCAAAGCCTTGAAGTGAAAATCTTTTCAGCCATAATACTTTTGGCTATTTTGGCCAGAATTTTCGTGCTTTTTATGCTTCCTGATACAGCTTTAACCGACAGCATGTACCATTTGACTATTACAAAATACATTGTGCAAAATTATGCAATTCCTTTTCAGGGAATACCTAAAGCAGGTGTTGTTGACATGCCTGTTCCATTGTTCCATTTTTTAACTTCTGGATTTTTTATTCTGTTTCAAATTCCTGTTACTCTTGCCGTGGCAAAAATTTTTCCGGTTATTTTTTCATTTCTGCAATTGCTTTTGTCTTTCATTTTGCTGAAAAGAATGTTTCCAAAAAACTGGATTTTTGGCTTTGCTTTTGTAGCAATACAACCACTACTGGTTATTTTTGGCGGAGTAAATTACCTTGAAACACTTGCTTCTGTAACAGTGTTGTTTTGCTTTTTTGTTTACTGGCGTTATCTTGAAACAGGAAGCAAAAAGTTTATTGTTGTAATGCCGTTTGCATTAATGCTTCTTGCCATTTCAAAGGAAAGTGCAACAATTCTTGTTCCTGTATTTTTTGTTTTTTTCCTTTATGCACTGCTGAAAAAAATGCCTTCAAGGGATTTCAAAAGCATTTCTCCGGCTGTTTGCTTTGTTGTTGCAGCAATTCTTCTTTTTTCTGCCTGGTTTGTCATAAGCTTTGCAGCAACAGGCGGCGTAAGCTCTGCTATTGATTCTGGTGTAACCGAGCTTTTTGTAACATCCACTGTTTCTGCAACATTTGAATCAATTTTTCTTTACCCTTTAAATTTCAATGCCGGCTTTTGGTTCTTTTTGCCGCAGGGTTTTGAATCACTGCCTTTTGGTATTTCATCTTCAATGGTGTTTGCTGTTTTTACTTTGATAAGCTTTCCTTTTCTGATGTTACTTTTTTACGGGCTTGTTAAAGGTTTGGGTAACAGAAGAAGCCCTTTGTTCATGTCGTTTGTTTTGCTTGCAGTTTGCTTTGCAATATCACTTGTTCCTGTAATTTCAAGAGGCCGAATGTTTGTGCAGGGAAGGATGATCTTACCTGTTATGCCATTGCTTGGAATAGCGTTTTCAAATGCTTTTAAGGAATTAAAGTTTCCCTGGAAAAAGTTTTTCACCTTACTTTTCTTACTTTTAGCATTATATGCTGTAGTCTTTTCCTGCTTTTATGCACTGCATTTTAATCAGGATTATAACAATCATGTTCCTTTGTATGAGTTTGTTAAAGATCTTCCTGATGAAAGCAAGATTGTAATTCATGGAAATAAGACAAGACAGATTGAATTTATTGCCGGCAAAGAAGCAATTTCACCAACAACTTTTATGAGATTGGAATCTGAGCAACTTTATTTAAAGCTGAATGAATCAGGCATAACTCATTTGGCTGAAACATGTTACAAAAATCCATGGAACAAAGATGTTTTGGAAGAGCTTGAAAGTCAGGGCAAGTTGGTAAAAGTTTTTTCAGATGGCTGTTCAAATTTATATGGGGTAAACCGGTGATTTTTTGGGCAAAGATCTTTCGTTGATTGCAAAGGGTGCTGGATTTTACTTTGCAGGATTTGCCATAAGCAAGGTTTTGTCATATCTTTACAGAGTGCTTGTAGCACGCGGTCTTGGTCCTGAAGCATTTGGTGTTTTTTCAATTGGAGTTAGTATTGTTGGAATTTTAACTGTCTTTGCTGCTTTTGGACTTTATCAGGGTATTATGCATTTTGTGGCAAGACACAATGCTTTAGGAAAAGATGAAAATGCAAGGGGTGTAATTAGATTTGCATTAAAAGTCCAGCTAATTTTGTCAATAGTTCTTGCAATTGCATTGTTTTTTTCCTCTGACTGGCTTGCTGTTACCTTCTTTCACAATCCTGAACTTACATCTGTTTTGCAACTGTTTTCAATTTCTTTACCTTTCTTTACACTTACCTCAAGTTTAATGATTGTAACTGTGGCTTTCAAAAAAATAGAGTATAAGATTTTAATCAGAAATGTGCTGGAAAATGTTGCAAAAGTAGGGTTTACAGGAATTTTGCTTTTGCTTGGCTTTGGGCTTTTTGGAGCAGTTGTTGGAATTGTATTAAGTATTATTACAGCATTTGTTTTGTCTCTTTATTTTGTTCAAAAAAAGGTTTTTCCAATATTTGGTTCTGGATTAAAACATTACAATGACATGAAAGATGTTTTAAGTTATAGCTGGCCATTGCTTGCGATTGGATTTTTTAGTGTATTGCTGAGTTCAATTGATATAATAATGCTTGGCCACCTTAGCCAGGCTTATGATGCAGGAATTTACGGCGTTGCAACGCCTACTGCAAACCTGCTTTTGGTAGCGCCGTTTGCTTTTGGCTCGCTTTTTTTGCCCATAATAACCGGGCTTTATGCGCAAAAAAAAATGGCAGAAATGCAAAAAATGTTCAAGATTGTCACAAGGTGGATTTTTTCCCTGATTTTCCCTGTTTTTCTTTTCACAGTCTTGTTCAGCCGCGGAATTTTGGCGGTGCTGTTTGGCCCGGTTTATGTTCAGGGTGCAACAGCAATGATAATTCTTGCTTCAGGCATTTTTATAGTAAGCTGTATTGGCCCTGTCAGTTCAATTCTTGAAAGCATCAAAAAGACAAAGCTTATTTTTTTTAACACGGTAATATGCAGTGTTTTCAATATTTTTCTCAACCTTTGGCTTATTTCATTATTTGAAGCCAGTGGAAACGCAATAATTGGTGCTGCTCTTGCAACATCCTTTTCTTATGTGCTGTGGAATTTTATGGCCTTTCTGGAAGTGTTTGCTTTCACAAAGTTGCATCCATACAACAAGGCATATTCTGTGCCAACTTTTGTTGCCTGCCTTTCAATTATCCTGTTTTACTTTTTAAAGAATGCCTTGCCGAGCCTTGAGTCCCTTGCTTTTCCGTTAAACTTTATTCTTTTGATTGCTCTTGGTGTTAGCTTTCTTTTCCTTTATGGCTTGTTTTTTGTTGCTTTCAGGGGCCTTCAGCCAGAAGATATTGACATTTTGAGGTCTATAGAAAAGAAAACAGGTGTAAGAATCGGTCCAATAAGACACTTTATAAAGCGGTTTATTTAACTGCTTGCATGTATTGTTTCAGCAATGGCCTGTTTTTGTCATAACCCTCATGCCGCATTGAGCTTTGGGCTAACAAACAAAATTCATAGGAAAGCACATCAGGCTATTTAAAATTCACTCATTATAGGTTTTTCGCCCTTCCTTTTCAGCTTCTTTGTAGGCCTCAATGCCAATTGTCTGCTCTCCAGGCCTTGGAAACACATAGGAAACAACCTTGTCCAAAAAGTCCATTCTCACTCCTGCTTTATACAGGCGGTAAACAAGGTCTGTATCATTGACGCAGTTCCAGTTCTTTCTCCAGCAGTTTATATTATACTTAAAACTCTTTAAATAGGAACGGTAAAGCCAGGTTGAGGTTCCGCCAATTTTGGGGATAATATCTTTCACATCCACTACATATTCTTTGCCCTGTCTTTTTGCTTTATAGGCAGCCGAAACAAATTCATAGTTTCCTTCCTGTGCAAATCTCAACAGTAATTCTATATGGTCCTTTGTAAACGAGTCATCGTCGTCAATGCGGGCAATCCACTTGCCTTTTGCCTTATCAAGGGCGACGTTGGACGGCCCAACAGGCCCTGCAAACCATCTGCCTTTTACATCTTGGGGAAAGTTACTGCACTTTTTTGGCAGGTTGTAAAACCTAATCCTCTTATCTTTCATTGATTTGACAAGGTCTGCTGTTTCATCAGTGCAGCAGTCTCCAATAATAATATATTCTATATTTTTGTAGCTTTGGTCAAGAACAGACGGCAAAGCCCGTTCCATCAAAAGTTTTGCCCTGTTATAAGTTGGTGTGTAAACAGTAACCAAAGGGTTCTTTTCCTGTGTTGAGTACTCTTTCTTATGCAACATTCTTAGGAGCCTTAGCTTCAATGGCTCTTCCACAGCATACCTTGCGCTGTTAAGACCTGAGATAGTTTTATCCTGAAATGTTCTTGCTCTTTCACCTGGTACCGGCTTTGGCTTTTTTTCAGGCTTTGAAAAGTAATAATTTGGTTCAGCCTCTTGGTTAGTTATCAGCATTTGCATTCATTCCCATCCAATTCTTTTTGACCCATTGCCTGTTCCTATGTCTTTTCAAAATCTTCTTTTCAAGATTTTGATCATTGATATATTTGAAAGCATTGTCAATGTCAAATTTACTGGAATTTTGCTTTTGTTTGGCGTAAGGCTTTTTACCTAGTTTTTTGCTTTTATTTAAAGTCATTTGGTACAATCTTGTTTAAAATCTTTTTTTTTGTTCAGGCTTTTCTGGCAACTTGCATTCGCCTGTTTTGTTTAGTGTTTGCTGCAAGAATTGCTTTTACTGTTTTCCTTTTACCTTTTTTTCTTTGGCATTTAGGCCTGCATTACATACTTCGTTTTTGTCAAAGGTTGCCCAAGGCTTTTTTATTTCAGTGTCCTTTTCCCTTTTTTTTGGATCATGCTGAACAAAATCCCTGTAATGCCCAGGCGCCCAGTTTTTGAAGTATTTTTTGTAGTCTTCATAGGTGTATTTTTTGTCATATATTTTGAATGCTTTTTTTAGGTATTTTGGCGAGCCAATTTTTTCAAGTCTTTTCAGGTTTCCTTTTGATATAATGTCGTACTGTAAGTGGCTGCTTGGAATCTCTAAAGGGATTGCGGCACTGCACATTACGCAGTATCTTTTAACCTGGTCTTGGAAGTCTTTTGGCTCTTTTTTCCACCAGTCTTTTTCAATTGGCCAGCCTCCTGGACCATCAAACATCATGTCAAGGGCTGCTGCAACCTCACAGAAGAATGCACCTTTTGGAGTTATTGAGGGAGACCATCTTTTTTGAATCCAACAGTCATCAATTAACTTCCACATTAGCTCCTTGTCTTCTATTATTTCGTCGGAAGCAATAAGCAATGGCTGGTGCCAGCCTTCGTCTTTGTTTGAGTGGTCATTGTAACTTATTATGTCCATGTCAAAAGTTTCTTTGATAATTTTTTCATATTCTTTCCATTTGTAGCCGGATGTCCAGAATCTCCTCCTTCTTTTTTCCGGAATTTTTTCCTGGTAAAGCTTGCAAATTTCTTCAAATTGCGGGTGCAGTGTAGGCTCTCCACCCATTAATCCTATGTTTTTTGGAAAGTCTTTAACTGAATCAAGGGCTTTTTCTACGGTTTTCAGGTCCATAAAAAACGGCTTTTTGTAGTGTCCTACAAACCTTGTGCAATTTGCGCATTCATGCGTGCATGCATTGGTTACGTCAATTTGTATAACTGGTACATCATATATTGGTCTCATTTTTTTCACTCTCTTTTTTTTTTAAAGAACTTTTGCCTCTTTCAGCATTTCTCTTGTTTCTTTCTTGCTTAACAGCTTTCCGTTTTCTGAATCATATGAATTCCAACAAGCCTTTCCATTGAATGAATTTTGAACATTTCTTCGGACTCTTCCATATTCCTGCACTCATCAGAAGTCATAAGCTCTTCAAACAGCTTTTCTCCATACCTTCTTCCAATGATTTTTCTCTCAATATCTTCCACCGCCATCATCATTCTTTCCCTGTCCCTGATATCTCCAATCAGAAAGCCAATATTTTTTGGGTTTCCAAGCTCGTGCTTGAGCTCAAATTGCCTGTTCTCATTTATGTCAAGGCTTCTTATGCTTTGATTTTTGCATGAAATGGCAGGGTTAAAACCTTTTTTGCAATCTTTTCAGTAATCGGAAGCATTCCTTTCCTGCAGTCAAATTGCTTTCTGTAAGCTGTTTTCAAATGCACTGGCTGCACCTGGCACAACCATGCTTAAGCTATGGTCTGAGAATCCCACAAGACAGTCAAGCTCTTCTTTCATCGAAAGCATTGCATTCAAGTTCACTTGCTTTAAGTCGCAGGGATAATTGGTGGTGCAATGCAGAGCGATTATTTTTTTGTTGCCCGTCTTATAAATGACTTCCAATGCGTTTTGAATCTCCTGCATTGTTTCCATTCCTGTTGAAAGAATTATTGGCTTTCCTTTTTTAAGATAAACCAGGAATTTGTTTCCATCTTTTGCTTTTACAACAGAGGAAAGCGAATTTGCTTTTGATTCAAAAAACTTTTCTAATGCCTTGTTAATATGCCTTGCTTCCCTAAATGGAGAGGTTGGCTGCAATAGCACTATATGGCTTACTTTCTTGCCATAAATTTTTTCAAATTCTTTTATGGCATGCCTTATGGCATTAAAGCTGTTTGCCTTGTTCTGAACAGTTCTTTTTCTTTTTTTCATGTTAATCCCTTTCAAGCTTTTTTAGCTTCAACATAAGCCGTTTCCAGAACCCGCCCTCTCCAACAGGGCTCTATTTTCTTAATTTCCGGTATCAAACTTTCATGAACTTTTTTTTTGGCAACATTTGAAAATCCTGCCCTTTCAAAGGAATCTTTCATTGAATCAAAATCGTAACCCCATCTGTGGCCAAAAGCATGAACTTGTGTCATAAAAATCTGTCCCTTGGTTTTTGCCTGCTTGCATGAAGAAAACGTTGACTTGTATTCGTTAAAAAATTTATTGTTGTTTTCATAATAGTTTTTAATCCACAATTCAAGGTCTGGAAAACATTGCCTGATTACTCCGCCTTTTTTCATAACTGTGTGCATTCTTTTCAAAAACATTAAACCGTCGTTGAAACTCAAATGTTCAATAAAATGGCTTCCATATACATACTCTATGCTATTTTCGGGCAATGGAAGATTTTGTGTTAAATCAAAATTCAATACTCTTGTTCCGTTCTTGCTTATGATTGAACCATAAGGGATTTTGTCTTCTGAAAATAGTCCAATATTGAGCCATCCTTTAACAAGTTCTTCTTCTCCACATCCAACATTAAGATTTTTTACATTGTCTATTTTGGTAAAGGTTTTTTTTACTATTTTTTTTTCATAAAATCTTGCTCCACAATTCGGGCATTTCATTTTTTTGTCACCTTCTTTTCCAATTTAATTTTGCTTTTTAGAATTTTTATTTTTTTACCTGTTTTCGCAGGAAATGCAAATTTTCTTCAGTTTATTGTTTTGAAATGGAGCTATTTAATTTCTTATGTTTTTCAATGTTTTTTTAAAGAACTTTTGCCTCTTTCAGCATTTCTCTTGTTTCTTTCTTGCTTAACAGCTTTCCGTTTTCTGAATCGTATGAATTCCTTTTGTTTTCTTTGGCTTTTTTTTCCTGAATTGAACAAGCCTTTCCATTGAATGAATTTTGAACATTTCTTCGGACTCTTCCATATTCCTGCACTCATCAGAAGTCATAAGCTCTTCAAACAGCTTTTCTCCATACCTTCTTCCAATTATCTTTCTTTCAATTTCATCCTGCTTAAAACCATATTTTGGAGCAAGCTCTTCAATCATGACTTCCGCTAAGTCTTTTATCCTAACTATTGGCATTTTTAGTACAAAGATGTCTCCGCCTTGTGCTTCCCTTGTTGCTTCAAGAACAAGGCCAATTGCTTTTGGAATGCTCATAACAAACCTTGTCATTCCATTATCTGTAATTGTTACAGGACCTCCTGCCTTAATCTGTTTTTTCAGCAAAGGTATGATTGAGCCATTTGAGTCCAGAACATTTCCAAACCTGACGCATGAAAAAACTGTTTTTTTCTTGCCTTTGTAGCTGTTTGCTGAAATTGTTAATCTTTCTGCAAGAAGCTTTGTTGCCCCCATGACATTTACGGGATTCACGGCCTTGTCAGTGCTTATTGTAACCATTTTTTTAACCCCTGCCTGAAGTGCTGCCTCAATAAGGTTTTGTGTTCCAAACACGTTTGTCTTAACCGCTTCAAACGGGTTGTATTCGCATAACGGAACCTGTTTCAGGGCTGCTGCGTGAAAAATGATATCAATGTCTTCTACCGCCATCAGCATTCTGCCCCTGTCCCTGATGTCTCCAATAAAGAAACTTGCATTTCCAGTGGATTCTAATTCGTGCTTTAGCTCAAATTGCCCGTTTTCATTTATGTCAATGCTTCTTACAGTTTTTGCCCCGAATTTGAGCAGATTTTTTAAAATTTCGCTGCCTATTGAGCCGGCTCCGCCTGTAACCAGTATTTTTTTGTCTTTGAAAAACTCTTCATTTTTTGATGACATAACTTAATTCCCCTTAAAAAA